>CALZFA010000009.1 GCA_945644815.1 uncultured Clostridia bacterium
TCCGGTACATACTACCTTCACGAAACAGAAGCTCCTGCAGGATACAACCTTCTTAAAACAGATGTTGAGATTACAATTACAGCAACCTATGGAACAGACGGTCAGATTGTTTCATGCACTGCTACTTCCACAGCAGACGGACAGTATCAGAAGGATCAGCCGATAGAAAACAAGTCGGGAACACTTCTTCCTTCCACAGGGGGCATAGGCACCACAATATTCTACATAGCAGGCGCGGTTCTTGTTATTGCCGCAGGAGTGCTGCTTGTAACAAGAAGACGTATGAATAAAAACAAATAACATTATTAATCCCATTTTATAGCGGTAACCGTCAGTAAATGAAAAGAGAGGAAAGGAGAGCCACAAATGAGAAATGATGTGCAAAAACAGATAAATGTATATACAAGTGCGCATCATAAAGAAAAACTCCGTCGAGGGGTCATTCTGTGCCTGGCACTGATTGTGGCTCTTTGCACTGCATACGCTCTGATTCTGCCTGCCATTACTCTGAGCAGCAGCCCGGAGGATGAAGCGACAGGAAATACATCCGGCATTTCTGAAAACCCCATTTTTTCCATTTCGGCAGATTTGAAGAAAAAAGAAGCTGAAGAGACAGCCTCCCAACAGAGCATTAATCGTAAGGCTGTGTATGCTGAACCGATTCTTGCGGCAGCAAATCAGGATTCACAGGACTTGAAAGACTATGTTGAAAGCCATAGTGGGAGTATGTCATTTACTCTGCTGGACAAAGATAATAAAGAACTGCCTAAGGATTCGTCGGGAAATTACGTGGCAGATCCGGACACAGAATATAATCTGTATATGACCATAAGCCTTCCCGAAGGAATTGCTCCCGGTACTTATCAATATTCTTTGCCCGCCGGAGTGTTGGTAAACGGAGGGAACGGAACCTTTACTTTGGATAATGGTACAGCTATAGGCACATGGAATGTGTCCAGCAGCGGCCTTTTTACCCTTGTTTTCAATGAAAATTCCGATAACTATACTAATGTGACCATTACCGCTTCAATGGGAGCAAAGTTTTCTGAAGGCGAAAGCCCTATAAAATTTGACGGTAATATCACCGTGGTGGTTGAGAAGTCTCCTGAATATGAAAAGACAACGGAGCTTAGCAAATGGGGCTCACAGGGAGACGGTTCGGAGAGCAGACCAAATACATCAAAAATCTACTGGACAATTGAAATTTTAGGAAATGAGAAGTCTAATATTCCGGGAAATATCATTACAGATATCGTCACGTCAGGAAACCATACCTATACAGAATCGGATATGGCCGGTGGGATTACTTTTGGTGTGTCACAGCGTGATCCCGTGACACATGATGAAGTAAAATGGCACTCATGGACGGTTTATGCCGGCGATCCTAATTTGGATTGGACTGAAACCGGATGGACTTATCGTATACCGGAAACTGTCAAATGTGATTACTGCGGTGAACTGAAACTGGAAAGTGAGAACTGGTGGTATTGGGTTAAATATACCAGCACACCGGGTGACACTGCAGCCGTAGGGATAATTTCCTATACAAATCATGTTACTGTTGATGGCCAGTACGACGATGGATGGGCAGGTATTAAGCACGGCCAGGCTGATGCCGGCATAGTTAAGAATGGCTACTTCCAGGGAAATGAAAATGGCGGATTTTTTATATGGACGGTCACGGCCACCATTCCGGGGATGAAGGAAGGAGAAAATGCGGCATATTTCTGGTATCTGTGGGATACCATGCGGATTAAGGACAGTGGCAATACTACTATAGGATATATTAACAACGATATGAATCTGGCGGCCGTTGAAGTCTCCTATGGCGGAAAAGCATTTAAGGTACCGAAGCTTGCAGATGCCGGTGCAGATGATATTTTCGCATGGGACAGTACCTGGGAAGATGATCATGATGGTGACGGCATTTACTACGGCAGGCAGATTGACTTTTTCCACAGGTGCGACTGCACGGAAGGCACCTGCCAGTTATGGAATAATGGATGCCAGAGCCATGAATCCTATAAAAATGCGGAAGGAAAATGGGTAGACACAGACTTCTGCCGCTGCTGGACACTTCCTGAAGACGCTGTATTTACTTTTTATTACGAGACGGATAATCCTGATGTCATTGAAGAATACGGCGGTTCAGGTAATCTGCTGCAAAACAGCGTGTCACTTAACCAGAAGCAGAAAACAGGCAGCGATTCATGGGAAAATGTGGGCATATCCGACGCTGAGGCTCTCGTTGCCATCCCCGGCCTGTTCAAAAAGGAACTGACACATGACTATGATGGATATGTCGCGAAGTACACCATCACTGTCAACGAGGCTAAACTGAAGCTCACGTCAGACGGCTCGCCCCTTAAAATAAAGGACGTTATGACAGAGACTCTTGCCTATATTAGCGGTTCCCTTGTCATAGAAACTGAAGATAAAGACGGCAAAACAGCAACACTTTCATATGGTGAAGATTTCACAGTATCATATGACGGCAGCGGAGAAATCAAAGATGAGGTAACGGGAAGCCCGGTACATGTCATGGATATTGAAATCAAAAATCCGAAGGATGTGAAGTATACTCTTTACTATGATGCCGCTCTGATTATTCCTCCGGGTACTGCAGAAGGAGTAAAATACAGTAATTCCGCTTCTATCGAGCTGTTTGGAAAAACCATAACCAGCGACAGCGGAGAAAAAGTCTATGCAGATATAAATATTTCGGCGAAACATTACAGCGTGACCATTGATAAGACCGCAGCGGACACAGGTCAAAAACTTGCAGGTGCGGAATTCGGCTTGTATAACGAAAATGGAGGCCTTATATGCAGCGGCCTTACGGATGAAAACGGCAGTCTGACTTTTGCAACAAATGTAACTAATGGAATCATACTGTACGAGCACACTCCGTATTACATACAGGAAATCAAGGCACCACAGGGGTATAATAGAAGCATTGAAAAACATTGGATCTTTTTCTGTGACAGCAACGGCACCTGCCAAAAATGCAGTGTCATTGAGAGTAATCCGGATTATGGAAACGCTAAACCTGTCTCTGAAAACGAAGTTTTGAATATTGTCAATGAGCTCAACGAATATGAACTTCCGGAAACAGGCGGAACAGGCACCGCCATATTCTACATTGCCGGTGCGGCTCTTGTTATTGTCGCAGGTGTACTGCTTGCAGCAAGACGACGTATGAATAAAAACAAATAAAAAATAACCTGAATCTGCTGTGGCCAGAGAGAAAAACCTCCCCCGCTGCAGCAGCAAGGAGAAACCTGCATGAAGAAAAAAAACAATTTTACAACCTTTTTATTAATATTGGTTATGTTTGCAGGTCTGTCCTTGCTGCTGTATCCCACCATCAGCAATTACTGGAATTCCTTCCATCAGACACAGGCTATCACCGATTATTCGGAAAAAGTTGTCGGTTTGAACAGTGCTGAATATGATCAGATATGGGAAGCTGCATATGAATACAATTTAAAGCTTGCACAAAACCAGAATGCTCATTATTTGACTGATGTACAAAAGGAAGAGTATGAAAAACAGTTGAATATTTCAGGAACGAGGGTTATGGGGTATGTAGAGATTCCGTCCATACGCTGTTCCTTGCCTGTTTTTCACGGCACCGACGAAGAATCGCTGCAGATTGCTGCAGGCCATATTGAATGGTCCAGCCTTCCCACGGGAGGCGAAAGCACTCATTGTGTCATTTCGGGGCACAGAGGACTGCCTAGCGCCAAGCTTTTCAGCAGTATTGACCGTCTTGAAGAAGGAGATATATTTATGCTACGAACTCTTGACGAAGTCCTTACATACGAAGTTGACCGGATTCTCACTGTAAAGCCTGAGGAAACAGATGCGTTGCTTATTGAAAAGGGAAAGGACTACTGTACTCTGGTCACATGTACGCCTTACGGGATAAATACTCACCGGCTTCTTGTGCGCGGACATCGGGTTGATAACCCACAGGATTGGAATTCGGTATATATCACGGCAGACGCCATGCAGATTGAACCGCTTATCGTGGCACCTGTTATGGCAGCACCGATTCTGCTTTTGCTTATGATTGCAGTAATGCTGCCGACTGAAAAGAGAAAAAAGCAACCAAAGGATATACTCGGAGGTAAAAAAAGTGATAAACAGTAAGAGCCGTATGAATATGATAATTATGATTCTGATAATGATTCTGTCTGTAATCATGGTGCAGCCGGGAACGGCTGAGGCAGCCGGATATATTGATACCGACACCCCTGTCAGCCTTACACTTTCATGCCAGGCAGATATGGGACCTATTACAGGTCAAAGTTATGATCTTTATCTTGTGGCAACCACTGACAAGTACGGAGAACTGACAGTAACGGATGAATTTAAATCCTTTAATATAGACATATTCGGAGAAAACGATGAAGCCTGGAGGACACTCGCCTCAACCCTGGAGGGATATGTACTTCTTGAAACCGAAAAAGGAAATATTAAGCCGGCAGGCTCCGGGAGTACGGACAGCAGCGGCAGGCTCACATTTCCTGCAGCCGGACAGGAAACCTTGTCTCAGGGACTGTATCTGGTAGTGGGTCATTACCACGAGCAGTACGGATATTATTATGATACAACTCCTTTTATGGTTAAATTGCCGACCCTTGACAGTGAAAAAAACGTTTGGGAATATATAGTAACCTCAAATACCAAACAAGAAACCGGTATTGCAGCTTCACCGAACTATGTTTCACGAAAGGCTATCAAGGTCTGGAATGATAAGGGATACGAAAAGAGTAGACCTAAGGAAGTGACAGTGAAGCTTCTTTGTGATGGAATCGTTTACGACACGGTGAAACTGAATGCGGCCAATAACTGGAACCATACATGGGAAAAACTTGACGGGGATTGTAAATGGAATGTGATTGAGGAATTCGACGGAGATTATAAAGTTGAAATAACAAAGGAGGGAATATCCTTTGTTATAAAAAACACCTGCGGCGATAATGGAAATCTGCCAGGCGGCAAAGGTAATTCCAAACTGCCTCAGACCGGCGTGCTCTGGTGGCCTGTTCCCGTTATGTCGGCTGCCGGCTTGACTCTTATTGGCATAGGTCTTCTTCGCAGAAAAAGTCGTCCATAGGATCCGGTAAAAGGAGAGGTACGGACTATGAAATTAAAAAAGGGTTCAATTTTTATTATTATCGGGCTGCTGCTCCTCGTAGCGGCTCTTTTACTTACATGTTTTAATTTGTATGATCAGTTTCGCGGAGAGCGTTCCGTAGACAATATAATGGATAAGATGATTCTTAAGAATGGGGAACATAGCCTTCAGGAAGGTGAAATACCGGATTACATTCTTAATCCTGATATGGAAATGCCCGTGGAGACTATCGACGGCAGGGACTTTATCGGAACTCTTGAAATACCCTCTCTGAATCTTAATCTTCCGATTATCAGTCAATGGAGTTATGGCAATCTGCGGGTTGCTCCCTGCAGATATGACGGTTCTGCTTATAAAAATGATATGATACTGGCGGCACATAACTATCCGTCACATTTTGGTAATCTTAAATATCTTAAAGAGGGAGAGCATGTTATTTTTACAGATGCTGACGGAAATAAGTTCACCTATACGGCAGTGGTTCGCGAGACCCTGATGCCTACGGCTGTTAATGAAATGCTGAGTAAAGAGGAGGATGACTGGGACCTGACCTTGTTCACCTGTACCGTCGGAGGCCGCAGCCGTGTTGTGGTACGCTGCGTTTTGTGGTAAAAGTTAATACAGGTCCATCAAAATATTGACAATCCCTTAAATTTAAAGTATAATACTTGAGCGTATGTGCCAATTGGAATTTAGATCGGCACAGTAAAACAATTCAGAAAGGAGACTTCACGCTATGAAAATGACTTATCAGCCAAAAAAGAGACAGAGAATGAAGGAACACGGCTTCAGAAAGAGAATGTCCACTAAGAACGGCAGAAATGTTTTAAAGAGAAGAAGAGCAAGAGGCAGAAAGAAACTGACTGCTTAATCTTAAGAAACCATGCTGAAAAAAAATGTTTTAAGAAAAAAGAGTGATTTTTCTTCCATATATAATAGAGGAAAATCAGTGGGAGACAGATTTGTTGTGCTTTTTTACCGTAAAAACAGTCTTCCCTACAACAGGACAGGATTTTTGGCAAGTAAAAAAGTCGGAAACAGTGTAAAGAGAAACAGAGCCAGACGACTTATGCGTGAAAGTTACAGGCATATTCAGGACAAACTTCCTTGCGGTTATGATTTTATTATTATAGCCAGAAACACTATTAACGACAGAAAATGTAATGAGGTGGAAAACTCTCTTATTTCTGCCTTTAACAGAACCGGAGTTATAAAGAAATAATGAAAAAACTGCTTATTTTAATCATCAGATTTTATCAGAAGTTTATTTCTCCTTTATTTCCGCCTACCTGCCGGTTTTATCCTACCTGTTCCACGTATTTTATCCAGGCTCTGGAAAAATACGGGTTTTTAAAAGGTAGTTACTTAGGAATAAAAAGAATTTTAAAGTGTCACCCATGGCATGAAGGAGGGTATGACCCTTTAAAATAGACGGAGGAAATTAATGGGAATATTAGCAAAACCATTAGGGTTTCTGCTTTCCTGGCTTTATGAGCTTATAGGAAACTACGGTATAGCTTTGATTATAGTTACTGTAATCGTCAAGCTCTGCCTCTATCCTGTGTATGCAAAGTCTATCAAATCAACCATAAAGATGACTGAAGTACAGCCTAAAATGCAGGAAATACAGCAGAAATATGCCAAGGATAAAGCACTTATGAACGAAAAGATCGCAGAGCTTTATAAGGAAGAAGGCGCCAGTATGTACGGAGGCTGTCTTCCGATGATAGTTCAGATGATCGTAATCATGGGACTTTTTGCTTTGCTTAGGAATCCTATGGCATATATTGATTCAGACAGCATGCTTTTTGCAATTCATGAGCCGTTTCTGTGGATTCAGGATTTAGCTCAGCCGGATAAGTGGATTCTGCCTATTCTTGCGGCCGTTGCAACATTTATTTCAACATCTCTGTCGCAGAATACGGGCGCAGCAGGAGCTGCTGCTCAGCAGACAAAGATGATGACCAGCGTTATGAAATACTTTTTCCCGATCATGATTCTTTGGATGGCAAGAAGCTATCCGGCAGGCCTTGCCATTTACTGGTTCGGCAGCCAGCTTATTCAGATATTTTACAATATCAGATTTGCCAAGATGAGAAAGCAAAGCGCAGAAAAAAGAGCTAAGGCATCCAGGAAGAAAGCAAGAGCATAATACATTGGAGGAAAAAAATATATGGATTTTTCTGAGAAATGGGGAACAGATGTAGATACGGCGGTGCAGCTTGCACTTGCGGATCTTAAACTTACCATAGATGAAGTTGATGTTACTGTTCTTGAGGAGCCTTCCCGCGGTTTTTTTGGAATAGGTTCAAAACTGGCATTAGTAAGAGTTGAAAAGAAAAAACCTGCTAAACCTGAACCTTCAGCAGAACGTGCACCGGAAAAGGAAGAGAAGAGAGCAGCCGAGAAGGCCGAGAAAACAGAAAAAACTGAGAGAACAGAAGTATCTAAAAATAAAAAAGAAAGACAGAACAAAAAGCACACCCGAAAGGAAAAAGAGCCGATTACACCTGTAATCGAAAAAATTCCTGATGAAGAGCTGACTGTTTGTGAAGATCATCCCGCATTGAAATTCCTTGAGGAAGTTACCAAGGAAATGGGACTTGCCCTTGATATCACAGCAAAGACCGGATCGGATTCACTTTACATTGATATTCAGGGTAAAGATTCAGGAACAATTATAGGCAAGAGAGGACAGACTCTTGATGCCGTTCAGTATCTCACAAGCCTTGTTGTAAATAAGGATAATCAGAATTATGTCAGAGTAGTTGTGGATGCTGAAAACTACAGAGCAAAGAGAGAAAAGACCCTGGAAAAGCTCGCCCTCAGGCTTGCGGGTAAAGTTGCCAGGACAAAAAGAAGCGTAAAGCTTGAGCCAATGAATCCTTACGAAAGAAAGGTAATTCATGCAACTCTTCAAAACCACCCTCAGGTTACTACAAGAAGCGAGGGTCAAGATCCATACAGAAGGGTTATAATTGAATTAAAGTAGCTTTATTTAATAGCCCGTCATTGTGACGGGCTATGCTTATCAGGAGAATAATATGTATGATGATACCATTGCTGCCGTGGCTACGGCCATGGGAGAAGGCGGCATAGGCATAGTGAGAGTGAGTGGAGAAAAAGCCTTTTCTATTCTTGAAAAGGTTTTTTGCAGTGCTTCCGGAAAGCCCTGCTCTGATCTTGAAAATCGCAGACTGTACTATGGATTTATAAAGGATAACTTTACCGGTGAGCGAATTGATGAGGTCATGGCGGTATATATGAAATCACCTCATTCCTATACCGCAGAAAATGTGGTTGAAATTCAGTGTCACGGCAGCATCGTTTCACTTCGCAAAATTCTCGAGCTGATATTAAAAAACGGTGCGCGTCTGGCGGAGCCCGGTGAATTTACAAAGAGAGCCTTTCTTAACGGAAGACTTGATCTTTCCCAGGCAGAAGCTGTAATAGATCTGATAAAGGCAAAAACAGACAGAACTTTCGATGTTGCACTAAGCCAGCTGGAGGGAGGTTTTTCTCAGAAGATAAAGGAAATAAGAGCAGAACTTGTAGACATTCTTGTCAATGTGACCGTTAATATAGATTACCCTGATGAAGATATTGAAGTCATAACTTATGAAAACCTTGTTTCCGGCATTTCGACAGTTAAGGCCAAAATAGATGCTATGCTTGCAACGGCAGATACCGGACGTATACTCAGAGAGGGACTTAATATTGCGATTATAGGAAAACCAAATGTAGGCAAATCCTCACTGATGAATGCTCTTTTAAGGGAAACCAGAGCTATAGTTACGGAAATTCCGGGTACTACCCGCGACACGATAGAAGAAGCTGTCTCCATAAGAAATATACCTGTAAGACTTACTGACACTGCCGGAATCAGACACACTGACGATATCATAGAAAAAATCGGCATAGAAAAGAGCAAGGAGTCCTTTAACAAGGCAGATCTTGTGATTTTTGTGGTGGACAGCAGCAGACCTCTTGACGATGAGGACAGAGAAATCATTGAATACATCGGTGACAGAAAAGTAATCGTGATAATAAATAAAACAGATCTTGATTTAAAGATAAATCGCAGAGAAATTGAAAAGAAACTTCCGGGTGCTGCATTTATTGATGCAGCTGTTACAAGGGAAAAAGGAATAAGCAACATAGAAGATGAAATTGAAAAACTTGTATATGGAGGAGAAGTTAAGCAGAATGAAAACCTTATGGTAACCAATGTCCGTCATAAGAACCTTTTGGAGGAATCATCTTCTGCTCTTAAGGATGCAGGGCTTATGGCAGAATCCGGTGAGGCCCTGGAACTACTTGAAATTGATATTAACAGGGCATATGAGCTTCTGGGTGAAATTATCGGAGAATCGGTAAACGAAGATATAATAAATGAAGTATTTGCCAGGTTCTGTCTCGGCAAATAATAATGTGGAAAAGGAAGAAAAATGGAATATATTTTAATGGGTGAATATGATGTGATAGTGGTGGGTGCCGGTCATGCAGGCTGTGAAGCGGCGCTGGCATCGGCACGGATGGGTAAGAAAACACTTATGTTTTCCATAAATCTTGAGGCCATAGCTATGATGCCTTGCAACCCTTCTATAGGCGGAACCGGAAAGGGCCATCTTGTAAGGGAGATTGATGCTCTTGGCGGCGAAATGGGAAAGAATATTGACAAGACATTCATACAGAGCAAAATGCTTAATACTGCAAAAGGTCCTGCAGTTCATTCTCTCCGTGCACAGGCAGATAAAAACAGATATCATATCGAAATGAAAAAGACTATAGAAGCTACACCAAACCTTGATATGAAGCAGGCAGAGGTTACAGATATAGCAGTTGAAGACGGTAAAGTATGCGGGGTTGTAACCAAAACCCACACCTGGTATAAGGCAGATGCAGTAGTATTGGCAACGGGAACATTCCTGGCAGGCAAGATTTTTATAGGGGACAGCGCGTTTTTTAGCGGCCCTAACGGACTGGCACCTTCCATGGAGCTTGCAGAAAATCTTAAGAAACACGGGATGAAGCTTCGGCGCTTTAAAACGGGGACCCCCGCAAGATGTCTTGGAAGCAGCCTTGATTTTTCCAAGATGCAGGAACAGGAGGGTGACGAAAAAATCGTGCCTTTTTCCTTTATGAACGACGATATAGGTGAAAACAAGGGCCTATGCTGGCTTACCTATACAAACGAGGAAACGCACAGAGTCATCAGGGAGAACTTTCACAGGTCAGCACTTTTCGGCGGACAGATAGAAGGCATAGGACCAAGATACTGTCCTTCCATTGAGGATAAAGTTAATCGATTTGCAGATAAGAAGAGACACCAGCTGTTTATAGAGCCCGAAGGCCTCGACACAGATGAAATGTACATTCAGGGAATGAGCTCAAGCCTTCCTGAGGATGTGCAAGAAACATTTTATAAAACAATAGAAGGACTTGAAAACATAAGAATTGTCCGACCTGCTTATGCCATCGAGTATGACTGCATAGATCCGCAGGATTTAAAGCTTAATCTGGAATACAGAACAATAGATAACCTTTTCTGTGCCGGACAGTTTAACGGGAGTTCGGGTTATGAAGAGGCTGCTGCGCAGGGTCTTATGGCGGGAATTAATGCAGTTTTGAAAATTTCCGGCAAGAAACCTTTTATTCTCGGAAGAGACGAGGCCTATATCGGCGTTCTAATCGACGATTTAGTGACCAAAGGTACTAATGAACCTTATCGTATAATGACTTCAAGGGCAGAATATCGCCTTGTGCTTCGCCAGGATAATGCAGATGTGAGGCTTACGGAAAAATCCTATGAGATAGGACTGGCGGACGATGAAAGATATAAGAGATATCTTCATAAAAAGGAGGCGGTAGAAAAGGAAATGAGGCGTCTTCGGGAAAAGACCTGCGCTCCGTGTGATGTAAATGCTTTTCTTGAAGTCCACGGCACCTCTCCTGTAAACGGCAGGGTTTCTTTTGCCGAGCTTCTCAAGAGACCTCAGATTACATATGAAGATCTGGCGGAAATAGATGATGAAACACGGCCGGAACTTTCGTATCATGAAATAACTCAGCTGGAAGTACAGATAAAGTATGAAGGATATATACAGAAGCAGCTGCAGCAGATAACCAGATTTAAAAAGCTTGAAAATCGCGGTCTTTCCGAAGACCTGAAATATGAAGAGATTGAAGGCCTTCGCATTGAAGCCGCCCAGAAGCTTAATCAGATAAAACCTGCATCCATAGGACAGGCATCGAGAATTTCGGGAGTTTCACCCGCCGACATCAATGTGCTGCTTGTTTATTTGGAAAAGAAAAGAAGAGGAAACTGAATATGGAAGATATGATTGCTTTAAAAAAAGCTCTGGGAGCTTTGGGTGCCGAAAGCAGCGAGCAGGTACTGAAAAAATTTCGCACATACATGGATGGTGTTCTCAGATGGAACCAAAAGGTGAATCTTACCACTATAACGGATCCCGAGGACTTTGTAGTGAAGCATTTTATTGATTCGATTATCTGCGCAGATTATCCTGAATATGAGGATGCAAAGAAAATAATTGATGTGGGAACAGGTGCGGGTTTTCCCGGAATACCCCTGGCGATTATATCGCCCGAAAAAGAATTTACACTCATAGATTCACTTAACAAGAGGCTAAAAATAATAGATGAACTTTGCCAAGATACAGAAATAAAAAATGTTGTAACCCTTCACACCAGAGCCGAGGAGCTTGCAGGAAACAAGGACCATCGCCAGCAGTACGATCTGTGTGTTTCAAGGGCGGTTGCCAACATGTCGGTGCTGGCGGAATACTGCCTGCCTTTTATAAAGACGGGAGGATTTTTACTGGCCTACAAAGGGCCTGAGGCAGAAACAGAAGTTAAGAGTGCAGAACATGCCCTTTGGCTGCTGGGAGGCAGAGCAGAAGAAGTACGCGAAGGAAAACTTACAGAATTTGGAATTAATCACAAGGTGGTAGTAATTAAAAAAATAAAGGATACTCCGTCGAAATATCCGAGAAAACCGGGAACACCGGCGAAAGAACCCTTAAAATAATACTTTTAGGGGTTTTTTAGCGAACAAAAGTTTACATAAGGCTTTTAGGAAATGTTATTATTTCCCCAGAAAGGGGTGATAACTTGAAAGTTGTACAGATTCCTGTTTCAATGATAACGGCCAACCCTGAGCAGCCGAGAAAGGTTTTTAAAGACGAAGAACTGGAAGAATTAACCAAATCAATATCCGAATACGGAGTACTGCAGCCGCTTATAGTTAAAAGAGCCGAAGGGAAGCGCTTTATTCTGATAGCAGGAGAAAGAAGGCTGAGAGCAGCCGTCCTTGCCGGGCTTAAAACAGTTCCGGCTGTAGTAAAGGAAATTCAGGATCGAGAGGCAGCCCTTATTGCATTGGTGGAAAATGTCCAAAGAGAAAATCTTAGTTTTCTGGAGGAGGCCAGAGCGTACAAAAAACTTATGGAGGATTTTGGACTGACGCAAGGAGAAATTTCAAAGAGAGTCAGCAAACAGCAATCAACCATTTCAAACAAAATCAGAATACTGTCCCTCCCCGACGACATTCAGAATGCAATTATGAAGAACGGGCTGACAGAGAGACACGCCAGGGCATTATTAAAACTCAGCAATCAGGAAGACAGAAAAAAGATTGTAGAGAGGGTAGCAGCAAACGGACTTAATGTTAAACAGACAGAAAAGCTTATTGAGGACATGCTTGCGAGCAAAGAAAAGGCAGAAAGGAACAGGCGGAAAATAAATTACATAAGCTATAAGATTTATATGAACACCATAAGAAAAGCATTTAATCAGGTAAAAGACGTAGAAAAAAACGCCAGACTGATAGAAAGCGACAAGGGCGATTTTCTTGAAGTAAAGATAATAATTCCAAAAAACAGTAGATGTTTCACGTGAAACATCTATTTTTTTAACCAAAGGTATGGTATAATAACTTCAGCAATTATATGCAGCATAACCGAAAGGGAGGGAAACCATTGTGGGAAAAGCGATAGCAATATTTAATCAAAAGGGTGGAGTAGGAAAAACCACAACAAACATAAATCTGGCCGCTTGCCTGGCGTTGAAAGGGAAGAACATACTCATTATTGACATAGATCCTCAGGGAAACACCACGAGCGGAATCGGAGTATCAAAAAGGAATCTGAAAAACACAATTTATAATATTTTAATCGACAAAACCTATGATCCGAAAAAGGCAATCATAAAAACAAATGTCAAGAATCTTGACCTCATTCCTGCCAGTGTCGATCTTGCAGGGGCGGAAGTGGAGCTTGTGGAGATTGAAGGCAGAGAAAGCACTTTAAAAAAAGCTCTTGATAAGATAAAGAAAGATTATGATTACATTTTTATAGATTGTCCGCCATCGTTAGGCCTTCTTACGATAAATTCCCTTACTGCAGTTGACAGCGTATTAATTCCGATTCAGTGCGAGTTTTATGCTCTCGAAGGCGTGAGCCAGCTGGTGAGCACCATCGAACTGGTAAAGAAAAGCTTGAATCCGGAACTGGAGATACAGGGAGTAATCCTCAGCATGTTTGACGGAAGAACCAATCTTTCGGTGCAGGTGGTTCAGGAAGTAAAAAAGTATTTCGGCGGAAAGGTCTACGCCACGGTCATTCCGAGGAATGTGAGACTGGCGGAGGCGCCGAGCTTTGGAATGCCTATAACCGAGTATGATCCTAAATCCAAAGGGGCAGAGGCATATATGGATTTTGCTGAGGAATTCTTAGAATTGGAGGGAAACTAGTATGGCAGCTACAAAAAAAGGCGGGCTGGGAAGAGGACTCGATGCTTTGTTTGCAGATGCCGTGCCTGTCAGCAGTCCGGAAACAGAAGAAAAGAAACAAGGATCTGACCATAATATTATAAAAGAAATTTCGGAAGATGCCGTACGGTATATAAATATCCACGATATAATGCCTAATGCAAACCAGCCGAGAAAAACTTTTAATGAAGAAAAGATCGAGGAACTATCTAAATCTATAAAAGAGCATGGCATAATTCAGCCCATTGTAGTAAGAAAAAAGGGTGAAAGCTATGAAATAGTTGCAGGAGAGCGCAGATGGAGGGCGGCAAGAAAAGCCGAACTTGCAAAAGTCCCTTGCCTGGTACGGGAGCTCAGCGAAGAGCAGAATATGCTCTTTGCAATTATAGAAAATATGCAGCGGGAAGATCTGAACCCTGTAGAAGAAGCGGAAGGTCTTAATCAGATGGTGACCACTTTCGGGATGACCCAGGAGCAGATATCCAAAAGCGTGGGCAAGAGCAGGCCCTACATTACCAACTCCCTCAGACTTCTTAAGCTCCCCGGCTACATCAAGGCAGAGATGGCTGAAGGAAGGCTTTCGGCAGCCCATGGAAGAACTCTCGTAACCGTTGAGGATGAAGCAGTCCGCAAGGCTTTATGCAAAAGGATAATAGATGAAGGGCTGTCTGTAAGAGAAACAGAAAAACTGGTTTCCCGGCAAGGCAGAGCAAAGAAGAAGCCGGCGTCAAGAGCGAAAAATGCAAATGTTGCACGTGTGGAAGAGGAACTTAAGGAAGCCCTGGGTACCAGAGTCACAATAAAACAGAACGGCAAAAAAGGAAAAATTGAAATTGAATATTTTAGCCGGGATGAACTGGACAGGCTTATTGAACTGTTGAAAAACCTCAGGTAGCGGAGTTGTTTCACATGAAACCATTGATAATTATCATAACAATATGGAACGTGGTTACCTTTGTTATGATGGGAATAGATAAGGCAAAGGCAAAGGAAGGAAAGCGTCGCATAAGCGAAAAAACTCTTTTGGCAAGCAGTTTCATTATGGGAGCTGCCGGTATAGCCTTAGGGGCGCTGATGTTTCATCATAAGACAAGAAAGCTTAAATTTCAGATTTTAGTACCTGTGTCTCTTGCAGTAAACATTATCATGATATATATTTTAATAAATTATTTATTTGCTTTTATATGACGGAATCTGTTCAGGTAATTAAGAAAGAAATATAAAAGTAATATACCTGTGCTTTAAAAAGAGTGCTGAAAGCGGAATCCTCTCTGAGCCGCCTGACAGCACTCATTTTTTTATTGTAAAAGATCAAATATGGAGAAATGCTGAAAAAATGTGAAAAAAGCACTACATCTTGTAGATGAAAAAAACACACTTTTATGTTATAATCGTAAGATAGACTGTACAAGTGTGTTTAAAAATGAGGAGAGAAGAATGTCACAGAAAAAACAGGGAAGAACAGCGAATACTTTTATCCCCCTTCCCTTTTGCTCAATAAATAACCAGGGCAAGATAACAGATGCCAACGAGCATATCGGGGATGTTTTCATATATGATGCCATTATCGGTGCGGATATATTTACCCTTACAGGGATAAAGACCGCAGATCTTTATGATGCAGCCGCAGAGGACATCCATCCTCTTGTTAAACGCAATGAAAAGGTTTTCAAACTTGTTGCTTACCTGTTAGGTGAGGAGCCCGATTCCGACCTGGGCATTATCTTTAATGATGTTACGGGGATGGAGGAACTGAAGGACAGATATAATAAGGAAAAACCTTGTGTAGCTAAAATCCAGGTAGATAATTACGACCAGCTTATCGACAGCAGCGGGGCCGCACCTAAGCTGAGTCTTTCCAGTGAGATAGATCAAATAATCAGAAAATGGGCAGCCAAGATAAACGCTTCTGTCAGCAGAGTCAAAAGCAGCAACTACGTGGTATGGTTTGAGCAGCAGCATCTTGACAGACTGATTGCCGGCAAGTTTGACCTTCTGGATGAAGTGAGGAATCTTGAAACAGGGGCGGATTTTCCTGCAAGTCTGAGCATGGGAATAGGTGTCGGCGGCAAGTCAATGACACAGACCGAAGAATACGCCAATGCGGCTTTGGATCTTGCCTTGGGGCGAGGAGGAGATCAGGCTGTAGTGAAGCGAAACATTAAGATAGAGTATTACGGTGGCAAGCTTCAGACTGTGGAAAAAAGCAATAAGGGGAAGTCAAGAATAGTGGGTCATGCTCTTAAACAGCTTATAGAACAGTCTGCAAAAATATTTATAATGGGACACAGGTATCCCGATATGGACAGCTTCGGTGCAGCCCTGGGGATTATGCGATTGTGCACCCTTTCCGAAAAAGAACCTTTTATAGTAATAGATGATTTTAACGATTCTCTGCAGACTATATTCAAGCAGGCAAAGGAAAGCGAAAACTACAGGTTTATAAGCTCCGAAAAAGCTTTATCTGCAGCAGAACCCGAAGACCTTCTTATTGTAGTTGATACTCACAGACCGAGCATGGTTCAGTGCAAAGAGCTGCTTAATGTCTGCGAAAGAAAAGTGGTTATAGATCATCATCGCAAGGTAGAGGAATTCATAGAAAATCCGGTGTTGGCATATATGGAGTCTTATGCTTCCTCCACGTCGGAGCTGATAGCAGAAATTCTTCAGTATATGACCACAAAAAAAGTTTTGATGAAACTGGAGGCTGAGGCTTTGCTTGCGGGAATTACCGTGGACACCAACGGATTTACGGTAAAAACCGGAGTAAGAACTTTCGAAGCGGCAGCATGGCTGAGAAGGCAGGGTGCCGATCCTACTGAAGTCAAGAGATTTTTCCAGGAGGACTTCTATAATATCAGGTTAAAAGCCGCATCACTTTCCGGCGCACAGATTTATGATGGGGGGCTTGCCATCGCAACCTGTCAGCAGGTAATGCCTGATGCCCAGCTTATATGCGCCCAGGTGGCAGATCAGCTTCTGACGGTAAAGGGTGTCAGAGCCTCTTTCGTAGTAGGAAGAAACAATGATATGAAGACGGTAATCAGTGCAAGGTCACTGGGACAAATAAATGTGCAGGTAATTATGGAAAAATTTGGCGGCGGTGGACATTTAACCACGGCGGCGGCTCAGGTGGAGGCTTCCATAGATGAGACTGTAAACAATATAATAAAGGTATTGGAGGGCAATAAACAATGATTGTTATTTTAAACAGAGATGTAAAAGGTACCGGCAAGGCCGGAGATATAGTAAAAGTCAGTGACGGATATGCAAGGAATATGCTTCTGCCTAAGGGATATGCCAAAGAAGCCACTGAAGGAAATGTAAGAAATCTGGAAAAACAGAAGGCGCTGGCAGCTGAGAAAAAAGCAGAAGAAAAAGCAGCTGCCCGGGTTTTGGCCGAGAAGATAAACGCTGTTTCTGTGGTAATTAAGACTAAAGCCGGAGAAGGAGGAAGAATATTCGGTTCCATCACATCAAAGGATATTTCCGATGCACTGGCAGAACAGCAGAAAATTACAGTGGATAAGAAAAAAATTCAGCTTGACAGTCCAATTAAACAGACAGGGGAACTGACAGTGGATATCAAGCTGTATCCGGAGGTAATGGCCAAGCTAAAAGTAACCGTAACTGTCGAATAGGAGAAAAAGATATGATTGAAAGAATTCCTCCCCACAACGAGGAGGCAGAAAGATCTGTCCTTGGCGCAGTAATGCTCAATAAAGATGTGCTTTCGGATGTTCTGGAGGAAGTTACCGCCGACGACTTTTATAATGAAAGCCACAGAGAGATATTCAGAGCCATCTGGAATCTATATAATGAAAATACCGCCGTTGATATGCTTACTGTCTGCGAGGAACTTAAAAAAAGAAAAGCTCTCGATATGGCAGGGGGCAGAGCATACATTGCTACGTTGACGGCAGAGGTTCCGTCCACGGCCAATGCGGTGGAGTATGCCAAGATTGTGGCAGAGAAAGCCACTCTTCGTCAGATGATAAAAACGACGGAGGACATAACAGAAAAAGGATATGATGCAAAAATGGCTGCCGGAGAAATTTTGGATTACGCAGAAAGCAGCATATTCAAAATAGCACAAAAGCGCCAGAAAAACGATTATTCAAAAATACAGGATGTACTTCTTACAAATATAAAGTTAATTGATGCCGCCGCTCAGAACAAAGATAAAATAGTGGGAATACCGACGGGATTTAAAGATATTGACGAAAAGACCAGCGGACTCCAGCGATCTGACCTCATTATTGTTGCGGCACGTCCGGCTATGGGAAAAACAGCCTTTGCCCTGAATATAGCACAGCAGAGTGCTGTAAAGGCAGGATCTTCTGTAATGATTTTCAGCCTGGAAATGTCAAAGGAACAGCTGGGACAGAGACTTCTTGCCATGCAGGCCAGAGTGGAAATTCAGAAGCTGAAACAGGGAGACCTGGATCGAAAAGATTGGGACCGCATAACTATGGCTCTGGATGAGCTGAATAATACCAAAATAGTAATCGACGATACCCCGGGCATTTCCATTATGGAGATGAGAAACAAATGCAGAAGACTTAAAGCTGAGCAGGGTCTGGACCTTGTAGTCGTTGACTATCTGCAGCTTATGAGTCTGCAAGGGAAAACGGACAACCGTCAGCAGGAGATCAGTACTATTTCCAGAAATCTTAAACTTCTGGCAAGAGAAATTGAGTGCCCTGTTATCGTCCTTTCCCAGCTTTCCAGAGCGCCGGAGCAAAGACAGGATCACAGACCTGTTCTGTCAGACTTAAGAGAATCCGGCTCAATCGAACAGGATGCGGATATCGTTATTTTCCTGTACAGAGATGATTACTACAATGAAAATACAGATAAACCGGGGGTTTGTGAGGTTAATATAGCCAAGCACAGAAGCGGACCGACGGATAAGGTGGAACTGACCTGGGTTTCCCGTTACACCAAGTTCAGCGACAAAGCGCTTTAGCCCTCTAGGAGGAAAAGATGAATTTTAACAGAGGAAAGATAAGGGATTTCTATCTTTTGACCACCGATGTTGAGAATATGTTTATAAATGAATATCTTCCGGGAGCGCCGGGTGAATATGTAAAGGTATACCTCTATGGCCTTTTGTATGCTCAGCCCGGAATGGAAATGACATGCAGTGCCATGGCAGCTCAGCTTGGACTTTCAGAAAAGACTCTTTACGATGCATGGGCCTACTGGGAGCAGATGGGTGTAATAAAAAAACTGCCCAGAAGAGGCGATGCGGGCATTCTGAACTTTGACGTTGAATTTATAAATCTTCGGGAGAAAATGTACGGGAACGTCTCCGCCGAAAAAAACAGCGTGACAGAATGGATAAGCCCTTTTCAGAATGCAGAGCTTAAGCAGCTTTTTGATGATGTTGAAACTATTATGGGAAGAACCCTTTCGGCCGGGGAAAACGAGGAGATTGTTTCCTGGATAAATCAGCAGGGAGCAACGACAGAGCTTGTAAAAGGAGCCTTTGAGTATTGCTGTGAGCGTGGAAAGGCAAATGTAAAATATGTAGGCAAGGTTGTCTTTCAATGGCACAGTCAGGGACTGACGAAAACAGATGAAATCAAAGAATACATAAAAAGTCTGGACGAACGACAAAGTATATATAAAAGAATTCTGAATTCTCTCGGACTTAACCGTAACGCAACGGAAGCTGAGAGAAAGATGATAAATTACTGGATTGACGATTTGAAGTTTAATACAGAGAGAATTCTTGCTGCTTGCGACAAAACCATTTCTATGGCAAGTCCAAGCCTGCGGTATGTAAATAAAGTGCTGGAAAACTGGGCACAGGAAGCCGACGAGCAGGGCAGAGATGTGAATCAGAAGGTGACAGTCACTCAGGCTGTTTTAAACAGGTATTATGAACATCTCAGGACAGAAGCCAAAAAAGAGGCAGAGGAAAAAAGAGGGGAAGTATATAAGAAAGTTCCCAGAATTGCAGAGCTTGATGATGAGCTTAAGGCATTGGGAAGTAAGCTTTCAAGAGGAGTTCTGACAGGAATGAGCAGGCAGCATATGAATGAAACCAGAAGAATGATGAGGCTTCTGGAGGAGGAAAGGGCTGTGCTTCTGACAGAAAATAATTTTACTGTAGATTATACAGACATCAAATATTCCTGCAAAAAATGCGGCGATACCGGAATTGATGAAAACGGCAGCCGGTGCGTATGCGTTAAGGAGAGAATAGGAGAGGCGGAAATATGGCAAAACGAAAAGAGTTACGCTACAAAAAAATAAAGCTGAAACTAAAGATAAGACTTCCTGAAAAAATAAGAGTTTTCTTTTGGGAAGCCGGTGCAAAGGTAATCTTTGTGACGGACACTTTTCTGGACAAGGTGGATGACTTCCTGAAAGAAATTGTGGAAGATATTAAAGAGATTATCGGTGCTGGAGCAGAAGGTGCTGTTGATTTAGGCGCAGCTATAATCAGATGGTACGATAAGAGCGCGGAGGTTGTCGAGTGGTTTGTAAAGAAGACCACAGTCATTATAATGCGAGAGTACCATGACTTGCTTATAAATCTGGCTAAGCATCGGAAAGCTATTGTGAAAGAATGCATAATAGTACTCCTGGTGGGAGTAGGAGCTGTAGCCATATTTGCGTCGGCAATTGACTATGAATATGCCTATAACGGCAAAACGCTGGGAATTGTCAAAGAACAGCGTGACGTTCTGGAAATACTTGAAATGGTAAGCGATGAGCTTTCTTTGGAGTATGGTTCCAAAATTGCAATTGATCCGGAGACAGACATTACCTTCAAACCGGTTATTTCATCCGGAAAGGATATTGACGATGCCGACACGGTTTTGAGGCGATTCACATATATGGGTGATATAAAGGCCCAGGCCTTTTCAATTATAGTTGACGGAGAGACAGCCGTAACTGTGGAAAACGAAAGAATAGCCAAGGATGTGCTGGAAGAAATAAAAGATTTTTATACCAACGACAGCGATACAGAATACGAGTATGTAGGTTTTGTCGAGGATGTAAAAATCGAGGCATGCAGCACAACCTTAGCCAATATAAGCAGCAAGTCGGCTGCTGTGAGCAAGATAAGGAGCGGCGGACAGCAGGAGTCAACATATACGGTTAAATCCGGAGATACCCTTTATGGAATATGCGAAAAGCTGGGAGTTTCTCTGAAAGAGCTCAAAGGGATGAACCCCGGACTAAATGATAACGCCACTCTTCATGTAGGGGATAAGTTTGTGACGCAGCAGGAAATTCCTCTGATTACTGTTGAAACCATAGGTGTGTCTGTGTTTGCGGAGGCGACGGACTACGAAACAATAACTAAAGAATCCAGCAGTTATTATAAAGGAGAAACTGTGGTGGTTCAGGCAGGAAAGCAGGGCAAAGCCAGAGTAACCGCAAGGCTGACAAAACATAACGGGCAGACTGTGGCACGAGAGGATATTTCGGTTGAAACCATCACGGAACCGGTTAATAAGATTATTGCAAAGGGAACAAAGCCTGTTCCTCCGAAGAAAGGAACCGGAGTCCTTAGGAAACCTGTAAACGCAAGTGTATACGCAGGATACGGAATGCGCTGGGGCAGAATGCACTACGGACTGGATTACGCAGCGCCGACAGGAACGCCTATTTACGCGGCAGACGGAGGAACTGTCACTAAGGCAGGATGGTCGGGAGCATATGGTTATGTAGTTGTCATAGACCACGGCGGCAACATGAAAACTCTGTACGCTCACTGCAGCAAGATGTATGTATCTGCAGGGACGCAGGTATATAAAGGACAGGTAATAGCTGCCGTAGGAAGCACAGGCCGAAGCACCGGTCCGCACTGTCACTTTGAGGTATTCGTAAACGGTAAAAATGTTAATCCGGCATACTACGTATAGTACAAATAATGATAAAGAGGGGCAGGCTGAAAAACCTGCCCTTTTTGTCAGAGGCAGCTGCCTGCCATAAGTTCTAAAGAGGGTGGCACTTCTCATATATTAAACTGAAAATAAGGGTTTAATATGGAGGAATTTTGCAGTATGGAAAATCATTATATAACCATAGAAAACAGAGAGAAGCTTACGCTTACCCAGGTGGCCGACGTTGATGCATTCGACGAAGAAACCCTGTGGGCCAATCTTAAGGAAGGCGGCATAGAAATTACAGGGGAAAGGCTTAACATCGAAAAACTTGACCTGCAGGAAGGCATGCTGGTGGTAACAGGGCAAATAGGGGCGATTGCCTATACAGACAAGAAGCTTTCGGACAAAGGAACCTTCCTGAAAAAACTTACGGCAAGGAAAGGCAAATGAGTCCTCTGATACGAAGCCAGCTTGTTATTTTCCTTGTTATGACGGTATGCGGTATAGCAGCAGGTCTGATAAGCGAACTATTTAAAAGATACAGTACAGTATCCGGCTTTAAAGGAATGCGAAGAACAGCAACTGAGCTTGCCCTGTATGCTGTAGTCGGTGTATTGATAAATGAATTTCTATACTACTGCGATAACGGGAAAATAACTGCAACCGGCATAGGCTCCTTTCTCGTCGGTCTGTGGTTGTGGAAGAGGCTGTTTTATGGTATACTTACGCTAACGGAGGCGAACGATGGCGAAAATGTCGAAGAGGAGGGGCGAAGTAAGAGCCTTTAAGTCAAAGAAGAAAAAAAGAATTACAGGCAAAGCCGGGCTTATTGCGGCAGCGTTGATAATACTGGTCATAGCCTATTTTGTAATGTCAGGAATTAAAATAATCAAACTCAACCAGGAGAAGGAGGAAGCGGAGGCCCGGAAGCAGGAGCTCATCAACAGAAAAGAAGAACTTATGGCAGAGTATGAAAACATAAACTCCGCACAGTGCATAGAAAGACTTGCAAGGCGGGATCTGAAACTCGTAAAATCTGATGAACTGCTGTTTATCCTCCCCGACGACACACTGAAAGAAAAAGACAATGACCAAGGCGAAGCTGAAAATTAAGGAAGCAATAGTCGTAGAAGGCCGAGATGATACAGCTGCGGTAAAAAAAGCTGCAGATGGACTTATTATCGAAACTCACGGCTTTGGAATAAAGAAGGAAACATGGGAATTAATTAAAAAGGCCTATGAAAAGCAGGGAATAATAATATTTACCGACCCGGATTTTTCGGGAGAAGAAATAAGGCGAAGGCTGACAGAAAAATTTCCTGAAGCAAAACAGGCTTTTTTGTCGCGCAGCCAGGCGACCGGAAAAGGAGATATAGGTATAGAAAACGCAAGTCCGGGGGATATCAGAGAAGCTTTGTCTAAAGCACATTGTACCGATTACACAGGTGCAGAGATATTTAAAGAGGAGGATCTTTTTAAAGCCGGACTTGCCGGCAGGGCGGAGTCAAAAGGTCGGCGGCAGGAACTTGGAAGACTGCTGGGGATCGGAGGAGGCAACGCCAAAACATTTTTAAACAAGCTCAACGGCTTTAACATTACAAGAGAGGAATTTGATGAAACTTTACGCACCATCGACCATAAATGAGATTAGACAGAAGTATGGATTCAGGCTTTCCAAAAGCCTTGGACAGAACTTTCTTACTGATAAAAACATAATAGACAGGATCGTGGAAAGCGCGGAAATCGGCCCAGACGACCTGGTCATAGAAATAGGCCCCGGCATAGGGGTTATCACCGCAGAAGCAGCAGCTGCTGCAAAGAAGATTATTGCGGTGGAAATAGACAGAAATCTGATTCCCATTCTTAAAGAAACCCTGGCAGAATGGGATAATGTGGAAATAGTAAATAAGGATATTCTTAAAACAGATGTAAACGGGTTAATCCACAGCTGCGACGGAAGCATATCGGGTGTTAAAATAATCGGTAATCTTCCTTATTATATTACCACACCTATAATTATGAAATTGCTTGAGGACGGTGTCAGGGCAGACAGCATCACCATAATGATGCAGAAGGAGGTTGCCGACAGAATAAAAGCAGATCCGGGGACTAAGGCTTACGGGGCACTTTCGGTAGCGGTTCAGTATTATTGTACTGTTGAGACGGTAGTCAATGTACCAAAGGAGGTTTTTTTGCCTCAGCCGAAAGTGGATTCTTCGGTCCTCAAATTGAATATCAGAGATAAAAAACCTGTGGAGCTCGCTGACAGAGATGTCTTTTTCAGGTGCGTCAAGGCAGGCTTCGGGCAGAGACGAAAGACTCTCCTCAACTCTCTTTCGAGCGTAGAAAACCTGACTAAGGAGGCGGCAGGAAAGGCACTTGAAGCCGCTGGAATAGAGCCGTGCCGAAGAGCTGAGACACTGAATTTGGAAGAATTCGCAAAACTATCAAACGAGGTATATTTGAGATTGCAACAGAAAGGGATCTAACAAATGGAAAAATTCGACAAATTTGAGAAACTTGACCGAAAAGTTGAGGAAACCATCCATGAAGTGGAAAACATGGACAAGCGCAAGTTCTATAAAAACAGTTTTGTTTATGCATTTATATGGGCGCTGTCACTTAATTTAATAATTGAAACTCTCGGAAGATTTCCTACGCAGGGAATTTTCGGAGGAATCAGTTTTATGTTTCACAGTCCGGTAGTATTCCTTTACAACACGCTGATTATATTCACTACACTTGTTATTGCCTCAGTGTTTAAGAGGAGACTCTTCGTCTTCACCATTGTGGCCATTTTCTGGCTGGCAGTAGGCATCATTAACGGGGTAATTCTGACTCAGCGAATGACGCCTTTTACCGTAAAGGATTTAAGCAACCTGGAGGATGGTCTCACCATTATAACAAACTATCTTTCGACCCCTGTCATTGTACTGGCAGGGCTGGCAATTGCCGCAGCAATTGGCGGACTGGTATTGCTCTTTATCAAAGGCCCTCAGAAAAAGGACAAGGTAAAAAGAAAGAGAAATCTGGCAGGAGTTGTGTTAGTAATAAGCTTCACCTTCCTTTCCACTACATTGGTAATCAGAGCGGGCATCGTCGAGACCTTCTTCGGAAATCTGGCCTATGCCTACAGAGACTATGGTGTAGTCTACTGCTTTACCAATACGTGGCTCAACACGGGAATAAGCAAGCCTTCGGGCTACAGTGAGGAAAGTATACTTGATATATTTACTGAAAAGGAGCTGGGAGACGACAATGCCATGCTTCTGCAAGAAAAAGATGAAGACGAAAAGCATCCTAACATCCTTTTCCTGCAGCTGGAGTCCTTTATAGATCCGGCAACGATTAAGAGCATAGAGCTGTCCGGGGATGCCTGCCCAAACTTCAGAAGACTTATGGGGGAATATTCATCGGGAGAACTTACGGTTCCGGCATGCGGTGCAGGGACTGCAAATGTGGAATTTGAGGTGCTTACCGGTCTCAGCGTTAAGTTTTTCGGGCCCGGAGAATATCCGTATAAAGCGGTGCTTAAAGAAAAGACAGGAGAAAGCCTCGCGTACGATCTTAACAGTTTAGGATATACTTCCCATGCCATACACAACCATAGAGCCGTATTTTATAATAGAAACACAGTTTTTGCCAATATGGGTTTTGATACCTTTACCAGTCTGGAATATATGCAGAATGTAGCCAAGACCCCAAGGAACTGGGCTAAGGATAATGTGCTTACAGAGTGTATAAACGACGCCCTTGATTCAACTCAGGGACGAGATATGATTTATACCATTTCCGTACAGGGACATGGAAAGTATCCGGCGGAGAAGGTTATAGAAAATCCTCAGATCGAGGTATTAAGCGCCCCTACAGAGGAACTTAAATGGAAATATGAGTATTATGTAAATCAGATATATGAAATGGATAAATTCATAGGTGAGCTTACAAAAGAGCTGTCAAATCGACAGGAACCTACAGTACTGATAATGTACGGAGACCACATTCCGGCCATAGATCTTACGGAGGAGGATCTGGAAAACGGCAACCTGTACGGGACCCAGTACATTATCTGGGACAACTTCGGCATGGAGAAGGATGACGAAAATCTCCACACATACCAATTAGCAGCTCATGTAATGGATATGCTTGATATGCAGGTGGGAACGATCTTTACTTATCAGCAGAACCACAAGAACAGCGAAACCTATCTTTCCGATCTGAAAGCTTTGGGATATGATATACTTTACGGAAAGTATTATATCTACGGGGGGTCAAATCCTTTTGAGCCTTCTGCACTTAAGATGGGTGTAAAGGACATTAAAATCGAAGAGGTCGTTAAGATAGGCGACAGATATTATATAAAAGGGCAGAACTTCACTCAATACAGTAAAGTAACTCTTGACGGCAAGAGCCTTAAGACCATTTATCTCGGAGAATCGGTTCTGGGGCTTCTGGAGGAGGTCGATCCTGAGGATGCACCTAATATGAAGGTAAGCCAGATCGAAAACAAGAGCAAGGAAATATTGAGCACTACAGAATAGAAACGAATACAGACAGGCACAAAAGGAGGTTAAACAGAGCAATGAAAAGAATTGAGACGGAAAGACTGGTTCTGGACAAGTGGACAACCTCAGAGGAAGACATCAGAGGGCTTTATGAATATGCCAAGGATCCGGAAGTGGGTCCCAATGCAGGGTGGAAGCCTCATGAAAGTGAGGAAGAATCAAGAGAGATTATTGAAGAGCTGTTTATTCCTCACCAGGTGTGGGCCATACGGGAAAAGGAAAGCGGAAAGATTATCGGCAGCATAGGTCTGGAACCGGACAGGCGCCGTGAAAACGTAAACAGCTGCGAGATGGGATATTCTCTTGCAAAAGAAAGCTGGGGCAGAGGCTACATGACGGAAGCCGCCAGGGCAGTGATCGATTACGCCTTTGAGGAGCTTGATCTGGTGGTGCTGGCCATCTGTACGGGTCCTGAGAACAAGCGATCTCAGCGTGTAATTGAAAAATGCGGCTTTAAGTTTGAGGGGATACAAAGAAAAGGCTACCACATTTATGACGGCACCGACAGAGATAATCTGGTGTACTCTATGCTGAGGGAAGAGTGGGGAAACTGACATGACACATATCAAAAGATTTTTTTTAAAACTCCTTCTGATTGTAATAGTTCTGTCTATGATAGCAGGCCTTTCCTGCATGCTTATAAACAGCAGGGTGGTGCGTTCCACCGAGGATAAAATCGCATATACGGTCAGAGGCGAGGTGGAAATCAAGTCCTTTGCTGTACAAAACCTAAAAGACTTTAACGCAGATTGCGTCCTTGTTCTCGGCTGCGGCATTGAGGATGAAGAGACTCCCAGTCCCATGCTTAAGGACAGGCTTGATGTGGGAATTGAGCTGTATAAACAAGGGGTTGCGCCTAAACTTTTGCTGACAGGGGATAACGGAACCGAAGGACACAATGAAATTCATGTGATGCTTAAATACGCCAAAGAAGCGGGAGTACCGGAAGAAGATATTTTCTGTGACCATGCAGGGTTTTCAACTTATGACTCCATGTACAGAGCGGGCAGTATTTTCAGCGCAGAAAAAGTTATAGTAGTCACGCAGACATATCACCAGTACAGGGCTCTTTACATAGGGGACAAGCTGGGGCTTGAAGTTATGGGTGTGGCTTCTGACCAGGAAACATATTTCGGACAGAGCTTCAGGAATTTTAGAGAGGTGCTGGCTCGAATAAAAGATTTCTTTAAATCTATGCTTAGAAGCAAGCCTACCTATGGGGGCGAGGTCATTCCTATCAGCGGAAGCGGAATTTCCAGTCACGGTGAATAGAATATCGGCATAGTATGTAGAGGGCAGAAATGTCCTCTATTTTTACTTGTTTACCGGAGGGAAATTTATGATATATCTGGATAATGCAGCAACATCCTATCCGAAGCCTAAAGGTATGGTGGCCGCTATGGAAGAATGTATCTTTAAATACTGCGGAAATCCCGGCAGGTCCGGCCATTCCATGTCCATGAAAACGGGGGAAGAAGTTTATCACGCCAGGAGAAAGGTGGCCAGACTTTTTGGCATTGAGCAGCCGGAAAGGCTTGTTTTTACAAAGAACACTACAGAGGCGCTTAATATGGGACTGAAGGGAGTGCTGCGGCCCGGTGACCACGTAGTAACCACATCCATGGAGCACAACTCTATGCTCAGGCCCTTAAAAGCACTGGAAAAAAGAGGTGTAACCCAGTCGGTGATCAGGGCTGACAGAGACGGATTTATCAGGGCTTCAGATATAGAAAAGGCCATCCGGCCGGCAACAAGACTTATTGCAGTAACCGCAGCATCCAACGTAACAGGTACAAAAATGCCTCTGACAGATATCGGAGAAATTGCCGGAAAGAGAGGAATAATGTTTCTGGTGGATGGTGCTCAGGGGGCAGGTTCAATGGATATAGATGTAGAAAAAATGCATATAAACATGCTGGCCTTTCCGGGACACAAGGGGCTTTTAGGGCCTTTGGGCACAGGCGCACTGTATATTTCACCGGATCTGAGATTGAATCACATTATGGAAGGCGGTACAGGAACGGACTCAAAAAGCAGAATCCAGCCCTGTGAGTTTCCTGAAGGTTATGAAGCCGGAACCATAAACGCCCCCGCCATAATAGGAATGGGATACTCTGCAGAGTTTGTAGACAAAATAGGTCCGGAGGTAATCGGAAAATATGAGGAAGAGCTCATAAGCTGGCTGGATGAAAGACTGGATGAAATGGATTTTGTAACGCGCTACGGACCCGGAGCGTGCCGCAAAACAGGTATAAGTCTGATAAATATCAGAGATGTGCCGGCAGAGGAAGCGACCTCCATTCTGAGCAGCAAGTACGGAATCGCTGTAAGAGGAGGTTTTCATTGCGCCGGGCTGGCCCATAAGACTATCGGAACATGGGATGAAGGGGCGGTTCGCATTAGTGTCGGACCTTTTAACACCCGAAGGGATATGGAAAAACTCTTAGATGCGATTAAAGACATTGGCAGTAACAGCCCTTGACATTTTTTGAAATTTTAAAAGGGGAAAAGCTTTACCTTTTCCCCTTGCTTTCTGCTATTGTTTAGTAGTTTTCTGCGTGAATTTCGAAGTAGCTCTGCGGATGAGCACATACAGGGCAGATCTGAGGAGCCTTTGTTCCTACTACAATATGTCCGCAGTTTCTGCACTCCCAAACTTTTACTTCGCTCTTTGCAAATACTTCTGCAGCCTCTACATTATGAAGGAGAGCTCTGTATCTTTCTTCGTGATGCTTTTCTACGGCACCTACCATGCGGAACTTAACAGCCAGTTCAGGGAATCCTTCTTCTTCAGCTGTTTTGGCAAAACCTTCATACATATCGGTCCATTCATAATTTTCGCCTTCTGCAGCGGCAAGAAGATTTGCAGCTGTGTCGCCGATACCATTAAGCTCCTTGAACCACATCTTGGCATGTTCTTTTTCGTTGTCAGCCGTCTTCTGGAAAAGAGCCGAAATCTGTTCAAAACCTTCCTTTTTGGCTACTGATG
>CALZFA010000010.1 GCA_945644815.1 uncultured Clostridia bacterium
TCTCTTCACCTTTCTATTACTTTAATACATCAATCATAATTAATTTAATCCATTTCAGGACTTGTGTCAAGATGACTGATTGTTTTTTTGACATTTTTAGGTTTAGCGATCAGCAATTTCAGGCTTCTTCTGCCAGCCTCTCTTTTCAACTTCCTGCATGATGTAGGACATAACGTGTTCTGCATACTTTCCAGGACCGAAACCTGCATCGTAGCCCAATTCCTGAGCAAGTTCGTGGGAAATTCTAGGTCCTCCGCAGGTAAGTATAACTTTGTCACGAAGGCCTTCTGCCTCAACAAGCTCTTCCATCTTGGTGAGCTGCTGGATGTGGATATCCTTCTGAGTTACGGTCTGTGAAACGAGAATTGCATCTGCGTTTACTTCTTTAGCCTTTGCAATAAGCTGTTCGCAAGGAACCTGTGAGCCCATATTATATGCTACAACATTTTTAAATCTTTCAAGGCCAAAGTGACCGTGGAAGCCTTTCATCTGAATGATAGCGTCGATACCTACAGTATGAGCATCGGATTCGATTGAAGCTCCGACTACTACGATATCTCTGCCGATGTGCTCGCCGATCCATTCACCGCACTCTACACGGTCCATAACGGTACCTTCTACCTTTGGAACCTTGATTGCTGTATAGTCGATGGTAGGCTGTGCTGAGCCGTAAACGTTAAAGAAAGTGTATCCCGGAGTAAGTTCACAGTAATAGCAAACGTTTGGTTCGTCTAAGCCTAACTTCTTTGCATACTGCTTTGCACATTCTTCAGCTTCTTCACCGTAAGGAACAGGAAGAGTGAATGCCAGCTGAACTTTACCGTCATTAAGAGCGTCGCCGTAAGGCTTAACGCAAGTTAAATCGACCTGTGTAGTTGCGGTCGTTGCTTTATTCTCTGTCATTATTGCATCCTCCCTTATTCATGATCCATAAACAATTCGATAAACGGATTGAAGTAGTTTTCGCCTTTGCTGCAAACGCCTTCCAGACCGTGTCCACCGTCGAACGGACGCTTTACGCCGCCGAAGATACCCTTTTCGATAGTGGAGAAAAGTCCTTCTTTTTCAACTTCTGCAAGGAGTTCGTCAGCCTTTGCCAATACTTCCTGAGCACGGCTCTGGATGATTCCGCCTTCTTTGAACTCTACTTCATCACCGATATGTCTGCAGTTATTGAAGATATAACGAGCGTTTTCGATGGAAAGGTATCTGTCCTGCATGAGAGGAGTATGAATAGCTTCTGTGAGCATACCTGTAAGCAGGATTGACTGGTGAGTCCAAACTGTTACCAGATTGAAAAGCGCGTCCTGAATGTGTCCTCTGAAGATGTTTCCTGTCATGAACTTTGTAGGAGGCATGTATTTTAATCTTGCGTTAGGGAAGATTTCTCTTGCCATCTGTGCCTGTGCAAGTTCAAGAAGGAAGCCGTCTTCTGTTGAAGGATCCATTTCAAATGCGTGACCCAGACCCATCTGATTTTCAGGGATGTTAGCAAGTACAGCGAACTGTTCGTTGATAAACTGGGAAGCTGTTACTGTATGAGCTGCTTCGATTGCATCGTCTGTTGTAAGGTAGTTATCTTCACCGGAGTTGAAGATAATGCCGCAGTAACCGATGATAACTCTGGACATAAACTGGTCAACCAGTGTTCTCTGCATGTTGATGTCTCTGAACAGAATGCCGTAGATAGCGTCATTAAGCATAACGTCAAGTCTTTCCAGTGCTCCCATTGCAGCGATTTCAGGCATGCACATGCCGGATGAGTAGTTACATAATCTGATATATCTGCCAACCTCTTCACCAACTTCATCAAGAGCTTTTCTCATGATTCTGAAGTTTTCCTGAGTTGCATATGTACCGCCGAAGCCTTCAGTTGTAGGTCCGTAAGGAACATAGTCAAGAAGTGACTGAGCTGTAGTTCTGATAACTGCGATAACGTCAGCCCCCTGTCTTGCAGCAGCCTGTGCCTGAATAACGTCCTCATATATGTTACCGGTGGCTACGATTACATAAACGTAAGGTTCCGGACCTTCTCCGATTGTCGCCAGATATTCTTTTCTCTTAGCTATCTGAGCATCAATTTTTTCAAATGTAGCCTTGATTGCAGGCTTTAATGCTTCTTCCGCTTCTTTCTGCGAGCATGTAGGAAGCTTGGTGATATCCAGTTTCCCGGCTGCCATATCTTCAGCAATTTCCTGCGGTGACTTACCTGTCTGTACGATTGCATTACCTATAAGGTAAGCAGCTCCTGTAGGCAGAGCACCTGCTTCCTTAATCTGGTCAACTACTACATTCGGAAGAGGTGTATCTAATTCGTCAACACCGTCAACACCCAAAAGTCTTACTACAGTTCTTTCTGTTGATACTGTTGTGTGGCGCTCGATAAAGTCCTGCATGTCATGTGCGATATTAGCTGCATGCTGACGAGCGCTATCGACAACCTTAGGGTCCAAGTTTAATTTGCTTTTCATCCTTTTTCTCCTTATCTTATATATTTTTTTGCTCCCTCTATAATCGCCTTGTCCAGTCCGAGCATAGCGGCTATACTGAGGGCTTCTTTAGGTACTTGTGTTCCATTATCTACTCTGCACAGACGATAATCCATGTATTTCGAAATTATATTTATCCTTTCACGGCGATTTGCTCTCTGTATTTCCCGGTTAAGAAGTCTGAAATCGCAGTCTGCCAGTCCTCTGACCTGCAAATTTACAACGCCTTCCTTTTCCGTTACAGACTCAAAATGCGTCGTGATAAGGGAAATATACGGTTTTTCCATGAGGTAATCCACGAGGCTCTTGGTCAGAGCTGTTCCTTCCGTCGGGTTTGTTCCCGAGGCGATTTCGTCTATGAGGATCAGGCTTCTGTTCTGACCGTGATCAAGTATCTCTTTCAGTTCTTCCATTTCGGAACCGAAGCTGGATAAACCTCTTTCAACAGACTGAGAGTCTCCGATGAGAATCTGCATATAGTTTGAAAGTCCTATTTTAGCTTTTTTTGCAGGTACGAAGAAGCCGTACTGGGCCAGAATCGGAACCTGTCCCGCCAGCTTAAGGGAAATGGTCTTGCCTCCCATGTTTGCTCCCGTAATCAGGGTAACTCCGTCTTTAAGGGAAATGGATACCGGACAGTATTCCTTGCCCTTAGACCTGATTATGTCTTCTACCTGAAGATTTCTTCCGTCCTCAAATTCGATGACATGTTCATCAATAATTTCCGGCTTCACAAGATGATGCTTTACGGAGTAGAGCGCTCTTGCCAGCGCAAGATCCAGAGCGCCCATCTTTTCGCAATTATCAAGTATGACCTTTTCTTTTTCTGAAATTTTCTTCGAAAGTTCCTCTCTGATTCTCTCTTCTTCTGCTTCAATATCGGAATTGATCTTTTCAACTTCCGTTACATATTCATATACCTTCTCGGTGGGCTTGAGCTGCATGGTCACGCTCATGTAATCCTGGTCCACAATCTCAAGCTCTTCAAGGCGGGTTATCTTTTCAAAATCAGGATGAGATCTTGCAACCACTATATCAAACTTCGGAGTGAGAGTCACGCCCCGGTCTCTTCTCAGTCTTTCCCTTGTATCCTTTTGCTCCTTCCTTATGAGCTGCTCATATTCCTTTTTCTTCTTGCGAAATTCTCCAAGGAGAGGACTGAACTCGTCGTAAATATAGAAGGTGTTCATCCTGTCACCTCTCGGATCAAGCTCGTCAAGCAGATCTTCGGTATCTTCCAAAAAATACTCTTCAGGAACAGTGTTCACTTCCGGAGCTCCCTCTTCCTGTTGTGCAGCTGTTTTTCCCGCTGCTTCTGTCACGCCTGTTTTTTTCCATTCCTCTACACAGTGACAGCCCTTATAGTCCCCGATTTCATGCTCCATGGTAAGCTTTCGAAGCTGCCTCATCTGCAGAAGCAGTGATTTGACTTCATAAAGCTCCACTGTGGAAAGGGTAGTGCTGCCGCTTCGTGAAATGGTAAGGGACGAATCCTTTACCTCCATAAAAACTTCCTGTATTTTATCCGTAAGGTTCTGATTCTGCCTTACAAAGTGAATCATCCTTTCCACCCTGTCCAGTTCCTGACGAAGTTCTTCTTCTTCGCCCGGATAGTAGGGCTGAATTTCCTTCAGCTGTTTCCTGCCGAAAGGCGTGTTCAGATCAAGGTTAAACATAACATAATCAAGCCCTGTTTCACGCCTTGTCTTTACATTTGCAAGTCTTCTGTTCTTTCCCTGTCTCATAGCTACATCCTTACGTCAATAATAGGAATATCCGGGATAGCCTTCTGCATTTCCTCCAGAAGAAACCTGTTGTCAAAGGTATATCCTGCCGGCGCCCAGGGATTTACTGTGATGGCTGCGATTTCAATATTCTTGAGAACCCTGACTCTGAAGCCTTTCTTTCTGAAAATTCCCCAATCCATAGCATTCACAAATATCTTTGTCGGGTCTTTAAGCACAAACTGCACCTGTTTCAGGTTCTTAAGGCTTATGTCAGAAATTACACTGTTTGTAAAGGCACCCGGTATGTATATATATCTTGTATCCTCGTCGATGGCTCCGTTGATCTCCTTTGCCGCTCCCAGTCCTGTTATAAGATCCAGCTTTTTGATCTTTCCGTCTCCGCTGACAAGCATAATCTTATCGTCAAAATTGTTTTCTGTAATAGTGTCTCTGATGATGCCGTCTTCCAGTTCAGGCGTTCTGTAGAGATTCACTACATGGGCCGTCTCCTCAATAACCTTGTTCATTTTTCTTGAAAGAACGGCTCCTGTGGATAGTATTATCGCATCCGATGTATCAGGTGATGCGATAGATTTCCTGTCGATGGCTCCGTCGATGAGAATCAGACTGCATCCCAGCTCCATCATGTCCCGGCAAAGAAGCTTTTGTTCCGCATTGATTACAGGTCCTGCAACCTGAACATATCCGGCATCCTTCACTTTGCATATGAGGAGTTCTCCTATTGCCGTGGAATATTTGGTTTTTTTTAATACTTCCAGACCTGCATCTGCAAGGTCATAAAGAAGTGTAGGTACCGCTACGAGCATATCCTCTTCCAAATATACTCTTGGCTTTTCAGTTCCGGTAACCAAGTCCTGGCTTTCACCGTCTCTGCCCGTAGATGTGACTCCCAAAACGATGCCTTCATCTATAGCTTCCTCAATGAGATAGTTTAAAGCTGTGGTTTTGCCCGCATTCTTGGCCATGCCAACTATGGAAAGGGTTTTGTATTTAGTTGATAAGTCGTAAAGCAACCCCATATTTTTATCCTTTAATCACACCTATAGGGAGACGCAGTGGCCTCCCTATAGGTATAGTTTTTGTTCTACGAAATATTAAGCAGCTATTAGTGCTGATTTCTCTCGTGTCTTGCAAGGTGTGCAGGCTCAATAGTTCTGATTTCAGGACCTTCTCCAAGAGCGGAAACACCTTCATATTTGTAAGTCTTCTTGCCTGTGCAGTAATCACAAGTGCAAGGAAGCTCAGGAAGCTGAGGCTCGGTATATGTAGTAATGATGCCTTCGTAGTTTCTCAGGATTACCTTGTGAGGAGTCTGGGAAATTACGTACTGTGGCATTACAGGAGTCTTTCCGCCGCCGCCAGGAGCGTCAACTACGAATGTAGGAACAGCATAACCTGAAGTATGTCCTCTTAAGCCTTCAATGATTTCGATACCCTTTGATACCGGAGTTCTGAAGTGCTCAATACCCATGGACAGGTCGCAGATGTAGATGTAGTAAGGTCTTACTCTGTTCTTGCAGAGAACCTGTACTAATTCTCTCATTACGTGCTTGCAGTCATTAACGCCTCTTAATAATACTGACTGGTTTCCAAGAGGAATACCTGCATCAGCAAGCTTTCTAACTGCTTCCATAGCATCAGGAGTCATTTCCTTAGGATGATTGAAGTGAGTATTTAACCAGATCGGATGATACTTCTTCAGCATGTCGCAAAGCTTGTCAGTGATTCTCATAGGCATTACAACAGGAGTTCTTGAGCCAAGTCTTACGATTTCAACATGGTCAATCTTTCTCAGTTCACTGATGATGTATTCGAGAGTCTCATCTTCTACACAGAGAGCGTCACCACCGGAAAGAAGTACGTCTCTAACCTGAGGAGTCTTTCTGATGTATTCGATACATGCGTCGATGTCTTCTCTTGATCTTGCGCCGTCAGTTTCGCCTGCAAGTCTTCTTCTTGTGCAGTGTCTGCAGTACATTGAGCACTGGTCGGTGATTAAGAAGAGAACTCTGTCCGGATATCTGTGAGTTAATCCAGGAGCAGGGGAGTCTGCATCTTCGTGAAGCGGGTCAAGGTCATCAGCTTCTGATCTGTGCATTTCAGCCAGTGTAGGAACTGCCTGCATTCTAACCGGATCTCTCGGATCATCAGGATCCATAAGGGAAGCATAGTAAGGTGTGATACCTACTCTGAAGCCGCCCATAACCTTTTCAATGTCAGCCTTTTCCTGTTCTGTAAGGTTGACAACCTGTGCGATTTCTTCAACGGTTGAAAGTCTGTGTTCAACCTGCCAATGCCAGTCGTTCCACTGTTCATCGGTTACATCCTTGAATAAAGGAATGTCTTTCCAATTTCTAATAGCCATTATATTCTCCTTTTAATTTAAACTGTCTTTAAAATCAAGGGTACTACTATGCATACATTTCTTTGAAGAGCTTTCTTAAACCTTCATGTTCTCTCAGGCACTGAAGAGTGATTGCTGCGTGGCCCTTAGTGTATCCGTTACCGATAATCATGTTAACGTCCTTGCCAACGCCTTCTGCACCAAGAGCTGCCTTAGTGAAGCTTGTTGCCATGGAGAAGAAGTATACAATACCATCGTCCTTACATGCAAGGATTGATGCCATTTCAGTATTTTCAATATTTACACAGTTGATTACTACGTCAAATAATTCGCCGTTAGTTAATTCCATAGCCTTGTTGTACATTCCGACTGCGTCTGTAGCGTCAAGGTGGAAGTATTCATCAGCAAGGTCAAGAGCTCTTGCTCTGTCTTCTGATTTCTGGGATCCTGCAGCACAAACTACAAGGCCTGTAACTCCTGCTCTCTTCTTTGCTTCGTATAAGCAGAGAAGTCCGGACTTTCCGCCGCCGCCGATTACGAGAACCTTCTGGCCGGGCTTTACTAACTTAGCAGCCTGTGCAGGAGCTCCTGCTACGTCTAATGCTGATAATGCAAGACCTTCTTCCATGTCTTCAGGAAGCTTTGCGTATATACCGCTCTGGAATAAAATTGCATGTCCCTTAATGTCAACCTGGTCGATAGCAGGTCTCATTTCGAGGATTTCGTCGATTACTAACGGTGTAAGTGAAAGTGATACTAATGTTGCGATCTTGTCGCCAACCTTTAAGTCGCCTACATAAGCAGGTCCGATTTCCTCAACTGTACCGATGAGCATTCCGCCGGAACCGGTCCAAGGATTCTTGTGCTTGCCGGCCTTTGCTACGATATCCAGCATAGTCTGCTTAACCTTTGCCTGATCCTCAGGTGAGTTTTCGATGTCTGCAGGCTTCTTGCCGTCGCATGATCTTCTTACGATTTCTGTGAAAGAAGCGGAGTCAACGTTTAAAGTCTTAACGTTGATAAGTACTTCGTTATCATAGATTTCCATAGTGTTATCGATAACATCTGCTGGCTGTGGTAAAACTCCCTTTGGGGAGATTACTCTGTGAGTACCATAAGGGCATCCTTTTTTCATTTTAAATTCCTCCTAGAAAAATAATTATTATTATTAGATACCGCATCGTCTCTCCTGCGGTTAACTCCGCACTAAAGCCGACAGCGGCACAACCGACTGTGTTAATTATATATCAAAATCCCTGTTTTGTACAGATTTTTATGCATAAAGCTCTGCAAAGAGCTTCATGATTCTCTCGTCATCTCTGAGGACCTGAAGGGCCACATTGGCATGTCCCTTGGTGTATCCGTTGCCGATAAGCATATTAACGTCTTTGCCTACACCTTCAGCGCCGAGAGCTGCCTTAGTAAAGCTTGTCGCCATGGAGAAGAAGTATACCAGTCCTCCGTCCTTGCAGGCCATGATAGAAGCCATTTCCGTATTGGGAATGTTTACTACATTGATTACTACATCTGCAAGTTCTCCCTCGGTAGCTTCCATAACTTCCTCATACATTGCTACAGCGTCTGTAGCGTTGACTACGATGTATTCATCGGCGCACTTGACTGACATGGCTCTGTTGATGGATTTCTTAAAACCGTCCACACAGATGACCTTTCCGTTGACGCCAACCTGTTTCTTGGCCTGCCAGCAGCATAGGATTCCGGACTTTCCGCCGCCACCCATTACTACTACGGTATCTCCCGGCTTGCAGATCTTTGCGGTCTGAGCAGGGGCGCCCGCCACATCGAGAACTGACAGCGCCAGTTCTTTAGGCATATCCTTAGGAAGGATTGCATAAAGCCCGGACTGGAATAAAATAGCCTCTCCTTTTACATCAACCTGATCGATTTCCGGTCTGATTTCCTTTATTTCCTCAATTTTCAGCGGGGTGAGTGAAAGTGATACTAACGTAGCAATCTTATCTCCCACTCTAAGGTCACCTTTGAAGTTAGGTCCGATAGCCTTAACCTTTCCGATAAGCATTCCGCCGGATCCCGTCCATGGATTCTTGTGCTTGCCGGTGGTTTCAACGATGTTCATAATGATTTTTTTAATTTCCTCCACATCCCCGCCTGCTCTCTTTTCGATTTCAGTGAAAGATGCTGAGTCTATATTTAAAGTATGTACATCTATAAGCACCTCGTTGTCATAGATTTCCATAGTATTGTCCAAAACATCTGCCGGTTGAGGCAGTACTCCTTTTGGCTCAAGCACTCTGTGCGTTCCGTAAATATCTCCCTTTTTGAATTCCATAAAACATCTCCTTAATATATATGATGGTAAAGTTTTATTCTTGAGAAAACTTAACCATGTTAATAATATAGCAAAATTTGTGCCAAGCCCTGTGAAATCTGCACCTTATCATTACCTTCTTCCCAAAGCAGTATTTATGCCCTTTCCGAGATGTATGTTTCCTGCTGACTGCCGACGTACCCTAAAAAAATCGAACCGATTTGTTTTCATAGCAAAAAATAGCGAACACATATTGGTTCGCTATTGTGGCACACCTGCGCATATATATCCGCACCGGCATCTACACTTCATATTTTTTCTTCTTTCTTACCAGCTGTGTCTGGCTGATTCCAATGGCTTTAGCCGCTTTGCGCGTAGAGCCGTACTTTTCACATGCATATTTTATAATGCCCTTTTCATACTCGTCCACAGCACTCTGAAGATCCAGCTCCTTGTCAATTCCGTTATTCGACTCTTCCCCTTCATCCATTTCTACATTTCCGCCGAAAATTTCGCCGTGAGTCTCCCTCATGACATCCATCAGGGTTATATCCTCTCCCTTGGAGGATATAATAAGCCTTTGAACCGAATTTTCAAGTTCTCTGATGTTTCCCGGCCACGGCTGCTGCTTCAGATAGTCTATAGCGCTTTCGTTTATTTTTCTGCTTGTCCCGAATTTCTCAGCATACTTGGACAGAAAGTGATTTACCAGCACCGGAATATCTTCCGGTCTGTCGCTGAGGCGAGGGATTCTGATTGGCACCACATTAAGTCTGTAATACAGATCTCTTCGGAACAGTCCGTCTTCCACAAACTTTTCCAGATCTCTGTTGGTAGCCGAGATTATCCTGACATTGGTCTTAACCGGCGTTGTCCCTCCCACACGATAAAACTCTCCGTCCTGAATGACCCGCAGTAGCTTCGCCTGCATTTCGAGAGGCAGTTCACCTATTTCATCAAGAAACATTACGCCGTTGTTTGCTATTTCAAAATAACCCTTTTTTCCGGTGGAGTTAGCTCCCGTAAAGGCTCCCTTTTCATAGCCGAAGAATTCCGATTCTATCAGGTTTGGTGAAATGGCTCCGCAGTTAATCTTTACAAAAGGCTGCATCTTGCGATCGCTGTTTTTCTGGATAAGATTGGCCACTTTTTCTTTTCCCACACCGGTTTCTCCAAAGATGATTACGTTGCAATCGTAACGGGAAACTTTTAGTATTTCATCCAGCACCATCTTCATGGCCTTGCTGTTAAACACAAAGTCTTCCGTCATGGTGTTCTGCAAGAGAGACCGGCTATACGGATTGACATCGTCCTCCGGCTCATTTTTTTCAATCTTTACAAATGTGGCGTTTTCAAAGTATTCCGCTATCTCACCTACTATTTCCACATCAAAGTCGTCGTAGCCTTCGATAAAGCCTTCCGCCCCGTGGACCTCCAGGTTCTTGGAAATGGATTCCGTTATGTAAAGAGCTATGTTCAAATTGTTTATCAGATTGGCAAACATTACAGTTCCCCCGGGCCTGGTGGCCAAAATGTTCACCGTTTCCGCTCCGGGTATTTCCGCGCAGTTTACGGAGAGATCGAATATGGACTCCGCATTGAGCCTGTCCACGCACTCCGTAGGCTTGAGAATGTCCAGGTATTGAATTCTATCAAATACACGGCTTATGAGTCTGTCAATTCCTCCTCCCGTTACCTGTATTCCCGTTTTTTTGTCCAGCAGACAGGTGATTTCGCCTTTGTCGCCAAGCCTTCTTCTGAGTACATAACCAAAGATGAGGTTTGTTATCATATTGTTTCCGACGATGAGGCATTTTTCCTTGTTCTCCGCCAGATTGTTCAGGCGAAACAAAGTCCCGGACTCATCCAGTACAAAAAGCAGCAGGTTGATAGGTAAATCGTCAGTTGCCTTTACTATGGGAATTCTGCTGTGAATTACAGCATATCCTTCTACCTCAATCTGGTTAAACACATAATCGATGGAAGTGATGTTCTCAATGTGCATAGGCACCGAAGCCAAAGAAGCATTGCATATCACCCGGTCTCCCACCTTAAGATTATGGGGGTTTTCAAATTCAGATCCTATAGCTTCCACCTGACCGCAGACCAGCCCGCCGGTATCTGTAACAGGATTATGAAGCTTCCCTCTTCTTATGACTATATCGATGATCGTCTGCTTGATCTTTTCCTCGTTATAGTTGACTTCTGTGCATATTTGTTTAAAACTGGTGCCTTCCAGATGAATTCTTCTTATAGCCACCCTCATTTCGTCAGAGTATATATTTCGGCTGTTGTCCAACTTCCATGCGGAGGTGGGTAAAACATATTTAGGCTCAAGGACTCTTTTAATTCCGTAATTCATTAACATTTCAGGTTCGCTCCTTTCATGGGTGAACATAAATCGGTTCGATTTTAACCTATTTTCAATGATAAAACATTGGCACACAATTTGCAATATATATTTTCGTAATTACAGAGTTTTTTAACTCAAGCCAAAACTTAAAACCATTACTAACTAATTTCGATGTCGAAAAGGAGAATAGAAAGATGGAAGAAAAGATTACTTCAACGTTAAGATTGAGAATGTCAGCTAAGGATGCTCACTACGGCGGAAACCTTGTAGACGGAGCTCACATGGTTCACTTGTTCGGTGATGTTGCTACAGAATTGCTTATCAAGTGTGACGGAGACGAAGGTTTGTTCTGCGCATATGATAACATCGAGTTCCTGGCTCCTACATATGCAGGCGACTACATCGAAGCTTACGGCGAAATCACAAAGATCGGCAACACTTCAAGAAAGATGTCTTTCGAAGCAAGAAAGGTTGTACAGGCAAGACCTGACATCAGCGCTTCCGCAGCAGATTTCTTAGAAGAACCTATCGTAGTCTGCAGAGCTACAGGCACTTGCGTAACACCTAAGGAATGCAAGAGAAAATAGCGAATCTCCCATCAATATGCCGTTTCACGGCTTTGCGGCGTTGCCGCAGGGAATATTCGATATAATTTCCTCGGCTGTACTCGGAAATTATAAAGAAAACACGATAATTACTAATACATCTTTTATGGAAAAAGAGCCTTGCGTTATGCTGGGCTCTTTTTTCAATTTATGTCGCGGCGGGCGGCTGCCGGGCGCCGGGCTCGGGTGGTGTCTGTCTGGGTTCTTTCAGGAGCCTGTCGGGATCTGTCGGCATGACTTCCCCACAAAAAATAACAAAATAAGCGCATTCACTGGGGATTTTCGACAAAAAAATTAAGATTTTTGCCGGATTTTATCCCATTTTTAATAATTACTTGCAAAAATTCCCCAGTAAATCGTCTTTTTAAGAGATTTTTTGGGGGAAAAGTCTTCGCAATGCACAGTTAGCTTTCCAAAACAGACAATCCGCCTCACACCTGACGCAGATATTCGATTTCCTCTCTTGTCAGCTTGCGATAGTGCCCCGGCCTGAGATAACCCAGCCGTATTTCTCCTATGGCTATTCGTTCCAATTCCTGAACCGGATTGCCTACGGCAGCAAACATTTTGCGTACCTGGCGGTTCTTTCCTTCATGAATAGAAATTTCCACGATAGTGGAGTGCTGATTCCCTTTTATTATGTTCACCTTTGCCCTTGATGTCACAAAGCCTCCGATGTCCACTCCCTTTCTCAGTCTGGCCGCCTTTTCTGCAGACAGAACTCCTGCCACTCTTGCTCTGTAGGTCTTATAAACCTCATGCTTAGGATGGGTGAGCCTGTATGCCATGTCTCCGTCGTTGGTCATGATCAGAGCTCCGCCGGTGTTGTAGTCCAGCCTTCCCACAGGAAACAGCCTGGCGTCAATGTCCTTAACGATTTCCATGACCGTAAGCCTGTCTTTATCGTCGGAAACGGTAGTAACCATACCAAGGGGCTTATTGATCAGCACATATTCCATCTTACCTGCCTTTTCTACAGCTCTGCCGTTGACTTCAACCTTGTCTCTCTCCGACACGTCATATCCCGGCTCTTTCATTACAGCACCGTTCACTTTCACATTGCCGTTTAAAATCAGTTCGTCAGCTCTACGTCGGCTGGCAATTCCGGCTTGAGCAATATATTTGTTTATTCTCATTTGGTATCTTCTCCCCTTAGCTTGCCCGAGTGCATCCGGGCAGTTCCTTCCCGGTCCCTTCCCGGTCCCTTCCCGGTTCTTTTCCGGTTCTTTTCCATCATGCTACAGAATTGCCGGAAACACCGTCAGCAGCCCCATAGCTCCGTAATAAAATATCAGAACCGCTGCGCCGTACCAGTGCCTGGCCTCTTTTCTGAAATATTTGTTGGCAAGAATGGTGTCTGAAATCATAAAGAAAACCATTCCTAAAGCCATAAGTACATATGCCGGAGAGCCAAGGCCTTCAGTTATCGCTCCGATAAGCAGTTCTATTCCCATTCCGCCAAGAAATCCCACGATGAGGGCATAAAGAATTGAAGGCACCTTGTTGCTTCCATACTCAAATGCGCTGTTTTTCGTGGTCCAAACGGTATACGCCCCAAGGAGCAGCGACATTATTATTCCGCCTATGCTGACTTGAGCAAACATATACATCTGTATTCTCCATATGAAAAACAGATGGGCGATTGCGAAGGCTCCCACTCCCAGAGTGAACTGTGGGTTTTTAAGGTTGTTGTCGATTTCATGAGCCAGTGCCAGCAGAACATCTCCTATGAGGCAGAAAATGTATGCCGGGAGGAAAGCCGCAAAGAATTCCGAGCCGCTTATTCTGTAAGCCGCAGCGCCCAGCAGCACAAATATTATGCTTGTGATTGTTTTGAAAGCCAGATAGCTTTTTTGCTTCTGTCTGTACATATTTATTATGGTTCCATATACCATAGCCACATATACTGCCGTCATTATTGCGAGAATTATTATCATTTTTTCCCTCCCCTTTTTCTTTAACATTTACTGCCAACATTTTATCACATGAAAATCTTATTGTAAATATTCTCTAACCCCGCCTTCCTTACACGGTTTTTTATTTCCTTTGGAACGGTACTGTAAAGGCCTTTTTCCTCCATCCTTTTAAAGTATTCTCCTCCCGCAAAGGTGAATCGCCGCTGTAAAGAGTTTTCCTCTGCCAGTGCATGCCGGGCAAAAGTCAGGATGTCTCCTGTGGCAAGTGTCTCCGGCAGTTTCAGCAATCTGCTTCCGAGAGCTGTCATCACTGCATTGTAGCCCGCCAGGGAACCCGAGGTAATCGCTTCCGTGTGTCCTACAAAAAAGCCCGATTTTTCGCCGCCCAGGAATAGATTTTCAAATCCCTTTGCCCTCATGAAGTCGTCTCGTTCTCCCACAGCCATATATCGCAGCGAATTGCTCTTCCCTCCTGCATAAGGATCTTCAAATCGCACATTTTCAAAGCCTTCCACTCTCCGAAGCTGTTCCAGTTCAAAGAACGGGCTCATAAGCTTGGCGCATCCCGTATCTATGATGATTATGTTTTCTGCAAACTCCGGCAGAGCATATTGCTGGCACACTTTCTGTGATAGCTTACCCCTGTTTATCAGATGCTCCGGCAAAGGTACCACGGCGAATCCATCTTTCTCCAGTTTCTTCTGAAGCTTCTTGCTTAAAGTTCTTTTATCCAGCTTGCAGGAGCCACTGAATGCTCCCGGCACGCCGCCTGCCCTCTCCCCCGTCAGGTCGCAGGCGCCCGCCTTCTCCGTCAGACTGACCCGAGGGCCGAAGGCGGGGCAGCGGAGAATGCACATGGCACAGCCGCTGCCGTGCCGGGCACAGTTGCCCATTGGTCCCGCGGAGCCCGTGGTCTCCACAAATACGTCAGCCCTGAGTATATCCTCAATATAATGCCTTCCTTCTGCCTTCATAAGCTTCAGAGCATGTATTCTTTTCGCAGGCTGCACGTCTCCTTTGCCGGCAGCCCTTCCTTCTTCGGCCATGACCACATCGACGGCACGGCACATAAATCTTATCTCCACCCCCAGATTTTCAAGCAGACGCCTGACCTGGGGCTCCGCCATTGCTGTATCATAAAAGGCGGCATGTTTATGCCCCGGAAAATCCACATTTTTATGAATGCTGAGCCTGTCGGTTATTTCAAAAAGCTCCCCGGCGCCCATAGCTATGTTTTCTTCGGCAGCAGTAAACCTGCCGTTGTTACGCATTATTCCTCCCACATTTCCCAGACCCAGCAGTAAATCTGTCTTTTCCACAAGCACTGTCTCCACACCAAGTTTTGCTGCTCTGACGGCGGCAGCACATCCGGCCCAGCCACCCCCTGCTATTACAATTCTGCACATAAAAACACCTCCCCATATTATTCTATGCAGGGGAGGCCCGGTTATTACCTTCATAATAAAAGTGAATGATCAAGTGTGCCGGAGGCACAGGCGGTCAGGTTTTCAGGGTGATAAAAAGGATCTCCGGCGCGCCGGCAGGCTGATTTATCATATCTGTGCATACACAGTGATATTTGCTTTTATCAAGCTTCGACGCCATCTGCAGCAGAGCCTCTTTCTCACCTGCACCCTGCCAATGGCCGGGATACATGATTATGCATATCATACCGTCTTTTTCCAAAAGAGACAGAGCACCGTCAACGGCTTTAAGAGTTGCATGGCTTTCCGTCACAATATTCTTGTCCCCGCCGGGAAGGTAGCCCAAATTAAACATAACCAGCCTCACCTTCTCTTTCACATATCTGCCCATATTTTCATGGCTGTCACAGATAACTGTCACATTGTTAAATCCTCTGTTCTCTGCCAGTCGCGACGTTGCTTCCGCTGCACTTTTCTGTACATCAAAAGCATAGACGCTGCCAAATCTTTCTGCCAGCCATACAGTATCATGTCCATTTCCACAGGTGGCGTCAACAGCCGTCTTTCCTTTATCAGCATATTTTTCACAAATGACTTTGGCAAGGTCTGTTGTCCTTGCCAGAATATTATCTCCCATGCTTTTATCTTCCTTTGTCTTTCCTGAATCTTTCCGGTCACTTCACCGGCCGCCGTTAAAGCTCCTTATACCACCGAAGTGCATTTGCAACGTCTCACGGTAACGCCGTCCTTATCAGTGTAGGAGCACGAACCGCAGATTCCGCCGCCGCAGCACATATTTGCGTGGTTTGCTGTTATTATATCATTTTTCCTGCCCGGCCGCATCCCCAAAAACCGTTCCGTATAATATGGTGATGCCAGAAGCATTATCTGTGTAGCTTCATCAACAGAAGCCAGTACTTTTTGCTCCTCCTCGGCAAGGTTAACCATTTCCAGGGAGCACCTTCCCTCGTCCGCTTCTATATAGTCTCTGATAAAATCCTCCGTGAGCTTTTCGGCGTCTGCCAGTACCTTCACAGGGGCGCTTTCCGTAATTCTTCCTTTTATATTTATAAAAGGTGCAATAGCCGTTCCCTTGGCTATCACAGTCACCGGTTCTCCGTAAACAAGTCTTTCAGTATTCAAAAGTCCCGTCTCAAAGGGCCCCGCAATTTTCCAGATTCTCTTTTCTTCCCCGAGTGTTTCTTCCGAAAGTCTCATCAGTTCCATGGTTTTGGGTCCTGCAGGCTGAATTGCCATTTCAATCCAGGCCGTCTCCTGCCCCTCCTGTGTGTTGCTCCATCCCGTGCATAACACGGAAAGGGGTACCCGGCATCCCAACGCTGATACCGTTATAAAGCTGCCGGCATATCTGCAGCGCTGTGCAAAGCCTTTGCTGACCCCAAGCCTTACTGTAAAAAGCTGTCCCGAGTATCTTTTTACGCTCAGAACTTCCGCATCAGACTCCGGCGGAAGTCCTTTTTTAGCTGCTGTCTTTCCCCTCTGCAAGAACTCATTATACGGGCATACTCCCTGCCAGTCTGCAGAGCAATCGCATTTCCCGTTTCTGGTAACGGTGCAGGTATAGCACTGCCCTGCCTCCATGAGGATGCATGGGCATCTTAAACTTCCCATATCGGCGCATTTATATCTCACCCTTCGACTCCTCCTCTATAACCTTAAAACCATAATCCATCAAAGCGTAGGCATCATTGAACCAGTTTCCGTCACGAAGCACTACGGCTATAAGCTCTCTGCCGTCACGCTCTGCAGAGGCCACCAGCGTCCTCCCTGATTTTTTTGTAAAGCCTATCTTAACTCCGTTTCCACCCTCATAGCTGAATACTGTCTTGTTTTTATTGACAAAACTCCTGTCTGTCTCTTCGCTGGACCATCTCTGTGCTCCCACTATCTTTCTGAAGTCCTCTCTTTTCATTGCCTCGGCCGCAATAATCGCCAGGTCACCTGCTGTAGTATAGTGGTTTTCATCAAAAAGACCGCTGGGGTTGACAAAGTGAGTTCCCTCACATCCAAGTTTTTTGGCTTTCTCGTTCATTCTGTTTACAAAAGCTTCCTTAGTTCCTCCCACGCATATGGCTATGGCCTCAGCGCTATCGTTTCCCGACTGCAGCATAAGTCCGTAAAGAAGCTCTTCCAAACTGAGTTTTTCGCCCGCCTTCAGATACAAGGACGATCCCTCTGCCCCCGCGGCTTCAACAGGAATAATAACCTTGCTGTCAGGATCCAGATCCAGTTCATCCAACGTCTCCAATGTGACAAGAGCTGTCATAATCTTGGTAGTGCTGGCAGGGTAAAGCTTCTTATCCGAATTTTTTTCGTAGAGCACCTGACCGCTGTCTGCATCTATAAGTATCGCCCCTTCCGCAGAAACGGCCGGCGCCTTAATCGAAACGTTTATGCTCTCCCGAGGCGTCCGTTTCAGCTCTTCCTCACCTGCCCTGAGAGTAGGCCCGAAGTACTGTGTCAATCCTCCCAGCATACCAAAAACCAGGCAAACCGCCGTTGCTGCCGCCAGTGTCCTCCCTTTAATTTTTGCTTTCTTCATAACAAAACTCCCTTAAGCATTTTACTGTTTATCGGGAGTTATATTACAAGTTTATATTGAGAAAATTTGATATAATTAAATTTACCCCTTGACTCTCCCCTTTAGGGGAGCATGTACAATCCTTCTTGACGAAACAAAGGAGGATTATAAATATGAGCGAAAGCATTATTAGTGTCAGCAATATCAGCAAGTCCTTCGGTGGCCGGAAGGTGGTAGACGACCTCTCACTGTCGGTGGCGCAGGGTGAAGTTTTCGGGCTGCTGGGGCACAACGGAGCAGGTAAAAGCACTACCATAGAAATGATTCTGGGTATAAATAAGCCGGATACCGGCTCGGCGTACATTCTTGGCAAAGATGCCGCCTCAGCCAGAAAAGAAATCTTTGAAAAGGTCGGCGTCCAGCTGCAGTCATCCTCATATCAGGCTTCCATAAAAGTCGGTGAGGTTTGTGAGGAATTTGCTTCCCTTTATCAGAATCCCGCCGATTATCACCATCTGCTGGAGCAGTTCGGTCTGCTTCCCCTCATTAAAAGTCCCGTGATGAAGCTTTCCGGCGGAGAGAGGCAGAAGCTTTCTGTGGTGCTCGCTCTCATCGGGAGCCCGGAAATAGTATTTCTCGATGAACTTACCACAGGTCTTGACGTATCAGCCAGAAGAGAGGTGTGGAAAACACTGAAGGCACTCAAGGCAGAAGGCATGACCCTTTTCCTGACCACTCACTATATGGAGGAAGCTGAAAATCTCTGCGATTGCATATGTCTCATAAAAAACGGCCGCAAGGTTACAGAAGGTACAGTCAGGGAGGTCGTCGACGCATCTCCTTACGATAATCTTGAGGACGCATATCTGTGGTATATGGGAGAGGAGGTAATCTAATGAGAAGATTTTTAACTTTGTATAAAATTGAGCAGAAGCTGTTTTTCAGATCTCCGGATGTGTTCGTGTTCAATCTCTGCATGCCGGTGGTTGTACTTCTTCTTATCGGATTTATTGCAGGTGATCAAGCTGCAGGCGGTGAGGATATCACATATATTCAAAGTGCATTTGCATCGCTGACCGCAGTTGGAATCTGCTGCAGCGCCTTTATGAGCATACCCATCGTGATGGTAGATTACAGAGACAAGAAAATATTAAAACGTCTGTACTGCAGCCCCGCAAGTCCTGTCCGTCTTCTGGCAGCTGATACCCTCTGCAGCGTAGTAATGTCAGCAATTTCAGCAGTCCTTGTCGCCGCCGCTGCGGTAATGGTTTTCGGCTATCGTATGGAAGGAGACTTTCTTTACTTTATGGGTGCATGGCTGCTGACGCTGATTTCCATGTTTTCCATAGGGCTTGTGGCCGCCGCCCTTTGCAGAACCACAAAAAGCTTAAATGTAGCTACTTCCATTTTATACTTTCCTATGTTATTCTTTTCCGGAGCTACAATCCCTTACGAACTCTTTCCAAAAGGGCTTCAAAGAGTGGCAGACGTAATGCCTCTGGGCGTGGGAATAGATCTGATGAAAGCAGCCAGCATTGGGGCAGACATGAAGGGAAGCCTGCCAAATATAATTATTCTTGCGGTCATTGCCGCAGTCTGCAGCACCGTTGCAGTCAAAACCTTCAGATGGGAATAGTCACGGGTTTAAAGGAGGAAAACGCACCATGAAAATGAATGAAAAGCATGAAGCCTTCACAGAAAAGACAACGCCTCAACTGTATAAAATCGGTATGTTCGCACAGATGAACCACATTACAGTTAAAACCCTTAGATTCTACGAGGAGCAAGGTCTGCTGTCTCCTGCATTTGTGGACAGCGAAAACGGATATCGCTATTACACGATGAATCAGATGGCTGATATCCACAGAATAACTGCACTTAAACAGGCCGGCTTTACTCTGGACGATATCAAACTCGCAAACCGCGGTGCGGACGCATCTTCTCTGCTGGCCTCCAAAAAGGCTGCCCTTCTAAGGAAAATTGCCGAACTCACATCCCAAATCGCCATTATCGACGGATACCTGTCCGGTCAGGCCAGCACTCTGGATGCACCTGTCCTTATCAGAAAAATCCCGGCTGTCACAGTTGCTGCCATGGAGAAATGCATTGATTCTTACGACGAGCTCTTTTCCATCATGCCCGAAATGGGTGCCGAAATGGAGCGTCTGGGCTGTGAATGCGCCCTTCCCGAATACTGCTTCACCCACTATCTGGAGCCGGTGTACAAGGATGAGCATATACTCATCGAAACATGCGAAGCAGTCACAGAAAAAAAGAAAGACTCAGAGCTGGTAAAGTTCCGTGAACTTCCTGAGATTACCGCTGCATGCATATTCCATAAGGGGTCTTATGATAATTTTCCCCGAACCTACGGTGTAATTCTCAAATTTATAGAAGAAAACGGATATGAGATATGCGGCAACATCCGCGAGAACTACATCGACGGCATCTGGAACAAAGACCGGGAAGAAGACTGGCTGTCTGAAATACAAATACCGGTCAGGATGGAATAAACCGAACCCTCCCCCATAGTCGGCAGCAATGTCGAGAAATCATTTTATCAAATTTAAAAAAAGCCTATGTTGGCAAATTCAGCATGTCGCCGTAATATTGCCAACAATGGCTTAACATCATATCTGAAAACACAAAGTATTAAAAAGTATGTAAGATATTGAAAAAAATCTCGTCTTGCCCGGTCACTGACGCGATTTTTTTATTAATCGAGTGCTAATCCCTCGTTTATTACTATTTCAAAGGTTCCACACCGGGCACATCCTACCGTATCCGCTTGCCGCACTTCTGGCAGAACCTGAATTTTTTGTCTGCTCTTGACCCGCAGTACGGGCAGAAGTTAATCTCACCCTCCGGCAGATCATCCCCCGCTGAAGCCCTATGAAAGTCTCTTTCTTCTTCCTCTTCCTCGTGATAATCATATCTGTCCTCTTCCGAGTATTTATCCTGCACCCATCTGTCTGTCGGGTCCCCTTCTTCATGGTCCTCCACGATATCCATTACGGAAAATCTTTTCTTTCCGGTAGCATTTTTAAAGTTATACACTGCCTGTACAAGAGCAGCAATAATAAAAATCACTCCGAACATTACAAAAAAGACAGGCGCTCCCATAGATGCAGCAGCTACAGTCCAGAAAACGCCAAACACTGCAATAATAACTGACATTGCCGCCCCTATAGCAGAAGGGCCGCGTCCCGGTTTAATTCTTTTCATGCTTTCCTCCTAAAATTCTATGCTCATCTGACCTTCACAACCCTCTGCCCCTCTATACTCATGGTCTGTTTCAGCCTCGACATCAATGTTAATTGCACTCTCTATATCGTCAATTTCCGGAAGATCCCTTATGGATGTAAACCCGAAATTTTTAAGGAAAGTATCCGTGGTACCGTAAAGCACAGGTCTTCCCACGGCCTCTGACCGTCCCACTGCCTCCACCAGACTTTTATTCATCAGGCCCTCCATTACTCTGTCACATTTGATGCCTCTGATGGCCTCTATTTCTCCTTTGGTTACAGGCTGCTTGTAAGCCACAATTGCCAGAACCTCAAGGGCAGACTGAGAAAGCTTCTTGGCTTTTACCGGTGTACACAGACGCTCTATGTAGTCGGCATTTTCTTCTCTGGTAACAAACTGAAAGGCCCCGTTTATCTCCCGAATCACAATGCCACGGCCCTCCTGCTCATATTCGGTCTGAAGCTCTTTAAAATATTCATATGCTTCATTCTTAGTTATATCAAAAACATCTGCGGCAGTTTTCACGTCAAGAGGCTCACCCCATGTGAACATCATTGACTCGAAAGCCGATTTAATTGTTTTTTTACTTGCCATATATATTATGCCTCCTGTATTTGCTTTTTCAAATCAATTGTCTTCTATGCCTCTGCCTCACGACTGTATTTTTCCAGAATAGTGTCATCTTCTACCCTTTCTCCTGCAGTTACCTCTATATCACCGTAGAGAGACCTTTGATCCACACGGATTACCCTTTCCTTGGCCATTTCCAAAAGTGACATGAAAGTCACAACCACGTCGTAACGGTCTTCCCTGTCCGGAATCAGTTCACGAAAACTGAAAATCTGCCCCACCTTACGCCGGACCGCACTCAGAATCATCTTTATACGGCTCTCCATAGTTGAACGTTCCCTTTCGATTCTTGTGTAATGTTTCCGAACAGCTTCAACCTTTTGTTTCTTTTGTATGAAAAGGCTGAAGGCAGATGCAAACTGTTTCAAGTCGAGGCTCAAGTACTCATCGGGGTTGTCCAGATAGCGCGAAATATCTTCCTGAGGTTTTTCGAAAATATGCTGAGAACGTTCCTGCCTGTTCTGTAATATATCCGCTGCCCTTTTGAACCGCTTATATTCCAGAATTCTTTCCACCAGATCGGCCCTCGGGTCCTCTTCTTCAAGAACCCGGCCTTCCGAGGTGATTCTTGGCAGAATCATTCTGGACTTAATCTCTATGAGAGTCGATGCCAGCACCATAAACTCGGTGGCAACACTGATGTCAGCCTCCTCCATAGCCTTTATATATTCAAGATACTGATTTGTAATTTCGCTGATTCTGATATCGTAAATGCTCATCTGGGCATTTTCTATCAGATACACCAGCAGGTCAAAGGGTCCTTCGAAGGACTGAAGTTTGACTTTATAGCTCATTTTCCTTCATGCTCTCCTGTCTGTTATAATACAAAAGCGCTCCCACTACTATTATACAGCCTAATATTTCATATGATGTAGGAATCTGACTGAGGAAAACAATCCCCATCAGTGTCGAAAATACAGGCTCTCCTGCCTCCCATGCAGAAACATAAAGAGAGCTTACATGTCCTATGCACATGTTGAAAACAGCGTGAGCCCCTATCTGACACAGCACTGCCATAACAGCTATATAAACATAGTCCATCGGTCTGTATCCCAATGCCTGGGTGCCGGTAAAAACAAGGCCGGCAGAAAAGCAAATCCAGCAGCTGAAAAACACTAAAAGCACATAGAAACGGCCTTCCACCCGTTTTCTGACGTGATCTCCCACGGAAAAGTAAAGACCCATGAAGATACCTGCCATGAGAGCATATATGTTGCCTTTCATTCTACCCCCTGCAATGGCGCTGATATCGGCTCCCATTATTACTGCACCGCCTATAAGCGCCACAATAATTGCCAGCACAGATTTCCATGATACTTTCTTTTTATAAACGAAGACCGTCACAAGCAGCACCACAAGAGGGTGAAGGGCAGCCAGCACTGCTGCTCCCGCAACATTGGTAAACTTCACAGCGTTGAACCAGCTGTAAAAATGTCCAAAAAGAAACGCTCCCGCAATAAAGCACCACAGCATATCTTTCTTCTCTATAGATTTAAGTATATCTCTTTCGGATTTTCTGCTCAGTATAGGTACGGCAAAAAAAGGCAGTGCAATGGTCAGCCTCCAAAATCCGATTGCCATGGACGGTGCAAACGTCAGCGTCCCTAAAATTCCCGATGAAGCTCCGAATACTACGGCAACAATCGTGGCTATCTTTGCATGTTTTGCTATAAACTTATTCATTCTTTAACTTCCTTAAATTCACATCGTAAGGCGGCCTGACTATTCCCCTTTCTGTAATGACAGCTGTTATGTATTTATGGTCTGTCACATCAAAAGCCGGATTATAGGTCTTTATCCCTTCCGGTGCCATATTTTTTTTATACCACATCTGATATATTTCCTCACCCTTTCTGAGTTCGATAGGAATATCGTCTCCCGTCCGGGTGTCAAGGTCAATTGTCGAAGCAGGCACAAACATATAAAATGGTATGCCGTATTCTTTAGCCAGAATAGCCACCGCCGAGGTGCCTATCTTGTTGGCCCCGTCTCCGTTTGCGGCCATTCGGTCACAGCCTACTGCCACTGCATCTATCCAGCCGTTCCTCATTACTATAGATGCCATATTATCACATATGAGAGTCACGTCAACACCTGACTTCTGCAGCTCCCAGCCGGTAAGCCTTGCTCCCTGGAGCAGAGGCCGTGTCTCATCGGCAAAAACTTTGAAGTTGTAGCCTCTTTCCTGTCCCAAATATATAGGTGCCAGGCACGTCCCATATTTTGCCGTAGCGATGGTTCCCGCATTGCAGTGAGTGAGAATTCCCATCCCCGGCTTAAGCAGAGACAGTCCGTATTCTCCCATGGCTCTGCAGGACTCTTCGTCCTCAATTCTGATTTTTTCCGCTTCAGCAAAAAGCAGCCCCTTAGCGTCTTCCACTGTAAAACTGCCGCTTGCCTTCATGGCCTGATCAAGGACTCTTTCCATCCTTCTCAGTGCCCAGGAAAGGTTCACCGCAGTAGGCCTTGAGCTGTTCAGATACTCCGAGTTCTCCTTCACAAGTTTTCTGAAGTCATCCAGATTATTTCCCCCATAATCCCGCACCGAAACGTACAGTCCGTAACCTGCCGCAACTCCGATGGCAGGTGCGCCCCTTACCTTAAGATGATATATGGCTTCCCACACATCCTCCTTTGTATTTGCTTCTATGTAGATTTCTTCGCCCGGCAGACGCGTCTGATCGAGAATCATCATCTTCTCATCCGTAAATTTTACCGGTGCTATGTCAAATACTTTCACCCTATTCCTCCCAATGGGCACAAAATCCCGTATTCTATCAGTAAGTTACAGGCTCTCCGCAGATTTCGTCTGTCTGATTATATGCCACATCAGTGAGGAATCTTATATAGCTCTCATAATCGAGAATGATTTCGCCGCTGTACATGTTCATCAAACCTGCAACATCTTCGAAATATGGGGCTCCCATAATATCTGTCAACATCTGAGAAATATCATAATCGGATATTTCATAGTAATAATCCTCAATCCCTGTATAGGAGTCTATGGCATAGGAAAGGCTGCTGATGCCCAGGGAATATGCAAGATCCTGATTGAGGCTCCACAGCTCATCCATAATTTCATCATCTTCCTCGAATTCCCAGTTTATCATATCGTCAGGCACCGTGTAACTTCCATCAAGATTTCCAAAGAAGTTGTATTCCTCTTCACGGTTGAGAACTCTTTCCACGGCCTGACCGTTTGCCTCTATGTATGTCAAATCGTCATAGTCATAGTCGTAGTCTGGTGTCTGCGTATCGCATGAGCTTATAGACACACTGGCTATTGCTAATATGACGGAAACCACAGCTGCTATAGCCGACTTAATTCCCTTCGAGTTTATCTCCACCTTGGCAGGGCGGTCTTTAAAGGTATGTTCATATCGACGGGAAGGCTTCCTTCCGTTGCTGCCTTTAATCTGCTTTCTCGATGGAGATATGGGCACGGTGTTTCCTGTGAGTATTCGATAGGCTTCATCCAATTCCTTAAGTTTTTGCTCCACATACTCCGGTTCATCAGAGTAGTCACTGGATCTGAGCCGCTTTTTCCTTTCTTCGTATGCCCGTTTTATATCTTCATCAGTAGCGCCATCTTTAACCCCAAGTATCCGGCAATAATATTTCCTGTCCATTATGCTCCCTTCTTTGCCTGAACCGCTGCTAATAAAATATCATATCCACATGGTTATTATACCATATCTGCCTGCTCCGGGAAAGCAGGTTTTATTTATTGTATGCTACCCGGTCCAGTACTCTCAAAAGATCACTGAAAACTCCGTATGCAGTCTGCTCGATTTCCGGTTCATGCTCTATTACGGAAATCTTTTTCATGAGGTCTGTGGTTATGGAAACTATGGAAGTGGTGCTGTTTATTCCTGCCAAAATGTCGTTCTCCGAAATCTCTACAGGCTCTACCGTGGCTTCCACTTCTCCTTTTTCGTTTCTGAACCCCCTGCAAAGAAGCTTTATCACCTTTCCTCTTTCCTTTGCTTTGCCAATATCTTCAGCGGTTATATCTTCAATTCCCTTGCGCCTTACCTGATCAGGAGTTATTCCCGCATCCATGAGTACATTAAGCAAGGCGGTAATCTTGGCAGCCGCATCGTATCCCTCTATATCCATAGCCGGATCCGCCTCTATAAAGCCCATCTTGCGGCCTCTTTCCATTATATCATCGTAATCCTCGCCCTTGGCCAGTTCCTCCAGAATATAATTGGTTGTACTATTAAGTATTCCTGAAACCTCAGTGACCTTTGCCATTTTCAGTGTCTTTTCCGCCAGATTGAACACAGGCGTTCCGTCCATAACAGTGGTTTCATAAAAGAAGCACACATCCGCATCGTGAGCCATATGAGAAAGTTCTCTGAAAAACCATGCCACAGGACCTTTATTTGCGGTTATGACATGTTTTCGCCTCCCAAGAGCCGTTTTTATATGGTCCGCAGCAGGCTGTCCGGTAAAAATATTAAGGGGTGTCATTTCCACCAGAACATCATAATCGGCTTCCTTCGACAGCTCCATGGTGCTAAGCTGCGTAAGCCTGTGTTTTTCGGAAAATCTTCCGTCTTCATTTATATCCTCAATAGCTGTTCTGAGGTTTATGCCCTCCGGATCATAAATATTTCCTTTCGAAGCCGTGGCAATTACCGTCACCTTTATTTCCGTTTCATATGTTTTTTTAATCTCTTCCTCTTTGTCCAGGAGCAGACGGCCAAAGGCCTGACCCGCATTGCCGAATCCAAGAAGCGCCAGTTTTAATTCTTTCATATATCCTTCTCACTTTCACCTGTATTATCAAGATAATTGTAGCAATTTTTGCAAGTTTTTCAAGGGTAAATGTTGATATTCCACAGATTTTGAAATATACTTTAGGTGTACACGATACCGATGACAAAAATGAAAATGGCGGCCCTACCAAAGGGCAGACAGGAAATGCAAAATGCTGCTTACCTTTTATCTGACCTTTGCTGCAGTAGGCCCGGTACTGAGTGAAATCATGTCACGAGGCATCGGCAAATGGACTGAGATTTTTGATGAGCTTCTCTTTTCACTTGATGCTTCCGATGCCGTTCGCTCACTTATCATAAACGGAATATGTGCCGGTGTGGGGAGCGTCCTTTCCTTTATCCCGGTTATAGGCGTCCTTTTTTTCTGCCTTTCCCTTATGGAAGAAACAGGTTATCTGGATATGCTTTCCCAACTGGCAGACAGACCGCTCAGGCACCTTGGCATACCCGGGCAGATAACAGTTCCGCTCATAATGGGCTTCGGATGCTCGGTGCCGGCCATTCTCGCTGCCGGCGACATTAAAGACCGGCGGCTGAAGCAGCTGGCTCTGACTTTAATTCCGTTTATGTCCTGTAGTGCCAAGCTGCCTCTTTACGGTATGATAACTACAGTTTTCTTTCCGGAAAAGACCGGGCTCGTGACATGTTCACTTTATATAATCGGAATCATGCTGGCTATAGCAACCGCCGCCTTTTTGAGAAGAATTATGCCTTCACCGTGGTGCGAAGAAAGTATTCCTCCTTCGCATGCCTCAAGGTTCAGGCTCCCCCATATGTCAAAGGTTGTTTCCTGTATGTGGGAAAACATATGCGGATTTTTCCGCAAGGCATTCACAGTTATTCTGGCTGCATCTGTAATTATCTGGTTTCTGGAAAACTATGGACCGGGAGCGGTTCTCGCTGAAAGTCCGGATGAAAGTCTTTTAGCTGCTGCCGGAAAAATGATTGCCCCCGTCTTCGCGCCGTTAGGTTTCGGAGACTGGCGAGCTGCCGCAGCATTAATCGCAGGAATTTCTGCAAAGGAGGCGGTGGTGAGCACTCTGACGGTTCTTGCGGAAGGGGGGTCGGTTATAAAAGGGCTTACGCTGCCCGTAATGCTTGCAGACCTTTTCACACCTCTTTCGGCTTTTTCCTTTCTTGTTTTCTGCCTGCTTTATGCACCTTGTGCGGCATCCATGGCCGCTATGGCTAAAATCTCCGGCAGCGTGAAACATGCACTTTTTACTTTTGTTTTCCAGACTGCCTTAGCCTGGATTGCGGCATTTATTGTATATAACATAGGGAAAATATTATATTTATTAGTTTAGAAGATTATATCAGGAGGAAACAGTTATGAAATTTTACATCGTTGACGCTTTTACAACATCAGTCTTCGGAGGAAACCCTGCCGGAGTGGTTATTTTGCCCGACGGCATGGATTTTCCGTCTGATGAAATTATGATAAAAACAGCTGCCGAGCTTCGCTACTCAGAGACGGCCTTTATCAAAAATCTTGGAGACGGCCAATTTAATATAAGATATTTCACCCCTGCCGCCGAAGTAGATCTTTGCGGACATGCCACCATAGGCTCCTTTAAAGCACTTCTTTATGCAGGTGTGATTGAGGATAACCGCAGATACATCAACCACACTCTGGCAGGTGATCTTGAGATTGCAGTCAAGGATGGCTCTATCCTCATGGATATGGCCTCTCCTGTAAAAATTGATGAAATCACCGATACTGCTGCTTTAGAAGAACTCTACGGTATTATGGGCCTTGACTATCAGGAGCAGAAAAAGGCAGGTGTCAGGCTCACGCCCCAGATGATATCCACAGGGCTTCCCGACATCATGATGCCGGTTGCTTCCCTGGAAGCTCTGGATGCCATCGCCCCGGATTTCCCTGCACTTTCTAAGCTTTCAGAGAAATATGAGGTTGTGGGCGTCCACGCATTTACCCTGGACTGCGGCGGCAAAGAAGGTGAGACCTGCCATGTGAGGAACTTTGCTCCCCTTTATGATATAGATGAAGAGGCCGCAACAGGCACTTCCAACGGAGCTCTTACATACTACGGATACCTTAACGGCTTTATTAAAGCCGGGGACGATTGCTGCTTCGTTCAAGGAGAAAAGATGGGAAGACCATCGGAGATCCGCAGCCACATCGATGCCGGCTGCTCTGTCAAGGTAGGCGGAAATGCGGTAATACTGGCCGAAGGAGAAATATATATCTAGTCACAAGATGTATATCCGGTCATACAAACCATTAAAAACAACAGCAAAACATGAAAATTCCCCCGGTAAATCGCAGTTTTTCACACGATTTGGGGGGATTTTCGTTTCTTTTTAACATTATCTTTTTTCGTCGATATTATTTCTTCCACAATCCGTGGAGGTTGCACCATGC
>CALZFA010000011.1 GCA_945644815.1 uncultured Clostridia bacterium
TGGCGGAGGACATGGGACTCGAACCCACGGGGCTGTTACACCTTACTTGATTTCCAATCAAGCTCCTTAGCCACTCGGTCAATCCTCCACATAAGTTCCATCAGTCACTATAATAATTTAACATACATTTGCTTTTTTTGCAAGGACTTTTATTTTTCTCACGGCCCTTTTTTCATAATCTTTAGCAGGTCTTTGCATGGGCAGCGCAATGTAAACTAATGATAAACCACAGCTCACTTAAAGCTGACCGGTGCGAAAAACTTCATTGACGCACCTTCGTCGTATATAAGCACGCCTTTAGGCATTCTCGTCACTCTCCACACGGTATAAAAGTCACCAGCTGATCCGCTGAAATTAATTATCTGTATGACATAAAGACACCGGAAATACTCAGCCGGTACATCATCCATGAGCACAGCCAAAATGATCCCCCACACAATAACAGGTGCAAGAGCAATTACAATATACGCACAACGCGCAAAGAACCATCTGCTTTTCGCATAGGCCACACCCACATCACGGATAAATCCGTATTCCGCCGGTTGCCCCGTAAAAAAGCGTATGAAGATGCCGTGAACCCACTCGTGAGCAAAGACATATACAGCTATACCCACTATGGTCAGTACGACAGCAAAAAAACCTTTGGCAAAGCCGCCGCTGAATACAGAAGGCGCCTTCGGTTCTATAAAAGCCCCCAGTACAATCATCCCGGCAACAGCCAGAAGACTGCATAGAGCAATTCTTTTAAATACTTTACTGTCTCCTGCTATATCCAGTGTCTCACAGAGATCATATCCCTCCGGGAGGGATGGATAGGCCGGTCCGGACCCTGAACCCCTCATCACCTCAATGCCTCACTTACTGCATCCATCATTTTATCAGCATCAACAATTCCCTCGTGCAGCACAGTTTTTTTATCAAGATCTCTGAGGCCGTAAGGGATCTCAATACCGGTGGCAGCGGCCAGCTCGGCCACATATTCAAAACCATCATTGCACGGACCGATTCCGCAGGCAGCAGAGACACTTTCGGCGAACTTATATGCACTTGCAGTGGAGGCAATTACAGTCGGAGTTTCAGCATCGCCGGTCTCCCGGACATAATCTCTATATACTTTATAGGCTACGGCAGTATGTGTATCCATCATATAACCCTCATTCAACCACATCTTTCCTATTGTATCAAGGGTTTCGTTCTCCGAAGCAAAACCGCCGTAAAAGACGCCGAGAGCCTCACGAACAGCTGCAGGAACTTCATATACTCTGTCATTATCCAGCTTTTCCATGAGATTGCAGACAGCATCCCCGTCACGGCCGCTGAGCAGATACAAAAGTCTCTCCAGGTTGCTGGAAATGAGGATATCCATGGATGGAGAGTTAGTGCAATAAAACTCTCGCACATTATTTCTGATATCATAAATGCCTGTCCTGATAAAATCGGTCAGCACTTTGTTTTCATTGGAAGCACAGATGAATTTATTTATTGGCACACCCATTTCCCGGGCAAAAAATGCCGCCAGAATATTTCCGAAATTACCCGTAGGCACCACCACATTCATAGGTTTGCCGGCCTTAATGGCGCCCCGTTCCACCAGTTTGACATAGCTGTAAACATAATATGCCACCTGAGGCACAAGTCTTCCGATGTTAATAGAATTGGCCGAGGAAAGTCTCACTCCCCGAGCTGCCAGTTGGGCGGCAAAGTTGTCATCATTAAAAATATTCTTTACGCCGGCCTGGGCATCGTCAAAATTGCCGCGGATTGCGAATACATGAGTATTGGCACCTTCCTGAGTCACCATCTGTCTTTCCTGTACTCTGCTGACACCGCCTGTAGGGTAAAAGACAACGATTTCCGTTCCCGGAACATCTGCGAAGCCCTCGAGGGCAGCCTTTCCCGTATCCCCGGAAGTTGCCGTAAGAATGCATATCTTGTCAGTAACACCTTCTTTTCTGCAGGAAGCTGTCATGAGGTATGGCAGTATGGAAAGAGCCATGTCCTTGAAGGCGGCTGTTTTTCCGTGGTAAAGTTCCAGGAAATGGGCGCCCCCGGCTTCTTTAAGCTCCACGACATCCGGTACCGTAAACTTGGAGTCATATGCTCCGTCAATACAGTGCCTCATTTCCTCTTCGGTAAAGTCATCAAAGAAAGCTCCCATAACCTTAAAAGCGATTTCCTTATAGGACTTCCCGGCCATGTCTTCTACTTTAAAAGGCAGTGCCGGAATTCTTTCAGGCACATAGAGTCCTTTATCTTCGGCTATGCCTTGAATAATAGCCTGCGGACCGGTCTTTTTCAGCTTACTTCCTCTGGTGCTTTCGTATTTCATAATCTATGTCTCCTCAAATATTGCAATTGTTTTTAGGATACCATATTAACCGGATTTTTTCAATACGGTATAAATATTGTTCCAGAGTTTAAACTAAGGCTGGAGGTATTCTTATGAGTAAAAATAAAGAAGGGAAAGCCATCGCATCGCTGAACGGCGGGTTTTCTCTGCCTGATACGTACATCATTATTTTTCTGGTAGTCTTTCTTGCCGCACTCCTGACCTGCATTATTCCTCAGGGCATATACGAAACAGAGGAAATCACATATATTGTAGACGGTGTGGAGAAAAGCAAAACGGTCATCAAGGACGGAAGCTTTCGATATGCTCTGGGTGAAGACGGAAAACCGCTGAAGCAGGGTGTTCCCCTTTTTGCTGCCGGGGGAGAAGCGGGATTTTTTAACTATCTTTTTGAAGGGCTCGTAAGTGGAGATAAATGGGGTGCAGCTGTAGGGATCGTAGCATTTATACTGGTTATCGGCGGGTCCTTTGGAATAGTTCTCAGAACAGGTGCCGTTGAAGCAGGCATTATGAACATTATAAAAAAGACAAAAGGGAAAGAAAAACTGCTCATTCCGGCTTTGTTCTGTCTTTTTTCACTTGGAGGTGCTGTCTTCGGCATGGGGGAGGAATCTTTGCCCTTCCTGATGATTCTCCTTCCCATAGTCATCGCCATGGGGTATGACGGCGTTACTGCTGTTTTAATCACCTATGTTGCCACTCAGATCGGCTTCGGCACATCCTGGATGAACCCTTTCTCGGTTGCTATAGCCCAAGGCATTGCAGGCGTTCCCGTATTTTCCGGCGCCGGTTTCAGGATAGTGTTGTGGATCGTTTTCACACTGGCAGGTGCTGTTATGACAATGATTCATGCGAATAAAGTAAGAAAAAATCCTGCTCTCTCCGTTTCCTATGAGTCGGACGTTTACTTCAGAGAGGATATGAGCAGAACCAATGGCAGTAATCCGGTTGAATCTTTTCAGACATCACACGCTCTTGTTCTTCTGACTATTGGGGCAGGAATGGTTTGGGTTGTCTGGGGAGTCATGAAAGAAGGATATTACATTCCTGAAATTGCCACTCAGTTTTTTATAATGGGACTGGTTTCCGGTGTTATCGGTGTTATCTTCAGGCTCAACGGCATGAGAATAAATGATATCGCCTCTGCTTTCAAGCAGGGATCTTCGGATCTTGTGGGAGCCGCCATCGTGGTAGGTATGGCTCAGGGCATTATGATGGTTTTGGGCGGTTCATCCCCTACGGAGCCGACGGTTCTCAACTCAATTCTTAACGGGATTTCACAAGCTTTTGCAGGGCTGTCAGGAACACTTGCTGCAGTTGTAATGTACCTGTTCCAGTCGGTTTTCAATTTCTTCGTGGTTTCCGGCTCCGGCCAGGCCGCTCTGACTATGCCTATAATGGCGCCTCTTGCGGACCTTATGGGAGTTACCAGACAGACTTCAGTTCTGGCTTTCCAGCTTGGTGATGCCCTCACTAATCTTATAATACCCACCTCCGGCTGCCTGATGGGTTCTCTGGCCATTACCAGAATGGACTGGTCACAGTGGATTAAGTTTATGTGGAAATTCTTAGGCGTTCTGACAATTATGGCTGTTGCCGCTTTAATCATAGCCGGTATTATAGGATTTTAGAGGTAAAAAAATGAAACTTATTAAAAGTGCCGCCGTGTATGCCCCGGAGTATTTAGGGGAAAAAGATGTCTTTCTGGCAGGAGGCAAAATCTGCAAGGTCGAAGACAATATCCGCCTTCCGTCAGAATTCGGTGTAAGTATAATAGACGGGACAGATATGCTCCTTGTTCCCGGCTTCATCGATTCCCATGTCCATGTCCTTGGCGGGGGCGGAGAGGGCGGTTTTGCCAACAGAACACCCGAATCGACATTGTCAGGGTTTACCCGCTATGGCATAACCACCGTAATAGGCTGCCTCGGCACAGACGGCTACGGCAGGGATATTTCAGCTCTCATAGCCAAAGTCAAAGGCCTCCGTCAAAGGAGTTTTCGAATAATTCAACAAAAAACAGCCTTTCTGCATCTCTTAGTTTGAGAAACAGATTGGCTGTTTTGATTTGGCTGTTCGGGTATTCTTATTCTATTTCAGCTTAGCAACCATCTCTCCGGCCTTCACCTGCTGGCCCTCGGAAACATAGATTCTTTCTATGGTGCCGGATGCACCGGCCAGAATGTTTGTCTCCATCTTCATGGCTTCAATTACGGCAATTGGCTGGTTCGCCTCTACCGTTTCGCCTTCCTTTACAAGAACCTTTATGATGTTGCCCGGAATGTTGGCTCCGATTTCCATCGGATCCTCCTCGTTGGCATAAAGCACCGAATTGGAGGAGTTAGTGGTTACAGTCTTATCCTTCACCTTTATAATGCGGCGGTTGCCGTTTACTTCAAAGATGGCTTCACGCATTCCTTCATTATCAACAGGTCTTACTTCCTGAAGTCTTACAATCAGAATACGGCCCTCGCCCAGCTTGACTTCGCAGGTTTCTCCCTCTGCAAGGCTGTGGAAGAAGATGTCCGAACCCATGTACCTGAAGTTTCCGTCTTTTCTCAGGCTCTTTACATAATCCTCGAATACCTTCGGGTAGAGAGCGTAACTGATAACCTCCCTGTCGGTACCTTCAAGTCCCAGTTCATCCTGAAGCTTCTTTCTGATGGCTTCAAAGTCCTCAGGCTCGAGGAGCTCTCCCGGTCTGCAGGTAATCGGCTTCTTTCCTTTTAATACAACCTTCTGGATATCCTCAGGGAAACCGCCTTCAGGCTGACCCATCATACCTTCAAAGTATGAAACAGTGGAATCAGGGAAGTCAATGTTTGCACCCTTTTCTACGATGTTTTCCGGAGTAAGATCGTTCTGTACCATGAAGATAGCCAGATCTCCTACAACCTTTGACGATGGTGTTACCTTGACGATATCTCCAAGCATCTGATTTACCGTCCTGTACATATCCTTTACTTCCTTCAGCTTATGTCCCAGACCGAAGGATTCTACCTGAGCCTGCAGGTTGGAGTACTGTCCGCCCGGAATTTCGTACTTGTATATTTCAGCGGAAGCTGTCTGCAGTTCCGATTCAAAGTCCTTGTAAACAGGTCGCACATCTCTCCAGTATTCACTGATCTTCTGAAGTCCGTCTGAATCAAGACCTGTATCTCTGTCAGAATGCTGCAGAGATGCCACAATCGAGTTCAGCGCCGGCTGTGAAGTCAGTCCGGACATGGAGTTAAATGCCGCGTCCACAATGTCCACACCGGCCTGAGCCGCCATGAGAACAGTAGCAACTCCGTTTCCGGAGGTATCATGAGTATGCAGGTGAACAGGAATTCCGATTTCCTGCTTCAGAGCTCCAACCAGCTTGGAAGCTGCCGTCGGCTTCAGAAGTCCGGACATATCCTTGATTCCCAATATGTGAGCGCCGCGTTTTTCAAGCTCTTTAGCCATTTTCACATAATAGCTCAGTGTATATTTTGTTCTTGATGCATCCAAAATATCGCCTGTGTAGCAAAGACAAGGCTCTGCGATCATGCCCTGGTTAAGGGTTTCGTCTAAAGCCACTTCCATACCCTGAATCCAGTTCAGTGAGTCGAATATTCTGAATACGTCGATTCCCGCTTTTGCTGACTGTTTTACAAATTCACGGATAACGTTATCAGGGTAGTTCTTGTATCCTACCGCATTGGCACCGCGCAGCAGCATCTGCATCAGAATGTTAGGGCACTTTTCACGAAGCACCTCAAGCCTTTCCCACGGATCCTCCTTTAGGAATCTGTAGGCCGTGTCAAAGGTTGCACCGCCCCACATTTCCAGTGAAAACAGATTGCGCCCATATACGGATACTGCCGGAGCAATTTTTTCCATGTCTACTGTTCTTACGCGGGTAGCCATCAGTGACTGCTGCGCATCTCTCATTGTGGTGTCCGTCACAAAGAGTCTTTGCTGCTTTCTTACCCACTGGGTAAAGTCCCTGGCTCCCATTTCGTCAAAGAGATGCTTGGTTCCTCTTCCCTGCAGCTCTTTTAATTCATCAGCTTTAAACTTAGGGAAAACAGGTACATTGTAGCTTCTTTTCTTTCCTCTTGTTTCATTTACGAATTTGTTACCCAGGAACTCAATAACCTTAAGTTCCTTATCTTCAACCTTGTCAATCTGAAGAAGCTCAGGAGTGTTGGCAATAAAGCCTGTATCGCACTGTCCTTGAGCAAAGGCAGGATGGTTGAGCACGTTAAGCATAAACATGATATTTGTCTTTACGCCCTTGATTGTAGTTTCCCGCAAAGCTCTGATAGCCTTTCTTCTGGCATCTTCAAAGGTTCTTGAAAAAGCCGTGACCTTAACCAGAAGGCTGTCATAGAAAGGTGTGATTTCCGAGCCCTCAAAACCGTTGCCTCCGTCAAGTCTGATGCCGAAGCCGCCCGGTGAACGATAGTTTTCTATTACTCCTGTGTCAGGCATAAAGTCGTTTACAGGGTCTTCTGTGGTGATTCTGCACTGAATGGCATGCCCTGTGACCCTGACCGCATCCTGGTTTGGAATTGCAATTTCAGCTGAATTCAGAGCATAGCCTTCTGCAATGAGAATCTGAGCCTGAACTATATCTATCCCCGTTACGATTTCAGAAACGGTATGCTCCACCTGAATTCTCGGGTTCATTTCTATAAAATAGTGCTTTCCTGTCTTATCAACCAGGAATTCCACCGTACCGGCGCTTCTGTAATCAACTGCCTGTGCTATTTTTATGGCATCATTGCAGATGGCCTCTCTCTGCTCATCTGTCAGGCAAAGAGCCGGTGTGAACTCGATAACTTTCTGATGTCTTCTCTGGATAGAGCAGTCTCTTTCATAAAGATGAACGATATTACCCTCTTTGTCTCCCAGAACCTGAACTTCTATATGCTTTGGATTCTCAAGATATTTTTCAATAAAAATATCATCTATACCGAAAGCTTTAGCCGCTTCACTCCTGGCGCTTCTGAACTGAGGCAGAAGTTCTTCTTTTGAACGTACTATTCTCATACCTCTTCCACCGCCGCCGGCTGCCGCCTTGAGCATCACGGGATAACCGCAGCTTTCCGCGAACTGCATGGCTTCTTCTTCGGTTTCAATTGCCTTTTCTACGCCCGGAATAGTCGGAACGCCTACCGAATTGGCAACAATTTTCGATTTAATCTTATCGCCCAGTCTATCCATCATTTCAGCTGTGGGACCGATAAACTCAATCCCCGCTGCTGTGCATGCCTTGGCAAACTCCACATTTTCTGCAAGGAATCCATAGCCCGGGTGAATGGCGTCCACACCTTTGGCCTTTGCCAGAGCAATAATTTCATCAATTCCCAGATATGCTCCTACCGGGGTTTTGCCCTTACCTATCTGATAAGATTCGTCTGCTTTGGTTCTGAATAAAGTATTCTTGTCTTCCTCGGAATAAATCGCCACAGTTCTGATGCCCAGTTCATGGCATGCCCTGATAATCCTTATGGCAATTTCTCCTCTGTTCGCAACCAATACTCTTTTGAATTTTTTTATTTCTCCCATTTCTCTCTCCTAAAAAAATTACTTGATCACGCGTACGTCCATCTGCGGATAAGGTATTGTAATATTTGCTTTGTCAAAAGATATTTTAACCTGTTCTTCCAGGTAATAACGCACATCGTAATACTTGGAAGTTTCGCACCAGACTTTCAGATCCAGGAGGATTCCGCTTTCCTGGTGCTCTGCCACCCCGACAACAGGTGCCGGGTCAGCAAAAATATCCGGATTCGATACCGTTACAGCCATTAGGACGTCTTTGGCCTCGGCGATATCCGAATCATAGCTTATTGTGAAGGACAAATCCACACGACGGGTATTCTCCCGTGAGTAGTTGACCAGCACAGCAGCCGTAATTGTACCGTTAGGTATGGTGATAACCTTGTTGTCATAGGTCTTGAGCGTAGTGACCAGAAGGTCGATGCTCTGCACGATACCTGTGATTCCGGTAACTTCTATAACATCACCTCTTATAAAAGGCTTGTTAGCTAAAATTATTATACCACTTGCTATGTTTCCCAAACTGTCTTTTAGAGCAAGGGCTACCGCAGCCCCGCATGCGCCAAGCACCGTAACCAGCGGTGCAGTAGGAATCTTAAGGCTCGTAAGTATCACAACTGCCAATACGATATACAGGGCATACTTGGTTGCTGTTATTATAAATTTATGCACAGATTTATCCAGTCTTGTTTTGGCAAGAGCCTTTCCCGTGATTTTGACTGCTAACTTTATCAGCAAAATGCCCAATGCCATAATCACGGCTGCCATAAGGACAATTTCACCGTATTCCCAGATCTTTTCCAATGTTTTTTCTTTCATAGCGGTCACCTTCTTATCCGATATTTACTCAGTCTTTTCGTAAACTCTGCCGCTGCGGCGCCTTTCCAGCTCATGGAGCAGCTTCTTTCTCAGTCTGATGTCGTCCGGAGTTATTTCCACCAGCTCATCATCGTTGATAAATTCAAGGGCTTCTTCAAGGGTGAAGGTTCTCGCCGGGCTCAGTTTGATTGCTTCATCGGAACCTGCCGCACGCATGTTGCTTACCCTTTTGGCTTTGCACGGGTTCACCACCATATCGTCGTTTCTGGAGTTCATTCCCACGATCATGCCTTCGTATACCTTGGTGCCCGGTTCTACAAACATCTGAACACGCTCACCTATATTAAACAGGGCATAAGGAGTGCACACCCCCTCTTCCTGAGCAATAGCCACACCGTTTACCCTTTGCGGAATGTCTCCTTTATAATCATCAAAGCATTCAAATCGCCTTACCATGGTTCCTTCGCCGCGAGTGTCGTTTATAAACTCGCTTCTGTATCCTAAAAGACCTCTGGTGGGTACCAGATACTCTATTCTGGAGTATCCGTTTTCCCCTGACATCTGACGCATTATGCCTTTCCTTATGTTAAGCTTGTTTATCACCGTTCCGGCAAATTCATCGGGAACAGAAATCACAACTTCCTCCATAGGCTCCAAGGTTCTGCCGTCTTCGCCTCTCCTGAGAATCACCTCCGGTTTGGATACCGCCAGCTCGTACCCTTCTCTTCTCATATTTTCTATGAGGATGGAAAGGTGCAGTTCGCCCCTCCCGGATACCTTGAAGCAGTCGGTGGAGTCCGTTTCCTCAACTAAAAGTCCGACATTTACTTCCAGCTCTTTATTGAGTCTTTCCCTGATATGCCTTGATGTTACATACTTTCCCACCTTTCCGGCAAAAGGTGACTTGTTTACCATAAAGTTCATGGAAAGAGTCGGTTCCTCTATGTGTATCATTTCCATAGGTTCCGGGTGCTGCGGATCGCATATGGTCTCGCCAATTGAAATGTCGGAAATTCCGGAAACCACCACTATGTCTCCGCATTCTGCCTCAGGCACTGCCATTCTTTTCAGACCTCTGTATACAAATACCTGATTAACCTTTCTCTGCACCAAGGTTCCGTCAGCCTTGGCAACTGCCACCGTCTGGCCTTCTTTTATAATTCCTTTTGTAATTCTGCCTATGCCCAGCCTGCCGATATAGTCGTCGTAGGCCAGTGTTGATACCTGGAACTGCAGTGGTTCATCGTTTAAGTCGGGATATGGCCGGCAGTGGTCTATGATGGTCTCAAAAAGAGGCGTCAGGTCTAGTCCGCCGTATCCTGCAGGGCTCTTTTTTAATTTTGCCTCTCCTTCACCTACTTCCATCCCCTCTACATCCCCGGGGTCTCTCACCGCAATTCCCTGACGAGCTATTCCGTACAGAATAGGAAAATCAAGCTGCTCGTCGTTGGCCTCAAGATCCATGAACAGTTCGTATACTTCATCTACGACCTCTTCGATTCTGGCATCTTTTTTGTCAATTTTATTTATAAAAAGGATAGGGTTAAGTCCCTGCTCCAGAGATTTTTTGAGTACAAATCTTGTCTGCGGCATAGGGCCTTCGCTGGAATCGACCAGGAGAATTACCGTATCCACAGTCTTCATGATACGCTCCACCTCCGAGCTGAAATCGGCGTGTCCCGGCGTGTCGACAATGTTTATCTTTACTCCGTTATGCATGATGGAGCAGTTCTTTGAATAGATGGTTATACCTCTTTCCCTCTCAATGTCGTCACTGTCCATTACGCAGTCAACCACTTCCTCATTAGCGCGAAATACTCCGCTCTGATTGAGGAAAGCGTCCACAAGGGTGGATTTTCCTGCGTCAACGTGTGCTATTACAGCTATGTTTATTATCTTTTGTTTTTTACTCATACTGAGGTGACCTTCTTTCGTGCAAGTCTTTTTTTGTATATTTATAGATATTTTTTTATCAAAGTTTTTGATTTTCTGTGAAAAAACAACAATTGCCCATATTAAAGTATTGTATCATAACGGGTTTTGTTTTTCAACGGATTTCATAGGATTTTTGTTTTGTTTTCCGACTGCCGTAAACAAACAATAGCAAAGACAAAGCTCTGTGCATAGTATAAAGAGTATTATTGTAAATTAACTTCATGGAGGTACAGAAATGGCCAGTATTTACCTTAGCCCCTCGACGCAGGAATACAATCAGTTTGTTACAGGCGGAACTGAGGAGTATTATACAAATCTTATTGCAGATGCAATGGTTCCCTATCTTAGAGCCAGCGGCATTGATTTTACTCGAAATAATCCGGGCGGGACAGTGGTTGACTCCATAAATGCATCCAATGCCGGGAATTACGATTTTCATCTCGCTATTCATACGAATGCTGCCCCGGAAAATCTGGCCGGCATGATTCAGGGACCTAATGTTTACTACTATCGTGACAGTTCCCGGGGCAGGGCCGCTGCAGAGATTTTTGCCAATAACCTTAAGCTCATTTACCCTCATCCGGAGCTTGTCAAGGTTATTCCGACCACCACTTTGGCCGAGCTCCGCCGCACACGTGCAGTAGCTGTGCTGGTTGAGGTGGCTTACCACGATAATGTGGAGGACGCAAACTGGATTACATCCAACATTGAAAAGATCGGGGAGAACCTGGCTCTGTCAACAGCCGATGTGCTGGGGGTGCCGTTTGTGGAGCCGTAAGAGATTGAAAATTATTCAAAGTCCTGAAACTGAAATTAGAATTTCGAAGCACGAAATCCATGTAAAAGCAAAACATCCTCTGATCAGCCATAGGAGGGTGTTTTTTGCCATCTGATGAAGAAAGGCTTTATGTCAAATATTGGGGTGAGACCCCTTCCACCCAGAAAAGAGCTCTTGAAAAAAACAATGTCGTATGAAAATGGAAATACGATTCTCTTATGCGACAATAATTGCATTTATTTACAATCATGTAGCATGCAGCTTATCTTTATCAAAAAGAATGCGACATCACCCGGCTATTTAAGCCCCAAAAGCCCAAGAGGAAAGGGAGAATGTCGTATTTCCGCATCCAACATCGGATTTCATGAGACATAGGCAGATGTCTGCAAGACCTTTGCCATCACGCATAAGAACAGTGCAATTCTTTGATCCACCCCGACATTTGACATAGAGCCTGAAAAAAACGTGCTGACAGTTATATCAGCACGCTTACTCCATATGTTGCAATTGTAACAATTATTCCGGCCGCCACAACACCCATAGCAATTGCGGGGAATGCCCTTTTGAGCTGCATATCCAGCATGGCGGCTACAAGAGCACCGGTCCACGCACCTGTTCCCGGAAGAGGTATGGCCACAAGAATCATAAGTCCCCAGAACTCATATTTGAGTACCTGCTCTTTTCGGGCATCGGCCTTTGCCTCAAAATGGTGCACCAAATCTCTCAGACGTTGGTTTTTTGATTGCATCCATTTGAAAATTTTACGTATGAAAACGATAATAAACGGTACCGGCACTAAATTTCCGATAATGGCAACCGGAAGGGCAATTTTGATATCAAGGCCGGCAATGACCGCTGCGGGGATTGCCCCTCGCAGCTCTACAACCGGCACCATTGAAATCAGAAATGTCATCAATACGTTTCCCCAAACAGTACCCCAGAGTGAAGACATTATGCATTTCCTCCCCTATTGCTGTTCCTCAGCGCACCTAAAGGTTCCTTTACTGCAGCCTGTGCCGCCGCAAGTCTTGCTGCGGGAACTCTGAAAGGTGAGCAGGAAACATAATTCAGTCCTACGCCGTGGCAGAATGCGATGGTTTTCGGATCTCCTCCATGTTCTCCGCAAATGCCCAATTTGATGTTAGGACGTGTCTGGCGGCCGAGGGAGACAGCCATTTCAACTAATTTTCCAACTCCGCCTACATCCAGGGAACGGAAAGGGTCTTCTTCCATAATTCCGTCTTCAACATACTCCTCGATGAGTTTTCCTGTATCATCACGTGAAAGCCCGAAGGTCATCTGTGTCAGGTCATTGGTTCCAAATGAGAAAAATTCCGCTTCACAGGCTATTTCATCAGCTGTCAGCGCCGCCCTTGGAGTCTCAATCATAGTTCCTACCAGATAGCTCATTTCTATTCCTGCATCGCAGATGCACCTGTCTGCAGTTTCCACTACCACTTTCTTTACGGCTGACAATTCGGCCTTGGAGCCTACCAGAGGTATCATTATTTCCGGTACGATATCAATACCCTCTTCCCGGCAAACCTCTATAGCTGCATCGATTATGGCCTCCGTCTGCATTACCGCGATCTCAGGATGAGTTACGGCAAGTCTGCAGCCTCTGTGACCCAGCATAGGGTTGAGTTCGTGAAGCTCTGAAACCTTATCTGACAGCTTTTCAAAGGATACTCCCATAATATCCGCAAGTGCTTCTATGTCTTCCCTGTCCTGAGGGAGGAATTCATGAAGAGGCGGATCGAGAAGTCTGATTGTAACAGGTCTTTCTCCCATCACCTTGTATATTGCCTTGAAGTCTCCCTGCTGGAAAGGCTTCAGGACTTTAAGCGCCTCTGCCCTTTCTTCATGATTATCGGCAAGGATCATTCTTCTTATGGCAGGTATTCTTTCTTCATCAAAAAACATATGCTCTGTACGGCAAAGTCCTATACCTTCTGCTCCGAAAGACAAAGCCTGAGCCGCATCCTTTGGATTGTCGGCATTTGCCCGAACCTTAAGCTCCCTTATCTCATCAGCCCATTCCATAAGTTTGGCAAAATCTCCGCTGACCTCCGGTTCTACAGTCTTGATCTGTCCCCGGTAAACATGACCGGTACTGCCGTCTATGGAAATATATTCACCTTCTGTCACCACCGTGCTGTCAGGTAATGTTATCTTCTTTGCTGTTTCGCTTACACGTATCTGTGAACATCCTGCCACACAGCATTTTCCCATGCCTCGGGCAACTACAGCCGCATGAGATGTCATGCCTCCTCTGGCTGTCAGGATTCCCTCTGCGGCAACCATACCGGCCAGATCCTCCGGCGAGGTCTCTTCTCTTACCAGCAGAGTCTTTTTGCCCTGAGCTGCGGCCTCGGCCGCAGCCTGCGCCGTGAAGCAGACCTGACCGCAGGCTGCGCCCGGCGAAGCCGCCAGGCCCGTGGCCACGGGCGCCGAGGCCGCAAGCTCGTCCGCATCAAAAGCAGGATGCAGGAGCTGGTCAATCTGCTCCGGAGCCAGCCTGGTTACAGCTGTTTTTTTATCGATAAGCCCTTCCTCCACCATGTCAACGGCAATTTTGACAGCCGCCTGGGCCGTACGCTTGCCGCTTCTTGTCTGAAGCATATAGAGCTTGTTTCTTTCTACAGTGAACTCCATGTCCTGCACATCCTTGTAGTGCTTTTCCAAGAGTTCCGCAATCTTTACAAATCCTTTGTAGCACTCAGGGAAGGCCTCCGCCATCTTGTCGATGTCCAGAGGTGTTCTTACACCTGCAACCACATCTTCACCCTGGGCATTTACAAGAAATTCGCCGAAAATCCTGTTCTCTCCCGTTGAAGGATTTCTCGTAAATGCAACGCCTGTGCCGGATGTATCTCCCATATTGCCGAAAACCATAGACTGTACGTTTACTGCTGTGCCCAGATTCCCCGGAATTCCGTTAAGCTTTCTGTACAGAATAGCTCTATCGTTGTTCCACGAACGGAACACAGCCTTGACAGCATCCAGAAGCTGCTCTTTGGGGTCCTGCGGAAAATCTTTTCCCGTATACTTCTTCACTATTTCCTTATAACCGGAAATAACTTCTTCCAGATCCTCTGCAGTCAGGTCCACATCATATTTTACGCCTTTTTCCTCCTTGCGTCCGTCGAAGACGCGGTCAAACTCAGCCTTGGGTATTTCCAGCACAACATCGCCGAACATCTGTATGAACCGGCGATAACTGTCCATGGCGAACCTTCTGTTTTCAGTCAGAGCCGCAAGCCCGACAACGCTGCTGTCGTTAAGTCCTAAATTGAGAATGGTATCCATCATCCCCGGCATGGATATCACCGCGCCGGAACGAACGGAAACCAGAAGCGGGTTTTCATCGGAACCGAATGTTTTCCCCGTCACATTCTCAAGCTCGGCTATCTTCTCATATACGGCCGTCACAATGTCATCGGCTATTGTCTGGTTTTCCTCGTAATACCTGTTACATGCCTCTGTGGTAATGGTAAAACCAAAAGGCACAGGCAGGCCTATCTTGGTCATCTCAGCAAGATTTGCTCCCTTTCCCCCGAGAAGGTCTCTCATTTCTTTATCGCCTTCATTAAAGGAGTAAACATATTTTTTCATAAACCTCTCCATTTCTGTCATCTTAAATTTTAGAATGACAATCTTTCCTCGATGTATGCGCGCACCTCGTTTACCGGAATTCTTACCTGCTCCATGGTGTCTCTGTCACGGACAGTTACACAGCCGTCGGTTTCCGTATCAAAATCCACGCAAATGCAGAAAGGAGTTCCAATTTCGTCTTCTCTTCTGTATCTCTTTCCGATTGAACCCGCTGCATCGTAGTCAACCATGAAGTACTTTGAAAGTTCATCATGAATCGGCTCCGCAATTGGTGATAACTTCTTTGCGAGAGGAAGTACAGCTGCTTTAAACGGTGCCAATGCAGGATGGAATTTCATTACCACTCTCACATCCTCCTTACCGTTTGCATCTGTAAGAACCTCTTCACTATATGCGTCAACCAGGAATGCCAGAGCAACTCTGTCTGCTCCCAGAGACGGTTCAATTACGTAAGGGATATACTTTTCGCCTGTCTCCGAATCAACATAACTTAAATCCTGCCCTGATGTATTGATATGCTGGGTCAGGTCGAAATCGGTTCTGTCGGCTATACCCCACAATTCACCCCATCCGAACGGGAACAGATACTCGATATCCGTAGTCGCATTGCTGTAGTGTGAAAGTTCTTCCTGCTCATGATCACGTGTCCTGATATGCTCCATATTCATGTTCAGACTCTTAAGGAAGTTTACACAGTATTCCTTCCAGTATGAGAACCACTCCAGGTCGGTTCCCGGCTTGCAGAAAAATTCGAGCTCCATCTGCTCGAACTCTCTGGTTCTGAAAGTAAAGTTCCCCGGGGTAATTTCGTTTCTGAAGGATTTTCCTATCTGGGCTATTCCGAAAGGAATCTTCTTTCTGGCAGTTCTCTGTACATTCCTGAAGTTTACAAAGATCCCCTGAGCAGTTTCCGGTCTGAGATATATCTCCGCTTTAGAATCTTCGGTTACGCCCTGGAAGGTTTTAAACATCAGGTTAAACTGGCGTATTCCGGTAAAATCTGTCTTGCCGCACTCAGGACAAGGTATATTGTTTTCGGCAATGTAGCTTTCCAGCTTTTCGTTTGACCAGCCGTCAACGGCTACTCCCTCAATACCCTTTTCCTTGTGGTAATCTTCAATGAGCTTGTCTGCCCTGAATCTTGCCTTGCAGGACCTGCAGTCAATCAATGGATCTGCGAAGCCGCCCACATGACCTGATGCCACCCATGTCTTCGGGTTCATAAGAATCGCTGCATCCAGCCCCACATTATACTTGGATTCCTGTACGAATTTTCTCCACCATGCTTTCTTCACATTGTTTTTGAATTCAACGCCAAGAGGACCGTAGTCCCATGTGTTTGCCAATCCGCCGTAAATCTCCGACCCCGGAAAAACAAATCCTCTGTTTTTGGCAAGGGCCACTATTTTTTCCATTGTTACTTCTCTGTCCATTTTCAAAAAAATCCTTCCTGTTGTCTATAGTTTATTTATCTTCTTCTTTTTCTTCTTTCTCGAAACAGCCCTCTGCCTTTTCTTTCAATTCCTCAAAAGCGTCCTCAGCGTCGTCAGCTATATCCTCGCCTTTTTTCTTCAGTTCTTCGAATTTTTCAACGGCCGCATCCTTGATGATATTGTAGGTTTCAGTTCCTTTCTTTACCATATCGTCAATAACAGCCGGTGCTTTTTCTTTGACATCATTTACAACATCGGTTCCCTTTGCCATAACCTCTTCAAATACCACAGAACCTCTTTCCTTCACTTCGTTTGCGGCAGTCTCAGCCTTCTGGCTTATATCTATTACTTTGCCTTCGTCTGTGGTCAGCTCAATCTTGCATTTAAAGCCGAATGCGGCAATGGCAGCGGCAACCACGCCCCAAGGAGCTACGATTGTACCGACGATTCCCACATTTACAGGTATATTGACCATGGTTTCATCGTCCCTTTTCACCGAAATTTTTGAGATATTGCCCTTCTTAACCAGTTCCTTTATCTTTTCCATGGTTTCATTGACAAATTCTCCTGCCTTGTTATTTTTGTTAACGTCAACAGTTTCCTCAATGGCAATGATGGCGTCTACCACACTGCCGTCAGCAGCCTCAAGAGCTTCCTTTGCTTCTTTATAGGATACCCCTGTCCTGTCTTTCACCAGTTCAATTTTTTCCAATGTAATTTCCATTTCATACCTCCTATTTTTTAAAAAAACTATAGAATAAAAAATTCTTCGCTTTTAAGCTTCCCGACATCCAGATGATATGACATCCAGCTTTTCACAACAGTCTTCAGCTTCCTCAGAATTTCATCATCGAGAGCGATTTTTTCGAAAGCGCCCATTGGTTCCTTCCGAAAATACTTTAATATATTCACTATACCAAAATTTGTGTCATAAATCAACGGTTCATTTGTCGGGTCCATATCTTCTATAGCTTTCTTTGCACATCGGGAGCATATCATTCCTCCTTCTGAGACGCTGAAAAATCTTTCCGGGCCGGCAAGCCCGCAGATGCAGCAGCTGTCCAGCTCCGGCATGGTCCCCATTATGTCAAGAGTCTTGACCATATATGCCATTACCAGGGTGTCATGCTTCACAGCCCGTCTTTCCAGACACTCTAAAAAGTCGCAGAGCAAGGCAAACATTTTCGGCTGCGGCAGGTCTTCTGCCATAAGCTTTTCCGTAAGCTCCAGCACATAAGATGCCGCGGCATATTTATCCAGGTCCTCCCCCAGTGAGTAAAAGCTTTTGATAACCTGGCCGCTGTTAAGGCTGTAGCTGTCTCTGCTTTTAAAAAGTTCATATCTCCCGTAGGTAAAGGGTCTTACTGCAAGTGCTGATTTATTTTTGCCCCCCTCTGTGAGACTTGTTCCTACGCTTATCTTTCCGAATTTCCTGGAAAACAGAAGCAGCATTCTGCGCCCGTTAAGTGTTTTTACCTGTCTTAATACGATTGCCTCTGTATCAGTAATCACCGCCGGCCTCCTTACTCATCTGTGTACCCGAAGTTGGAAAGGGCCAGTTCCGAATCGCGCCAGTTTTCCTTGACCTTTACCCACAGTTCCAGGAAAACCTTCGCCCCAAGCAGGGCTTCTATTTCAATGCGTGCAGCCTTACCCACGCCTTTAAGCTTTTTACCCTGTTTTCCGATTATTATTCCCTTGTGTGACTTCCTCTCGCAGTATATCACGGCTCCGATACGTGTCACTTCAGGCTCCTCTTTGTAGCTTTCTATTTCTACCGCCACCCCGTGTGGCACTTCATCGTTAAGGTACATGAGCAGTTTCTCTCTGATTATTTCGCTGACAATGAATCTTTCCGGGTGGTCTGTCACCATATCTTCAGGAAAAAACATAGGACCTTCCTGAAGGAAATCTTCGATTCTGACCAGCAGTTTGTCCACATTAAGATTTTCCAGCGCCGATGTTCCGAAAATATCATCAAAAACACCTATTTCGCTGTACTCATCGTAAATCCGGCGAAAGTACTCCGGCTCCATGGTGTCGATTTTGTTTATTACCAGAATCTTCGGTGTCCTGACAGCTTTAAGCATATCGAGGATGTATTTGTCGCCGGGTCCCTTTCCCATATCCGAATCCACTAAAAAAAGTACTACATCCACCTCTTTAAAGGTGTTTATAGCCGAGTCCGTCATGAAACTGCCCAGCTTGCTGTGAGGCTTGTGAATCCCCGGTGTGTCAATGAACACCATCTGAACTCCCTGGCCGAAGTCTTCTGCTTTTTTTTCCGTCCTTGTGTAGATGCCTCTTATTGTATTTCTTGTAGTCTGGGGTTTATCCGTAGTTATGGCAATCTTTTCGCCCAGAATGGAGTTAAGCAGTGTGGATTTGCCTACATTGGGGCGCCCCACTATTCCTATAAAACCTGTTTTCAAAGTCTGAATCCCTCCGGTAAAATTTCATCCATTGTGTACACCTTAAGAGAGTCCTCGTCGTCTCCCGTAATTATCTTAAAATCACCATCACAGAACTCTTTCATAAACTGTCTGCAGATTCCGCAGGGCCACGCCTCTCCCTCGCTTGAAACGATGGCTATAGCTTCGAATTCCATGGTTCCCTCTGAGATGGCTTTTACAAAAGCCGTTCTCTCAGCACATATAGTGGCTCCGAAGGATGAATTTTCTACATTGCAGCCGGTAAACACCTGACCGTCTGCGGAAAGCAGCGCCGCTCCCACCTTAAATTTGGAAAAAGGCGCATAAGCCCTGGGTACCATTTCACTTGCCATTCGATATAAATCTTTGTACATCATAGTTTCAATCCTCCTCTCTCAAAACCTTTATATGCTCCATGATTTTTTCCTCACGGGTTCTCATAATCTTTTTTTCGTCCTCATCCATATGATCATAGCCCAACAGATGAAGCACACTGTGAACAAAAAGATAAAGAATTTCTCTCTCAAATGAGTGTCCGAACTCTTCGGCCTGTTCCGCTGCCTTGTCCCGGCATATTACCACATCTCCAAGGCATATTTCTCCTTGTTCCGGAGCCTCCTCACATACGTCCTCAAACTGAGGAAAAGAGAGTACATCAGTAGGATTATCTACACCTCTGTGCATTTTATTCAGCTCATGAATTTCATCCTTATCAACAAAACTCACACTAATTTCGCAGCGTTCTTCATCAAGATTTTCAAGCCCAGCTGCATATGCCGCCGCTTCTTCCATCTTCTTGAGGATTTCCTCGGACACAATCTGTGCCTCGTCAAAATATATGTTCATCGGTTTCCTCTACTCTCCTGTCTCATCCGGATACTTTCTGTAATATCTGTCGTAGGCGTTGATAATCTTTCTTACCAGCTCATGCCTTACCACATCCGCATCCTTCAGGTAGCAGAAGTCTATATCCTTTACATCCTTCAGGACTCTCTCTGCCTCCACAAGTCCTGACTTCTTGCCACGGGGCAGGTCTATCTGCGTAATATCTCCCGTAACGACCACCTTGGAGCCGAAGCCCATTCTGGTAAGAAACATCTTCATCTGCTCTCTTGTGGTGTTCTGGGCCTCATCCAGGATTATAAAAGAGTTGTCCAGAGTCCTGCCTCTCATGTAGGCCAGAGGAACCACCTCGATGGCTTCCTTTTCCTTAAGTCTCTGAGCAGCATCCCTCCCCAGAACGTCGTATAATGCGTCATAAAGCGGCCTCAGGTACGGGTCCACCTTTTCCTGCAGATCCCCCGGAAGAAATCCCAGACGTTCTCCCGCCTCCACGGCAGGCCGGGCCAGAATAATCTTCTGAACCTCCTTATTCTTGAATGCGTTTATGGCCATGGCGACAGCTATATATGTCTTTCCTGTTCCTGCAGGTCCTATGCCGAAAACCACATCCTTTTCTCTTATGCTGTTTACATAGTTCTTCTGTCCCAGTGTCTTAGGTTTGAGAGGCTTCCCTTTGTGGGTAAAGCAAATAACTTCTTTGCCTACCTTATTTTCGCCGTAAGATATGCCCTCTCTTTTTAAATTTATCACGTAGGCCGCCTTCTGTTTATCAAGATTCTCCCCTGAGGACAAAAGAGACATCATCTCGGCAATAACCCCTGCAGCAAGCTCCAGTGCCTGCTGCTTTTCTTCCGCTGATGAGCCTTCAAGTCCCGAACCGGTCTTCAGCATCAGTTCATCTTCACGCTGAAAGATTTCCACACCGGTGGCTTCCTTTATCAAATTAAGATTAATATCCAGGTTCCCAAAAAGTTCAATTCTGTCTATTCCTTCAAGTATCCGAATTTTCCTCTCCAACAGGTATCTCCTTTTCTTTTTCTGTTCCTATTTCACGGCGTACCTCCAAAGTCACACCTATTTCTATTATATTTTTTTTATAACAAAAATTCAAACTTTTATTTATAATTTCTGCCTTTTGAGGCAAATTTTCTTTGGCCCACAAGCGAATCTGCTGATTAAGCACAGCCTCTGCCTCTTCTCTGGTCTTTTCCACCCGGTTTGCTACAACGGTTTCTCCGTCTTCACCCTCCCGCAGACCATCACTTCGGACATATCTTTCCTGACTGAATACTTCATGATATGGCACTAAAGCAATTATTTCCCCCTTGGCTCTGACGTAGTATTCTGTAGGCCATCCTTCCTCAAAGGTGGTCGCCTCCATAGGTACAATGCCTGAAATCAGTTCCTGACCCTTTTCCACATAATCTCCGGGCTCAACCATGGCCAGACCCCATAAAGTATTGATAGACTCTATATATCCCGAGAAGTCGGCATATATACTGACGCAGCCTTTTTCCTCTTTCTGAGCAGGTGTGAATATATCCGGATTATCATCTGCATTTTTAGAGATGATCTTGCTGTCGCTTTCCGAAACATTAAGATATATTACACGCCCGTCGTATACAAGCTGTACCCAGCTCAGTTGAGGAAAGGTACTCTCCAGTGCCTCTTCTGCCTTCTGCCAGTCCACCGAAGGTCTGAATACTCCCGGGCAGACACCGGCCTCTTCAAGGCATCTTCGCAGTTCATCCTCGGGAATTGCCCTGTATCCGTCAATTCTTACCTCAGAGATAAAAAGCGACTGAACCATAACTATGGCAGCCGCCAGGACTGTTCCTGCAACAGCAACAGGCCTCCCCGCCGCCTGTCTTATTTTTTGCTCAGGACCGCACCTTTTCACTATACTTATACTATACAGGGATTTTGCCAGTTTCCGAAGGGTCTTCAGGTCATCTGCAGCTATCCAGCCCTCTGCACAGGTGTCTGATACCATACGAAATGAGCGGATTACAATACCTTTTTCAAAAGCCTTCTGCACCAGTCTTTCTATTCTGAAGCCCTCAACGCGAACCAGCAGTCTGTGCCTATAAAAACTCAACTCTGTGCACTTTGCCTTCAATGATGAGCCTCCCTTCGCCGATTTCCTTAATAACAAAATCTTCGCCCACCACTGTCGTATATTTTTTGCCGCTTTGGACAGTCAGTGCCTTTTCACTTAACATAATGATAGCCGTTATGTTCTCAAGTACAGCAAGTCTTTCTGTAGCTATAACCTTAGGTTTGGTAAAATCAAAATCGTAGGCAATCTCCTCTATCATCCTCATAGACGCCCTCCTGAATTAAGTCTATGAGATGAGCCGCACTCTTATGCCCTTTAATGGTGCCCTCTCAGAGAACGTATCTTTCTAAGGGGCGAAAAAATAAATCCCAGACTGCGATTATAAGCTTTAAAACCCCACACGCTGTAGAATGCCTCCTTGTGCTTTGCTTTAGCCGTCTGTTCCCTGACCTGTCCGCCGAAGTCCGTAATCCGTCCCTCCCTGATGGCTTTTATCAGGTCATTGTTGCAGGATATCCTGCCTTCGACTTCAGTATAGGCCATGCCGATGTAGCGTTCCTCATGGGAATCCGAACCGCCAAGACAGGGTTTTCCGTACTTTTTAGCCAGTTCAACTGCCAGCATATTTGCCTCCCTGCTTTCGCATGTGTTAAAGCCCTCTACAAAATCCATCTTCTCCATAAGCTGCGGGTTCTTTTTAAATTTCCTGAAAAACATAGCGCTGGCGCTCCTGGTGCCGAAAGGATGTGCCGGGCCAAGTACTCCTCCAAGCATATGTACCACGCTGATAAGCTTTTTTGCAGACATTCCCCGCAGCCTCAAAACAGGAGGCATAATACCTCCCGGCATAATTACGATGAAGTGTCCTGCATCTCTGGTGTCATACTCTATTCCGCATAAAACGGTAAATTTTTTCGCTGCCGCTCTCATGCCTCCTCCGGACATAAACCATCTTCTGTATCCTTTATATGAATCATGATCTGTAATCAGCATGCCGTCGAAGCCTTTTTCTTTCAAAATTTCCATATACCTGTCCAGAGGCACTTTTGCATCTATTGAACCTGCCTTTGTATGGCAATGCATATCAAATTTCACTTTTTGTCACTTCCTTGCGATGTAAAACTGATTATATTGTACCACAAAGGGTCTGCTTTCACCATTGGAAAATTCTTTTTAAAAAATCCTTGCTAACTTCATGAAAAAATAGTATAATACTGCTGTTATAGGCTTAATACTGTTCACGGCTTAATTATTTCATGTTAGTCAGGAGGTGAATTGGAATATGGCACAAGTTATCGTAAGAGAAAACGAAAGTTTAGAATCAGCTCTGAAGAGATTCAAAAGATCCTGCGCCAGAGACGGCGTTATGAGCGAACTCAGAAAAAGAGAACACTACGAAAAACCAAGCGTAAGAAAAAAGAAAAAATCTGAAGCCGCAAGAAAAAAGGCTAAGAAATATTAATTTCAGTACGCAAATATTCTCACCGATGAATCGAGGTGAAAAATCAAATGGCAATTAAGGAAAAACTTATGGCAGACTTCAAGGAAGCTATGAAAGCTAAAGATGAGGTTGCCAAGAATACTATAAGTTTTGCTCGGGCTGCGGTTAAACAGTATGAGGTTGACCATAGGGAAGAGCTTGACGATGAAGGCATTATTGCTGTTTTGTCAAAACAGGTTAAAATGAGAAAAGATGCCCTCGCTGATTTTGAAAAAGCCGGAAGAACAGATTTAATAAACTCCTATAAAGCAGAAATTCAGGTTCTTCAGAGATACCTGCCGGAGCAGCTTTCCGAAGAAAAGCTCCGTGATGTTATCGCTGAGACTGCTTCCTCCCTCGGAATTGAAGGCGGCATGCAGAATATGGGTAAGCTCATGGGTCCTGTCATGGCCAGGGTTAAGGGTGTGGCAGACGGCGGTATGGTGAAAAAGCTGGTAGAAGAATTTCTGAAAAAGTAGATTGCACCTATTCAGGCAGACCATTGCGGTCTGCCTGTTTTTATATAATTTCGTGGAAAGAGTGGTATCAAAAAAGGGTGGCATCAAAACCGGAAGTACCCAACAGAAAAAGCTGCCGATTCAGCCCGGTGGCCAGGTCAGTTTTCTCTTTCCCAAAATATGGAAATGAAGGTGCCTTACAGTCTGAAAAGCGTCTTCACCGTTGTTGCTGACTACTCTGTAGCCGTTTTCAAGGCCAAGGTCCGCAGCAATATCTTTGATTTTAAGCATGAGATGTGCAATCAGCTCTTTGTCATCCCCAGTCAGGGCATCGATACATTCTATATGTTTCTTCGGAATCACAAGTACATGTACAGGCGCCTGGGGTTCCAGGTCGTGGAAGCATATAATCTGATCATCCTCATAAGCTACATTTGACGGTATCTCATGGTTTGCAATCATGCAAAATACACAGTCTGCCATTACTCAATTTCTCCTTTCATTCCGTCTTTATAATTTTCCGAGAGCTTTACATTTCTGATTCTGTTCAGATCATCTTCTCCGCCCTCGGCATAAACCTTGATATAATTATCGCTGTATCCGGCAACAAGTGTGCCGCAGACTTCCTCGAACAGAACAGGCCTTACCGAATTCCGGCAGCTTTCCATAAACTCGGCCGCTGCTTTCTCTCCGGCCTCTATAAGCCTGTCACTGCGCCGTTTTTTAACTTCACCGGATACCTGTCCTTCCATAAGGGCTGCCGCTGTTCCCCGTCGCTTTGAGTACCTGAAAGCATGAACCTTGCAGAATTTTACCTGCTCTATTATATCAAGGCTGTCCTCAAAGTCCTTATCTGTCTCTCCCGGAAATCCGCAGATAATGTCTGTGGTAATCCCGTAAAGTGGATCGAATTCCCTTAGAACCTTTACAATCTCCAGATACTCGCTGCGGTCATATCGGCGGTTCATAAGTTTCAGCACATGGTTGCTGCCTGACTGCACCGACAGATGCAGGTGGTGACACAACTTATCATATTTCATAAGCTCCCTGACATAGGCAGCGTTGATGACTGTAGGCTCAAGAGAGCTGAGGCGTATACGGAAATCCCCCTCAAGATCGTTTATTCTCTTGATAATAATTTCAATCCCTCTCATTCCGGCTGCCTCTTCATCGGGCTTCAGAGGATAGCTGAAGTTTTCCTCTGCGCCATAAAGCGCCGTATTTATTCCGGTGAGTATTATTTCCTTAAAGCCCTGCCTGATGAGTGTCTCGGCCTCCTCAGTAATCTCCTCCGGGTTACGGCTTCTCACATGGCCTCTCGCAAAGGGAATCAGACAGTAGGAGCAGAACCTGTCGCAGCCCTCCTGTATTTTGATATATGCCCTGGTTCTGGACTCCATTGATGTTATAACACCTTTATCATCGTAGCCGGTAAGCTCATCGTAGCTTTTTATATGCGTCTGACGCTGCCTTTCCTCCATGAACTGCTGCACATAGGAAAGAATGTTATTTTTCTCTCCTGTTCCTGCTACAATGTCCGCCTCTTCAAGGGCAGACACCTCCTCCGGCTTTACCTGGGCATAACAGCCTGTTACGGCTATCACCGCCTCAGGACACTTTTTCTTCATTCTTCTTATATACTGGCGTGATTTTCTGTCTGCAAGATTAGTTACTGTGCAGGTGTTTATTACATACACATCCGCTGTGTCTTCCTCTCCCACTACAGTGCAGCCTGCCGCCCTGAACTGCTCCTTCATAGCCTCAGTCTCATACTGGTTGACCTTGCAGCCTAAGGTATGAAAAGCAACTTTTAATTTATTTATACTCATCTGTTACAGTTCTTTACTCTCCAATGTTTTTCTTCATCTTACCATAATCACAGCTTTTGTGCAATGAAGAAAAACAGGCAGCCGGCCTGAAATCGGCTGACTGCCTGTATTATCCCACGAACAGTGTTATTTTTCAGAATACTTTCTCTTCTTTCCGTAAACTACCGTGCCAAAAGCGCCGCATCCGCTGAGAAGCAGAATTGCTGCCCAAATTCCCATCAGATTTTCATCTCCTGTCTTAGGAATATTTTCTCCGCATACGGTGCATTTTCCGTTTTCATATTTGTGTCCCTCAGATTTTATGGTTTCACCTTTTTCCAGAACCTGGCCGCAAAATACACAGACCGTATCTCCTGTATATCCGTCCTCAGTGCATGTAGCCGCTTTTGCGTCTATATCCTTGTCCACCTTGTCGTGACTGCATTTTACAACGATTCTGCCCTCACCGGTAACTTCACCGTAAGGTGAATTCTCTGCGGTTATGGTCGGAAGCTGGTCTTCATTAGTCGGGAATGATTTTATGTAATTGGCAAGCACCAGATAATCTTCCATTACATAATCCAGAATGTTCACAGCACCGTTAAACATGGCAAAGCCATCTCCAAGGTCACGAAGAGTGTAGTTGTAACCTGCCAGATTATATTTAGCGTTTAAATCCAGCGGCTCGTATTTGCCGGTCTCTTTGTTAAACACCTGAACATTGCGTACGCGATATTCGCCTGTAGGGCCTCCTGTCCATACACCTTTCTCGTCTTTCTGAACCGTTGATGGAATGTATGGGTTTATTTCGTATTTGATATGGGATACCTGGAGAAAGCCTCCGCACTCGGTATCGTAATCCCTTGCTCCCCATTCCAGAGCGTCCAGAAGCTGCTGCCCGGTAACCTGCTGCAGACATGCCACATTGCCGAAAGTATGAATTGCCTTGCAGCTCTTGTATGTGAGCTCACCGGTAATAGCATTGTTTCTTACTCCGCCGCCGTTCATAACTGCAACATCAACGTCCAGATCCATATTGTCAAAGAGATAGTACAGAGCGTCTGCCGCAAAATCTCCTGTGTTGGTTTCCTGCTTGCGGACAAGTCTCTTGCCCTCCGTATCGTAGTTGTCGAAAGTCACGGTTGCATAACCGATTACCTGACCCAGGCTTTCATCAATATATGCAATCCAGTTATCTTCGATGGTTTTCACTGATGCTTTAGGGGTTATTTCTCCCTTGTCGCTGGCCGATAAAAGCTTGGTTGTTATATTTCCATCTGCATCGATTGTCATTTTTCCTACATTTTCCAGATATGAGCCTGTCTGGGTAAGGATAACGGGTTTTCCGTCTTTATCATTAACCTGCAGGCCTTCTATTGTCGAATGTGAGTGACCATCGATAAAAGCGTCAAGTCCTGAAGTATTTGCTATGACATCAGTCGATCTCCAAGGTGCGGAGCCGCTATCTGTACCGAGATGTCCGAGGCCGATAATGTAGTCAGCACCGGCTGCCTTTGCAGCATCAATTGCATTCTGCACGTCAGCATAAAGAGCCACACCCTCTGTGCCGCCTGCTATGCCGTAAATGTAATTGCCGCTTCCATCCTGGAAATATGCAGGAGTCGACTTGGTAAAGGACTCAGGAGTGGTTATTCCTATAATAGCTACTTTTTTCCCGCCTACAGGGAAAATCTTATAGCTGTCCAACACGTTATCTCCTCTGACTCCGTTGCTTTCTTCATAAAAGTTACAGGAAAGATAATGTATGGTCCCGTTCTGTGTAATCTGAAGAGCCCTCAGCATACCGTAGTCGAACTCATGATTCCCCAAGGTCGCTGCGTCATATCCGGCTTCCTTCATAAGCTCAATTACAGTCGCGCCATTGTCCATAGAGCCATAAGCCGTACCCTGAACATGGTCTCCGCAGTCCACAAGCAATGCGTTTGTTCCTGCCGCTTCCTTAAGGGCAGCTATTTCGGAATATCGCCAGCCCTTTTCAGCTGCTTTGTCAATGTAGGTATGTACATCGTTGGTGTAGAAAATCGTAATGTCTTCTGCCGGTTCCGCAAAAGCAAGAGCAGGAATCATTCCTACCACCATCAGTGCACACATTAAAATAGCAAATAACTTTTTCATTTTGAATTTCCTCCATTTTTTTCATGGCACTAAAATACAATAAAATTATAACCTTATTGTTATATTATTGTCAACCTTTTACCTGACTCTTTTATTACAGTGAGGTGTTGAATTTTGCCGCTCTTAGGATTAAA
>CALZFA010000012.1 GCA_945644815.1 uncultured Clostridia bacterium
AAGCTGAAGATGTTGTGGAGAGAGTGAGAGCGTTCAAAAAATTCTAAAATAAAAGATTATTAAAAAAGGGCCCTATAATAAATGTTGGGGTGGCTGAAAAGAATTTTTGCCATCCCAACATTTGACATAGGGCTTTTTTATTATTTATTTATGCATCTAAAAGTTTTCTGTATCTATCTAAAGTCAGCTGCCTCTGTTATTTTTACCGTTTTCGGACGAGCCGCCAGGAGGAATTACCGGATCTTCAGGGTCCACAGGATCTACGGGTTCTACAGGCTCTTCGGGTTCCTCCGGATCCGGCTCTACAATAGGTTCCTCAACTATTGTAACTGTTTTACCCGGTTCTGCCGGATAGACATCAGGATTAGGGTTATGAAGGTTGCAATAATAGTGAGGAAGTTCTTTTTTTATATCGCCTACCTTGCTGCTCGGAACATATGGCCTGAGTATACCGGATTTAGATGTGGTATGTGAGCAGGATGGAGTTGCAAGATATCCTGAATCTGTGCAAATCTGAACAGTATTGTTAAGGCTTCCGGCTTCTTTTGGCTCTGTACCTGAAGTGAAGTATTCGGTGCGTGTGCTTGTGCTTTCCTCCGTAGCCAACAGGCCGCTCTTGGTGTCTATGGTTGCAGAAACTACATTGGAAGGTCTGCTTGAGTACGTGCCTCCTCTTGCACCATCGACCTGTCCCATAATTCTTCCCCACAGTCTGGCTGCCATCGGTGACATAGATGAAAGTTTGATGTTCACATCGTTTCCTATCCATATCGAAGCAGAATAGTTGGCAGAGAAACCATCAAACCAGATATCGTAACTGTCGGAAGTTGTACCTGTTTTACCACCTACATTCATACCTGAAACCCTTGCATAAGACCCTATACCTTCGCTGACTACAGTCTGAAGCACATCCCGCATAATCCAGGCAACTCCGGAGTCAAGTACTTTGGTCTCTGTAACTGTCGGCTCAAGGAGAACATCGCCGTTTCTGTTGGTAACTTTTGTGTAGCAGGAATAGCTCTTATGAACGCCTTCGTTTACAAAGGCTGAGTAGGCACTGGCCATTTCTAAAGTGCTGGCACCTTTTGTCATTCCACCCATACCAAGGGCTGCCAGATTAAGATCGTTGCTGCTTCCTTCTTTCACAAGGGTAGTTATTCCGAATTTTTGAGCAATGTCAAAGGCATAATCTACGCCCACCTGTGACAGAATTTTCACCGCACATACGTTTACAGACTGCTGAAGGGCAGTTCTGAAGGTGTAAAGACCTCTATATGAACGATATGAGTTTACAGGCCATGTCCTGCCGTTTATCTTTGTAGGTTCGTCATCCACGATAGAAGCAGTAGTGAGATAGTCACCCCAAAGTTCGGCCCCCTGCCGGTCAAAACCGTTGTCTACAGCGGTAAATGTCTTCCCGTCCTGAGAAAGCTCATAGCTAAGCTGCAGGGCAGGAGCATAAACGGCTATAGGTTTTATAGACGAACCCGGCTGACGAGGGGAAGTGGCTCTGTTAAAGAGCATTCTGCCTACTGTATTTCTGCCGCCTATCATAGCCTTTACGGCACCGGTCTTATTGTCGATAATTGTCATAGCAGCCTGAGGTTGTATAACTTTCTGCTTCAATGAGAAGTCCTTTGTTGAAAGTTTGTCTCCATCTTCAGTGAAGAAGTTAGGGTAATCCTCGAAAAACTTGGCTGATACAACAAGGTTGTCCTCTGAATCTCTTGACTTGTATTCCTGTGGAATATTGATATAGCCTCCGGAAATCGAGTAGAATTTGCTGTTCTCGATGGTGTACATACTCTTGAATTCTACACTGTAGTCTGTCTTGCCCTGAACAGTGGTGTTATATATGAGAAGTCGTTTTCCTTTATAAATAGTAAGAGAACCGTCTTCATTCTTTTTGTATTCATCACTTTTGAGCTTAAAGCTGCCGTCGCTTTCAATATAGTTTGAATATGCGTAAAGCAGTACACCACCGTTTGGATTTTTTATGTTTCCGTTGCTGTCCTTTGAATAGTTAACAGGCTTAGGAAAGTTGGAATCGTTTTTAAATTCCTTTTCTATAACCGACTGCGCCTGGGAGTCCATAGTCGTATATATCTGAAGGCCTCCGTTGTATACCATCTTGCTGGCACGGGAGTAGTCGTAACCGTATTCATCCTGAAGATCTTGTATAACGGTTTTGATTACATAGTCAGCGAAATAATTGGAAACAGTATTTAAAGCGTCGATGGTAGGGTTTACAATGTCTTTTATTTCTGTTTTAGAAGCCTCTTCATACTCTGCTTCTGTAATATAACCCTGTTCAAGCATAAGCTTGAGACACGTTTTCATTCTGTTTGACGCCGCATCATTCCATACATATGCAACATCACCGTTTTTAACGATGAGATTTTCGGTATCTTCTGTAATGTCATCAGCTGACACCTGTTGAACAAGAGCAAATGCAGTAGGTGCCTGCGGTAAAGCAGCTAATGCAGCAGCTTCGGCAACGGTTACATCTTCAATGTCCTTGGAAAAATATGCCTGTGATGCTGTCTGAACACCGTAACCTGCTCCAAAATTAACGGTATTTAAATAGGCTTCCAGTATTTCATCTTTGGTTAGTTTGCTTTCAAGTATTACGGCATAATATGCCTCGGTAATTTTTCGGTTTATAGAGCGCTTGCTCATAGTATCTTCAAGATAAAGGTTTCTTGCCAGCTGCTGGGTAATAGTGCTGGTGCCGCTAATTCCTCCCCCGTGAATAACAGCATCCTTTACGGCACCGAAAATACGGATGATATTAAAGCCGTGATGCTTCTCAAAGGTCTTGTCCTCAAGAGCGATAAAGGCTTTCTGCACATGATCGGGGACTTGATCTATGCTTACGATTGTCCTGTTTTTGTCTCCGAAAACATTGTCAATTACCTCACCCTCATCGTCGTAAAGAACTGAACTTTGTGACAGAAGACTGTAAATGTTATCCGTTTCAATTTTTGGTGCTCGAATAATGATTACCGCCACATATGCTACAACCATAAGAGCTATAGCAAGGAAAACACAAATGATAAACTTTAAAAGCTGCTTTTTATTAATCTTATATTTCTTTCCACCTTCAGCAGACTCAGCGCTATCAGAAGTCTTCCTTGAAAGAAAAGAAAAAGCCTTTATTTTTTTATCAGAGCACGATTCTGATCCTGTATGCTGAACATTTTCCGATTCTTCCCGGTGCTGTTTTCTGGCCCTTCTGGAGTGCTGCTGTTCTGTATCAGAAACGTTTTCGTTTTTAGAATTTAAATCATCATAATTACTCAAATTGCTCACCCGCTTTCTGTTGTAGGTTAAAAACATAAAAACTCGTATTATAGTATACCATATTTACTTATTATTGCCAAACACTTTCTTGCATGTTCGAAAGTATTGTAATATAATGTAAAAAAAATTTGGATTCGATTTAAACGCTTTCTGATATCTTTCTAAGAAAACAACAAGGAGGAGATATTGTGAGGCGTAAATGTTTTTATCTTTTAGTAATTGTTTTGATTTTTCTGTATGCTTTTGATTTTATGGGCATACCTTTGTCCGGAGAAATCGACGAAGTCTTTTTTGAGCGAAGCATTGTATTTACCGGAAAGGTTGTTGAAGTTCAGCAGAAGGATGACTATCTGAGACTTACAGTAAAGCCGGAAAGAGCCGACGGAGCTGAATGTAATCTGAAAGAAAATGTTCTCCTCAACTTTTACGGTGAAGAAGAACACCCCTGGGAACTGTTAAACAGCAGGATATCATTTAAGACAAAACTGGAACGACCGTCAGGAAGGAGAAATCCCTATTGCTTTGATTATGCCAAATACCTCAAAAGTCGCAGAATCGGAGCAGTGGCATCAGTTAATACAATTGAGACAGAACCGGGCAGTCTTACTATGAGGGAAAGATATGAAAGAAAACTCTGCGAAAAGAAGCATAAGTTTTGCCACAGTCTATCAGATGAAAGCAGAGGTATGGTTATGGGCGTGCTTTTTGGTGATACTTCCTTTCTGGATGAGGATGCCTACGATTTGTTTAGAAAAAACGGCACAGCACATATTCTTGCGGTAAGCGGACTTCATGTAGGACTGATTTACCGAATATATCAGAAACTTGCAGGCAGAAAAAAGAATATAGCTGCCTTGATTGCGCTGACTTTTGTATTGTACACCTACGGAGAGCTTTCAGGATGGAGTCCGTCTGTAGGCAGAGCAGTGCTGATGATAGGAATGAGCGTGTTTGCAAGGTTTGCGGACCTAAGATATGATATGCTGACAGCCGCAAGTACAGTGGCACTGATACTCATAGGGAAGAACCCCTATGTAATCTTCGGAGCCGGATTTCAAATGTCATTTTTGGCAATATGCTCCATAGTTTTTTTAAAACCTTTAATTCCTGTAAAAATTCCCGATAATGCAGCCGTAATGCTGTCGGTGTACCTGGGTCTGCTGCCGTATCAGATTTACCAGTTCAACTATATATCTGTTACGGCATTGGCAGCAAACATACCAGTTATATACCTGGCAGGATTTTTTGTGCCGCTGTCGGCAGTGGGATTTATTGTATTCGTTTTTTTTGGAGAAATAAGAGCAATTGAAAGTATAATTGATGCTGTGGGAAGCATGATTTTTTATATAAACAAGATGACATCCATAGACGGGCATGGCGGTTTTGATGTTGAATCTCCACCTATATGGATTGTTTTGGCAGCAACCTTACTGATGTTTTTTCTTTCATCGGAGACACGAGTCATAATAAAAATGAGAGGTCAAAAAAGATTATTCGGTTTATATGTGTGTACAATAGTTTTTTTGTCGCTTATGGTTCAGCTGCTTGTATACTGTCCGGTATCCGATGATCATGTGATTTTTGTGGATGTAGGACAGGGGGATTGTGTGCATATCAAAGCCGGTAATTCAGATGTGCTTATAGACGGAGGTGGAGCTGCAGATTACAATGTAGGCAAAAAAATTCTCAAGACCTATCTTCTTAAAAACGGCACGGCAGATATAGACCTGGCTATAGCCACCCACGAACACATGGATCACATAAAGGGGCTCAATGAACTGTCTGATGTTTTTAATGTAAAAAAACTGTCAAAGGGATTGACCGCAGGCACAGAAATCGAAATTGATCGGGATATAAGAATTGAGACATTATGGCCGGAGCAAATATCCGGGGACAATGGGCAGGAGGAAAATGAAATGTGCTCTGTCTTCATGATTTATTATAAAGGCTATAAAATACTTGTTACAGGAGATTTGGATGAAATCGGCGAAAAAAGAATGATGGAAAAATATTCGGGCACAGATAAGCTTAAGGCCGATGTCCTGAAAATAGGGCATCACGGAAGTTCCACAAGCACGTGTGAAGAGTTTCTTGAAATTGTAAATCCGGTTTATGCAGTTATACAGACAGGCAAAAATATTTATGGTCATCCTTCTCCAAAAATTATTGAAAAATGTATGAAAAAAGGTATAATGGTATACAGAAACGATCTGAACGGAGCAGTGGGTTTTTCTTTTAGAAAAAAAGGAATAATCTGCCATACCGTAACAGGAAACGGAGAATAAATTAACATATGGCAGATAAATATAAAAAAAAGCAGCATGCTTTCAGGATTTTCAGTCAGGATCTCAAGGAAGGCAATTTACCGTCTGTAATTTTTATGTATGGTTCAGAGGAGTATCTGATAAACTGGGCAGTTGGAGAGATAGCCAAGCGTTTTATCAGCCCGGGGACAGAGTCTATTGATTACGTGAAGCTTTCTGATGACTGTAGCGCAGATGATCTTATCGAGGCGGCGGGAATGTTTTCAATGTTTTCCGAAAAAAGATTGGTATGGGCCAAGGATTTCATGCCGCTTAAAACCATAAATCCTAAGGGATTTACCGTCCATGACAGAGAGAAAATTTTAGACTGCATTAAAAATCCCAATGACGGAGTCATACTTGTTTTTTCGGCCGCATCTCCGGAAGAAAAAAGTGAATTGGTCAAAGAAATTAAAAAGAACTGTAAAACATATTTCTTTGATGGGCTGGACTATGCCCAACTTGCGGCTTTTGCCGAAAAGCGGTTTAAAAAGGCCGGTGTTTCCATTACAGGAGACACTTTAAGGTATTTACTGGACGAGTCAGGTTATTTTAACAAGGATACAGAATACAGAATATATAATCTTGAAAACGATATAAAAAAGATAATCGCCTATTGTGACGGGAAAAGAGTGACGGAAGAGGATATTTCCGCCACTATGAACGGTGATATGGACACATTTGTGTTTAATTTTCTTGATGCTGTAAGCAACAATCGAAAAGACGCCGCTTTTGAGCTGCTGCATAATATTATGGCTTCAGGCAATGACATCTTTAACATTATAGGTGTTCTGTCCAGGCATTTTGAATTAATGCTGGAAGTGAAAGAATTTAAAGAGGAAGGACTGAGCCTTGCAGCAATAATCTCAAAACTCAGGATTCATGAATTCAGAGTAAAAAAAGCCATGGGTTTTGCAGACAAATTTACCGTTGAAAAGCTGCGCAGCGTCCTTTCGCAGATATACGAAACAGACAGAAATATAAAAACAGGCGCAATGGAGCAGGGCCTTGCTCTGGAGCTGCTGGTGGGAAGGATATAGATTATGAAAAACAAAAAACAGATACAGGCGGATATGATGCTTATTCTTGTGACCCTTTGCTGGGGTGTTTCTTATTATCTGATGGATATAAGCCTTGTGGACATGGATCCGTTCACTCTTAATGCCCACAGATTTCTCGGTGCTTTTTTTATTGCCCTGGCGATTTCCTGGAATAAGATTAAAACCGTTAATAAAATCACTTTAAAATACAGCGTTTTGGTTGGAGTAGCACTGGTTTTTGTTTACATAGGAGCTACATTTGGTGTTAAGAACACGTCACTTTCAAACTCAGGCTTTCTTTGTGCTATGACTGTGGTTTTCACTCCTTTGATTAGCAGGTTATTCCTGAAAAAAAAGCAGGATAAAAAGGTTGTAAGTGCTGTGCTCATGTGTTTTGCGGGTATAGCCCTTCTCACATTAAAGGACGATTTTTCAATTAATATGGATAATCTCAAAGGGGATATTCTTTGCCTGATGTGCGCTTTTGCTTATGCAATAGACTTGCTGCTGACAGAAAAAGCCGTTTCTCATGAAGAGGTCGATGCATACCAGCTGGGCGTTTTCCAGCTGGGGGTTACAGGTGTGTTTAATCTGGTATTAGCTTTTGTTACAGAACAGCCTCACTTTCCCACATCTCCTGAAATATGGGGCGCGGTGTTGTTTTTGGCCATTTTCTGTACAGGCGTAGCATTTGTAATTCAGCCTGTGGCTCAGCAGTATACAACGGCAGCTCATACAGGAGTAATTTTTGCTCTTGAGCCTGTATTTGCCGCCATAGTGGCCGTTATTTTTGCACATGAAGTTTTGTCGCCTAAATCGTATTTTGGCGCAGTTCTCATGGTTGCCAGTGTTTTTATAATGGAAATCGATTTCAGTATGCTGAATAAGAAGCTTAGACATACTGAGGGATGATATTTCATTATATATATATTATTTCAAAGAGGAGGAGAGCGTTGAACAGATTATACATCAAATCGCGAGATACAGCTCAGAAAACGGTAGAGGGTCTGTATAAAGACCTGGAGAGACGAATTATCGCAAGTCCGCCGGGACAATGTCCTGTGGATTTGACGGCTGCATTTCTGAGAGTTTGCCATTCACAAAGCTGCGGAAAATGTGTTCCGTGCCGTGTAGGGCTTGGGCAGCTTCAGCAGATTATAGACAATATCCTGGATATTGACGGAGAAAAGGATATGGAATCTATAAAACTTTTGGAAAGAACGGCGGAAGCAATCAGCGCCATGGCAGACTGCGCTATAGGGACAGAGGCGGCAAATATGGTGCTGAGAGGAGTCAGAGGATTCAGAGAAGACTTTGAATCTCATATAAAAAACAGAACATGTGCAGAATATATCAGGTCTAACATGCAGGCGGTTCCTTGTGTTGCAACATGCCCTGCAGGAGTGGATGTTCCGGGCTATACAGCGCTGGTAAGGGAAGGAAGATATAAGGATGCGGTCAGACTTATCAGAAAGGACAACCCTTTTCCTACAGTCTGCGCTCTTATATGCGAGCACCCATGTGAGACAAGATGCAGAAGAAATCTTATAGATGCGCCGATCAATATCAGAGGGCTTAAGCGTTTTGCTGTAGATAACTGCGGCGATGTTCCTGTTCCGGAAAAGATGGACGATACAGGAAAGAAAATAGCTGTAATCGGCGGAGGACCTTCAGGACTGTCTGCTGCATATTTTCTTTCTATTATGGGACATGAAGTGACTGTATTTGAGAAACGCTCACAGCTGGGCGGAATGCTTCGCTATGGAATCCCTAATTACAGACTGCCTAGAGAAAGACTTCAGTGGGATATAGACGCAATCCTTTCAACGGGAGTTCAGGTTAAATGCGACTATGATATTTCATCACCTGAGTCTATGTCCGAAATAAGAGATAATTATGATGCAATATATATTTCCATAGGCTCGCATAACGCAAAGAGTATAGGAATACCGGGCGAATACGCAAAAGGAGTTATTCCTGCAGTAGAGATGCTCAGAGGAATTGGCGATGATGCGATGCCTGACTTTGAGGGAAAAGCAGTAGTCGTAATCGGCGGTGGAAATGTTGCGATGGATGTTGCAAGAACAGCCAAGAGATTGGGAGCTACAGACGTAAGCATCGTTTACAGAAGAAGAAGAGATGATATGACGGCTCTTCCTGACGAAATCGGCGGCGCAATTGCAGAAGGATGTGACCTGATTCAGCTTAAAGCTCCGTCAAGGATTGAAACGGATAAACACGGCGAGGTAAAGGCTCTTTGGGTAAAGCCTCAGATTGCCGGACAGGCAGATGCTTCCGGAAGACCAAGACCAATTGATTCTTCGGAACCGGAGCAGAAAATTCCGTGCGATATCATTATTTCTGCTATCGGACAGGCGACAGACATCGGATTTTTCGAGCAGTTCGGCATTCCTGTATTCAGGGGGAATATCAAGGCGACAAGGGGCAGTGTAGTTGATACGGTTAGAGGAATATATGCCGGGGGCGACTGTGTAACGGGACCTTCCACGGTTATAAATGCCGTTGCTGCAGGAAAAGTTGCTGCGGCAAACATTGATACATATCTGGGATTCAATCATGAAATTGAGGTTGACGTGGAAATACCTGATCCTGTTCCGCGTGACAGTTTGCCTTGCGGACGTGTTGAGATGAGAGAAAGATATGCAAAACAAAGAGGAAACGACTTTGACGAGGTGGAACAGGGTATGAGCTTTGAAGAAGCCATGATGGAGGCTTCAAGATGTCTGCGTTGTGATTACCACGGTTTCGGTTCTTTCAGAGGAGGGAGGGATACCAAATGGTAAAGCTGATAATAAACGGTCAGGAAGTTTCCGTAAAGGAGGGCACCTCTATAATGGATGCAGCTGAAAAGGTAGGCATCCATATCCCGCACCTTTGCTATCTGCGGGATATCAACGAGATTGGCGCATGCAGAGTATGCGTCGTTGAAATAAAAGGCATGCAGAAATTAGTAACAGCCTGCAATACTCTTTGTGAGGAAGGTATGGAAATTTACACCAACAGTCCTCGAGTACGCAGCCACAGAAGAATCAACGTGGAACTTATTCTTTCAGACCACAATGCTAACTGTGCCAGCTGCATAAAAAGCGGAAACTGTACTCTGCAACAGATTTCAAACGATCTGGGTATTATAATGACAGATTATGAGAATGTAGCAGAAAAGGCAAGGTGGGATATAAATCTTCCCCTTGTAAGAGATGCTTCTAAGTGTGTAAAGTGTATGCGGTGTATCCAGGTCTGCGAAAAAATACAGAGTCTGGGGGTATGGAATCTTATAGGTTCCGGTTTCAGAACCACCATAGGTGTTCATGAAAATAATGACATAAATGATATGGAATGTGCACTTTGCGGACAGTGTATAACACATTGTCCGGTGGGAGCTTTGAGAGAAAGGGACGACAGGATCACTTTGAATGAAGCTCTGGCGGACCCGGAAAAGATCACCGTAGTGCAGGTAGCACCTGCAGTCAGAACCGCCTGGGGCGAACAGATTGGACTTAAAGATAAAGATGCAAGCATGGGCAAGCTTGTATGTGCACTGAAAAAAATAGGTATAGACTATGTTTTCGATACCAACTACACTGCCGATATGACAATCATGGAGGAAGGAAGCGAATTTCTGGCCAGACTTGCTAACAGGAACAGGTATACATGGCCTATGTATACATCCTGTTGCCCGGGATGGGTCAGATTTATGAAGACTCAGTATCCTGATATGGTAGGGGATCTTTCCACCGCCAAGTCACCTCAGCAGATGTTCGGAGCACTTTCAAAGACATATATTGCACAAAAATTAGGTATTGATCCGGACAAGGTATACTCAATTTCTATTATGCCTTGCACAGCAAAGAAATATGAAAGAAGTGTTCAACAGGTAAACAGCAGCGGACATGGAAGCGATGTTGATCTTGTTCTCACTACCAGAGAGATTGACAGGTTTATAAGAAGTGACAGCATCAAACCTCAGGATCTTATCGATATGCCGTTTGATGACATATTTGGTGAAGGCTCTGGTGCTGCCGTCATATTCGGAACTACCGGTGGTGTAATGGAAGCAGCCCTCAGAAGTGCATATTTTCTTGTAACAGGTGAAAACCCTGAGCCTGACGCATTTAAAAATGTGAGAGGTATGGATGGCTGGAAAGAGGCAACTTTTGATCTTGCAGGCACAAAGCTTAAGGTTGCTGCAGCCAGCGGACTGGGCAATGCCAGAAAACTGGTTGAGGCTGTAAAAAAAGGTCAGGTTGCTTATGATTTCGTTGAAATTATGGCATGTCCGGGAGGTTGTGTAGGCGGAGGTGGTCAGCCATTTAAAGATGGCGAGGAACTGGCCGGCGATCGTGCGAAGAAGCTTTATGGATTGGATAAGATAAATGAAATAAGATTTTCACATGAGAATCCGGCGGTACAGCTTACATACAGCGAATACCTGGATAAACCTTTATCTCACAAGGCCCACGATCTCCTGCACACTGATCTCAGCTCATGGAGTCTTGATATGAGGCAGGATATAGAAAAATAGAATAAATAATAATTAAGGTAAAAAGAGACGGACAAGAGCTTTATATGAGCCTTGTCCGTCTTTGCCATCCTTTGTCTGTCAGCTGTGGCTGACTGAGATAAGCTCGCAGGCACTTTTAAGGGTAGTGTCCGTAATAGTGGCACCTCCCAGAAGTCTTGCGACTTCCGAAACTTTTTCGTCGTCAGAAAGCTTTTCCACGCGGGTATAAGTCTTTTCACCGTCGGTTTCTTTGTAAATTCTGTAATTATTGTCACCTGCGGCAGCAATCTGCGGCAGATGAGTGATACAGATTATCTGATGATGGGAGGATATTTCCCTTAACTTTTTTGCTACTATGCTGGCTGTAATGCCGCTGATTCCGTTATCAATCTCGTCAAATATGAGAGTTGGAATCATATCAGAAGAGCTTATTATATTTTTAAATGCGAGCATGATTCTGGACATTTCGCCTCCCGAAGCGATTTTATAAAGAGGCTTAAGAGGTTCACCCCGATTGGCTGAGATAAGTATCTCAACTTTATCCATTCCTTCTTCTGTAGGTGAGGAAAGAGGTTCAACGGTAATTTCTATCTGAGCATCTTTAAAATTCAGATCTGAAAGTTCTGCCAGAATTTTAGCCTGAAGCTCTGCTGCGATTTCTTTCCTTATTTCTGTAAGAACATGACACTCGTTCAAAAGTTCATTTCTTGTGACAATGAGCTTCTTTTCAAGACGATGCTTTTCGTTGTCAAAGTTCTCTGTTTTTTCAAGTTTTGAGGCAATATCATCTCTGTATTCAAGAATTTCTTCAATGGAAGAACCGTATTTTTTCTTAAGATTGTCTATCAAATTCAGCCTTGAAATCAGGCCATCAAGTTCTGCAGGAGAAAAAGATATGTTTTCCCGCATTTCTCCCAGACTGCGGCTTATATCCTGAAGTCTGTAGTAGATATCTTCCAACTCGCCCGAAACGCCTTCAAGGTCACGTGAATAAGATGATATTTCGTCTATTGCCCTGTGACATGCACCGGCACCATCAATAAGAGAAGGACTTGATTCGGTCAGAATGGCATAGGATTTTTCAATGTTTTCAAAAATCTTTTCGCTGTTCTGCAGAAGTGAAATTCTTTCCTCCAGAGCTGTATCTTCTCCGATGCTCAGGTTGGCACCGCCGATTTCCTGAAGTTCGAATTTATAAAAATCTTTTCTGCGGGCATTTTCTTTTTCCATGGAAATAAGGGAAGCAAGTTCGTTGCGGCAGCGGGAAAATTCACTGAACTTCCGGGAGACTTGCTCACGGGCAGGACTGACTCTGTCCTTATTGTAAGAGTCAACCAGCACTATATGATAATCAGGGTTCAAAAGAGACTGGTTGTCATACTGTCCATGAATATCGGCAAGCCTTCCGCTAACCTCGTTGAGCCTGGCAAGAGTTACAATTTCACCGTTAAGACGGCACAGATTTTTTCCGGAGGCAGAGACCTCTCTTTTTATGACTATTTCTTCGCCGTCAAGTTCTCCCATAAGCTGCACAACTGCTTTGTCTGCACCAGTACGAACAGAAGAGGAGTCTGCTCTGCTTCCCAAGGCAAGGCTTACGGCTTCTACAACAATAGATTTACCGGCACCGGTTTCGCCTGTAATGATGTTAAGTCCATCCTCAAAATCCACTTCGGTATTTTCAATTATAGCAAAATTATTTATGCTTATGTGATTAATCATTCTTTGCCCCCGCATAAAGCATATTGTTAAACTGGTCAATGATTGCAGATACATTTTCAGGATCGTCTGCAATCAGCAGCAATGTGTTGTCGCCGGCCAGAGAGCCTTTAATGTGAGGTATATTGCTTGTATCAACAGCTTCACCTGCTGCGTTGGCACACCCTGAAAGTGTTTTTATAATTATGATGTTACCCGAGTGATCAACTGAGGTAACCGTCTGTCTGAAGATTTTGACAAATCTGTCCGAAACAGGGAGGTCTTTGGAATTGCTTAGAGAATACTTGTATTTACCCGTAGATGAAAGGGTCTTGACCAGCTGCAGCTCCTTTATATCACGGGAGATGGTGGCCTGTGTCACTTCAAAACCGCTCTCCCTAAGCAGTGCAGCCAACTTTTCCTGAGTATCCACCTCATTGTTTGAAATAATATCGATAATTTTATTCTGTCTTGAATACCTCATACATACCTCCGCAATAAAAGAGATTCATTGCATCTCAGTGTGGAATAAACTCGTTGTAATTTTATCACAGACAATGAATTTTTTCAATAGAAATGTGGACAAACAAATGTTTGTATGTTACAATTTACGGAGAAAAAAACGGAGAAATATTATGAGAATTTTGGGAATAGACCCCGGCTATGCCATATTGGGATACGGAGTTCTGGATATGAAAGGAAATCGTTTTTCAGTGGTTACATATGGCTCAATACTTACGGATTCCAATATGGACATGCCTGCCAGGCTTCAGCTTCTTTATGATGGATTGTGTGAAATAATTGAGGAGTATGAGCCTGAGGAAGCCTCCATCGAGGAACTGTTCTTTAATAATAATGCCAAGACCGCAATTCTTGTAGGAGAGGCTCGAGGAGTGGCAGTACTGGCATGCGCAAAGAACGGACTTAATATAAGCGAATACACACCACTGCAGATAAAGCAGGCTCTGGTCGGCTACGGCAGAGCCGATAAAAAACAGGTTCAGGCTATGGTCAAGGCCATTCTTAATCTGGAAAATGTGCCTAAACCTGATGATACTGCAGATGCACTGGCAGCTGCCATATGTCACGGCCATTCCGCCGGCCCCGTAGGAAAACGTCAGTTTCGCATTAAGGAGGGAATTTAAAATTGATAAAATATATAAAGGGCTACTATGCCATGACTCTTTCGGGAGGGATAGTTATGGAAACACCTTCCGGAATAGGATTTGAAATAAATATTCCTGCCGGTTCTCCGCTGTACAAGTATGGTGAAGGCGAGGAAATAACAGTGTTTACAGCCATGATTGTCAAGGAGGATGATATAAGTCTCTACGGCTTTCATAACATGGAAAGCCTGGATCTTTTTCGAATGCTCATAACCGTAAGCGGAATCGGCGCCAAAGGTGCTATGGCCATTATGGGGTCCATGTCTGCCGATGAGCTGAGAAGAGCTATCCTTTTCGAGGATGTAAAGGAAATCAGCAAGGCTAACGGCATAGGAAAAAAAACAGCTGAAAGGCTTATTTTGGAACTGAAAGACAAAATAGGCAAGCTTGCAGGAGCTTCAGATACCGCACTCAGCACTGCCGGAATGACAGAAACGGCTCTTGCCGCCGAGGCAGGGGACGCAAGAACCGAGGCAATATGCGCACTTGTCAGTCTGGGCTACAGCAAGGCTGAAGCCTTCAGCGCGGTGGCTAAGGTGCCGGAAGAAGGCCTTACCGGCGAAGAATATATCAAACGGGCTCTTAAAAGTCTGTTTTAGAGAAGGTAGAACATAATGGAAAATGAAAGAATCACATCTGCATCTGCAAAGTCAGGAGAAACCAAGGTGGAAGCGGGACTGCGGCCTCAGCATCTGGATGATTATATAGGACAGCAGGGCGTAAAGGATAATCTGAAAATATTTATTGAAGCGGCCCGCATGAGAGGCGAACCCCTGGATCATGTGCTCTTTTATGGTCCTCCGGGACTGGGCAAGACCACTTTGGCCGGAATAATTGCAAACGAGCTGGGAGTGGACATCAAGATAACATCAGGCCCGGCCATTGAGAGAGCCGGCGACCTGGCAGCAATTCTTACAAATCTCAACGATAATGATGTACTTTTTATAGATGAGATACACAGACTTAACCGCTCAGTCGAAGAGGTGCTTTATTCGGCGATGGAAGACTATGCTCTCGACATCATAATAGGAAAAGGACCTTCGGCCCGTTCCATAAGGCTTGATCTGGCGAAGTTTACCCTTATAGGAGCTACAACCCGTGCAGGAAGCCTTTCCGCACCTCTAAGGGACAGATTCGGCGTCATGGGCAAGTTTGAAATGTATACTCCTGAGGAGCTTGCACGGATTATAAAAAGGACCGCGGGCATTTTGGGAGTATCCATAGATGATAAATCAGTGGATGAAATGGCCAGAAGATCCAGAGGAACTCCCCGTGTAGCAAACAGGATGCTTAAGAGGATAAGGGACTTTTCACAGGTCAAGGGAAACGGTTCTATCGACATTGACATTACCAGAGAGGGTCTTGCAGCTCTTGGAGTTGACGAGATGGGACTGGAGCGGCTGGACAGGGAGATACTTTCAACAATTATTCAGCGTTTTGACGGCGGTCCTGTTGGCATTGACACTATTGCAGCCTCCATAGGAGAAGAAAGAGTCACCATAGAAGATGTTTACGAGCCTTATCTGATTCAGTCAGGTCTGCTATACCGAACCCAAAAGGGCAGAATGGTGTCAAAGGATGGATATAGACATCTGGGACTGACCTATGCCGGTGATGACGAAAATAATGATGAAGAAAGACAGGTTACATTTTAGAGATTATGTATATTAACGATTTTGATTATGAATTACCCAAGGAGCTTATTGCTCAGACCCCTGCGGAGAAAAGGGATTTTTCCAGGCTTATGGTGGTGGACAGGGCCACCGGACAGGTAGAGCATAAGCATTTTTACGATATTTTAGATTATCTTAATCAGGGAGATTGTCTGGTACTCAATAATTCGAAGGTGCTGCCTGCAAGGATTTTCGGTGTAAAGGAAGGCACCGGAGCAAAGATCGAATTTCTTCTTACGAAGAGAATAGAGGGAGACACCTGGGAAACCATGGTCAGGCCCGGGAAGCGCTTAAAAGTGGGGGATGTTGTATCTTTCTCCGAGGATGATAAAAAGCCTTTCAGAGCTGTAATAAAGGATTATGGTCAGGACGGTACCAGAATTGTGAAATTCGAATACGAAGGAATCTTCCTGGAAAGGCTTGAAGAGCTGGGTCAAATGCCTTTGCCGCCTTATATAGAACGAGATAATAATAAGGAGGACAGAGAGAGGTATCAGACGGTTTACTGCCGTCATGAAGGTTCGGTTGCAGCTCCTACTGCCGGGCTTCACTTTACGGAAGAGCTTCTGCAAAAGGCAGAGGCTAAGGGTGTCAGAATTGCCTATGTGACTCTTCATGTAGGTATAGGAACCTTCCGGCCTGTGAAAGTTGAAAACATTGAAGAGCATCATATGCATTTTGAGGAGTATTTCATTAAAAAAGAATCCGTTGACATAATAAATGATACCATCAAAAGAGGAGACAGGATAGTTTCTGTTGGGACTACATCCACAAGGACGGTGGAAAGTGCTGCTCAATTTGATGAAGAAAGCGGCCTATGGCTGGTTCAGCCGGGACATGGAAATACGGATATATTCATTTACCCGGGATATGAATTTAAAATCATAGATGCACTTATAACAAACTTTCACCTGCCTAAATCCACACTGCTCATGCTTATTTCGGCACTGTACAACAGAGAGGATATTCTCAGAGTATATAAAATTGCTGTGGAGGAAAAATACAGGTTCTTCAGCTATGGTGATGCCATGTTTATAAAATAGACGGTTATATAAAATAAAAAACCCCTGATGATTTGAGCCGAACACCAAAAGTCAAACTTTTGAGGATCCAACTGAGCAGGGGTTTTAAAGTCTTTATTTATTGGCTCCGCAACATTTCTTATATTTCTTTCCTGAACCGCAAGGGCACGGATCGTTTCGTCCGGGCTCCTTTTCCTTGTGAACTGTTTTGGAACGCTTAAAGTCCTTTACGATTTCAATTCTCTTTTCCTCGGAAAGAACATCATCCCACTGAGGGAGGGTATAAAGGTATTCTGCGTCAGCTCTGAGCATGTTAAAGAAAAGCTTTTCCATATCGACATCAAGGTCAATTTCCGTATCTTCGGTAAAATTCTCAAGGTCATTGGATGACTTTAAGCTGGTGTTGATACCGTCAAGAAAGCCCATAAAAATAACAGGATCTGCCTTAAACTGCTGGACCAGTTCGCTGTATTTTCCTTTAAGATGTTCATCTTTATTGGCAAGAATATGCTCATATATTCTTGTCTCTGTGGAGCTGTATTCTTCCCAGAAAGCCTCAAAGGTTTCATCTGTCTGACCTTCCATAAGGTCAATCCACTGCTTGTATAAACTCATTTATATATTCCTCCTTAAAAACTATGAATCTAAAGATTTTTTGCAATATCAATAATGTCACCCACGATAGCACTGCCGGTAGGAAGAGCGCCTGCGCCTTTTCCATAAAGCATAACCTCACCGACCATATCTCCGGTAATGTAAACGGCATTGAATTCATTGCTTACACCCGCCAGCGGATGGGAGATGGGCACTTTTTCGGGAGCAACGCTGCAGCTGATTTTGCCATCTTTTAAAACTGCATGGGCAATAAGTTTGATTATGCAATTTTCATCAGCGGCTTCAGCGATGTCTTGTCCTGTAACATGAGAAATTCCTTTAGTCGGAATATCCGAAGGCGCGATGTATTTACCGAAAAGAAGGGCTATAAGAATGGAAAGCTTGTTAGCTGCGTCAATTCCCTCTACGTCGGCTGTAGGATCTGCTTCAGCAAATCCTCTGGCCTGAGCATCCTTCAGTACATTTTCATAGTCTGCACCGTCTTCTGTCATTTTGGTGAGAATATAATTGGTGGTACCGTTCAATATTCCCATAACTTCAGTAAAATTATTTCCGGAAAGAGGATTCTGAATTGATGTGAGAACGGGTATTCCACCGCCGACACTGGCCTCGAAAAGGAATTTTACTCCGTTTTCAGAAGCTGTCATAACCAGCTCCTCGTAAGAAGCAGCTACAGCAGCTTTATTGGCCGTTACCACGTGTTTGCCTTTTTTCATCGCCTGAATCATAAAAGATGTAGCTGGCTGTATACCTCCCATAGTTTCAATGACTACATCAACATTTGGGTCATTCAGTATCTCATCAGGGTCATCTGTGAGAAGATCTGCCGGATATTCCGAACGAGGTCTTCTGGTAAGAAGTTTAACTACTTCTATTGATACGCCTGTACGTTTTTGAATAAGATCATGATTATTGACGAGGATTTGGTAAGCACCTCCGCCGACTGTGCCGGGTCCCAAAATACCAACAGTAAGCTTTTTCATATGATAGAACCTCCCATAAAGCTTGATTTTTAGATTTTATCATAAATATAGGATTTTGTCTTTAAAAACTCTTTAAAATTCTGTTTTTTTTGGTAATATATATGGAGGGCCTTTCTTGGTAGAAAGAAGACAAGGTCCATTCCAAGTTAAAGGAGCTACGATGATGTCTTTACACATTGTTTTTGTTGAACCTGAGATTCCACCTAACACCGGAAACATTGCAAGAACCTGTGCAGCAACGGATACGGTGCTTCATCTTGTGGAGCCTTTAGGATTTAAGATAGACGACAAGAGTCTAAAAAGAGCCGGATTGGACTACTGGCCCTATGTAAAGCTTGAAATACATGACAGTCTGGATGCATTTATGACAAAGTACGGTAATGGGGACAGAAGACTCTTCCTTGCAACAACAAAGGGCGGACATATATACACTGAGCCGGAGTACAGGGACGAGGACATGTTCTTATTCGGAAAGGAAACCCGAGGACTGCCGGAGAATTTTATCAAAGAACATGAAGACACTGCTATCAGAATCCCCATGAGTGAGGATACTCGTCTACGCTCATTCAATCTGGCAAACTCTGCAAATATAATATTATTTGAAGCTTTACGACAATTAGGTTTCCCGGGGTTGAAATAAAAGAAAAACTTTGGTATAATAATTGCATAAGCGGAGGTGATGTATGAAACTGGGATATGACCTGACAATTGAACAGACACAAAAGCTTACTATGACCCCGGAGCTTATTCAGGCCATCCAGATTCTGCAGTATAATACTCAGGAGCTTGAAGCCTTTGTGCAGGAAGAGCTTATGCAGAATCCTGTGCTGGAATATGACAGCACCGAAAGAAAAGAAACCGAAATATCAAAGACGGAGGCTCTCGACCGCAAGGAAGCAGAGGATTCCGATTTTGATTTGCGCGAAAAAATAAAAGAAGCCGAATACGATGATATCAGTTATCGTCAGTGGGAATACTCCAAGGATCATGACGAGACTTCCTTTGAACAGTTTGTTAGCAAAGAGGAAACACTGGAGGACTTTCTGCTGCTGCAGCTTACGTTTTCCAGCCTTAAAGGCAGTGACTTAAAAATAGGCCGTTATCTCGTAGAGGCGATTGATGAAAACGGATATCTGACGGCAGATGTATGCAAGGTAGCGAAATGTTTTAATGTGTCTATGGAAAAGGTTGAGAAAATTCTCGATGTCATTCAGACATTTGAACCCGTAGGGGTGGGTGCCAGAAGCCTTGAGGAATGCCTTATTATTCAGTTGGCTTCCAAAGGACTTCTTGAAGACAGCATAGAGTACATAATCCTTCATCATCTCAGCGATTTAGGTGAAAACAAGCTTAATAAGGTTGCTAAAGCAACAGGACTTACGGTGGAGCAGGTTCAGATGGTTACAGACCTTATCAGAACTCTCGAGCCTAAACCGGGGCGTCAGTATTCAAGCGGTGAGACTGTAAAATATGTATTGCCGGATGTTATCGTGGAAAAGGTGGATGATGAATATCAAGTCATCACAAACGAAGGGACAATACCGAGGCTTATGGTCAGCCCTTATTATATGAATCTGGCAAAGCAGGCCCCTTATGACGAGGAACTTTCTAAATACCTTAACAACAGATACAATGCGGCTCTTTGGCTCATTAAGAGTATAGAACAGCGTAAACAGACAATATACAACGTGGTGAATTCTGTGGTGCAGCATCAGAAGGAGTTTTTGGATAAGGGACCTAAATATCTGAAGACGCTCACCCTTAAACAGGTAGCGGAGGATCTGGGCATTCACGAATCTACCGTGAGTCGTTCCATCAACGGCAAGTATATGCAGACGCCGAGAGGAGTTTTTGAAATAAAGTATTTCTTTTCCAGCGGCGTTACTGATTCCAGCGGAGAAGGGATGTCCTCCAACAGCATCAAAACATTTATTAAGGAAATTGTGGACAGCGAAGATCCTAAGAAACCGTACAGCGATCAGGATATGGTTGAAATCCTAAGCAAAAAGGGAATTGAGATTTCAAGGCGTACCGTTGCAAAGTACAGGGAAGGTATGAATATTCTTTCCTCATCAAAGAGGAGAAGATATTGATATACATAATCAAAATTTAAAATTGTCATTATTTATAAGAGAATTCAGGAGGAAAAAAATATGGCGATTAGAGTTGGAATTAACGGATTTGGGAGAATAGGAAGAGTAGTGATCCGTGCAGCAATGGACATGCCTGAAATTGAAATCAGAGCGATCAATCTCAGAAACGCAAACCTTGAATATATGGTATATATGCTTAAGTATGATACCGTATTCGGAAGATTTCCAAAAGCTCTTGACCATGACAAGTCCGGTATCTATATCGACGGGAAACATGTAGATGTTTTTTCCTGTTCCGATGCGTTGGAGATTCCCTGGAAGGAAGCGGGTGTTGACTATGTCATCGATTGTACCGGCGCATACGTTACCACCGAAAAAGCAATGGACCACATTGAAGCGGGAGCAAAGCATGTTATTATTTCTGCACCGGCCAAAGACAAGGAAACACCTACCTTTGTATACGGTGTAAACCATGATACATACAGTGCTGATATGAAGGTTGTTTCAAACGCATCATGCACAACAAATTGTCTTGCTCCGTTAATGAAAGTTATCGAAGACAATTACGGCATTAAAGAAGGCCTTATGTCCACAATACATGCTGCTACAGCTAAACAGAAGGTTGTAGACGCCAAATCATTAAAGGATTGGAGAACAGGACGCTCTGTATTCGGCAACGTGATTCCTTCTACAACGGGAGCAGCCAAGGCTGTAGGCCTGGTTATTCCTTCTCTTCAGGGTAAAATGACAGGGATTTCATACAGAGTTCCTACGGCCGATGTTTCCGTTATAGACGTAAATGTTGTGTTGAATACTCCTACAAGCGGCCCTGAGCTGAGGCAGAAAATAAAAGAAGCCTCAGAGACCTATCTTAAAGGCGTTCTTGAGTATGTGGATGATGAAGTAGTTTCCGGAGATTTTGTAGGTGATCCTTGTACATCTATATTCGACTCAAGACAGACGATTGAACTCAATGACCACTTCTTTAAGCTCATCGCATATTATGACAATGAATACGGATATTCCTGCAATCTGTTGAATATGCTGAAACACATGCATAGTGTGGACAATAAATAATTTATAAATAATTGAAGCATAATATAATTAAAAAGCCTTTGCTCCGTGGGGCAAAGGCTGTATTGTCAAGCAAAGGAAGGTTTCCAAATGAAAAAAACAGTTAAGGATATTGATGTTAAGGGCAAGAAAGCGCTGGTCAGATGTGATTTCAATGTGCCGATGAAGGACGGCGTCATTACTGACGATATAAGAATCGTATCGGCATTGCCGACCATACGCTATCTCATAGACGGCGGAGCTAAAGTGATCCTCATGTCACATCTTGGACGCCCGGATGGAGAACCCAAAAAAGAATTTACTCTTGCACCTGTAGCTGAAAGACTCTCCCAACTTTTAGGAACAGAGGTTGTGTTCATAAGCTCAGACAGGGTGGTAGATGACAAGGTAAAGGAGGCTGCATCGGATCTTAAGGATGGTCAGGTAATGCTTCTCGAAAATGTCAGATTCAGAAAAGAAGAGACAAAGAATGGAGCAGATTTTGCCAGAGAGCTTTCGGAGTTAGGTGACTTCTTTGTAAATGACGCTTTCGGTACGGCCCACAGAGCACATGCTTCTACTGCAGGAGTGGCCGATTATTTGCCGGCAGTCTCAGGATTTCTTATAGAAAAAGAGGTGAAATTCTTAGGAAATGCAGTGGAAAATCCTAAAAGACCTTTCGTAGCAATTATGGGCGGCGCTAAAGTGGGGGACAAGATTCCGGTAATAGAAAATCTTCTCAAAAAAGTTGACACACTCATTATAGGCGGAGGGATGGCATACACTTTTTTCAAAGCTCAGGGACTTGAAATCGGAACGTCTATTCTCGACAAAGATAATGTTAACCTGGCTGCAGTACTCCTGGAAAAAGCGGCGGCAGCAGGTGTGACGATCCTTCTCCCTGTCGACTGTGTATGCGGCAGAGAATTTAAAAACGATACTGAATTCGGAATTTATCCTAAGGATAAGATCCCTTCGGATATGATGGGGCTGGATATCGGGCCTGAGACTGTCAAGGTGTACGGAAAGGTCATTAAAGATGCTGCCACGGTAGTCTGGAACGGTCCTATGGGTGTTTTTGAAATGCCTAACTTTGCTAAAGGAACAAGAGCTGTTGCTGAAGCACTTGCCGAGAGCAGTGCAGTAACAGTAATCGGCGGGGGAGATTCCGCTGCGGCGGTAGAGCAGTTCGGACTTGCTGATAAGATGACGCATATTTCAACGGGAGGCGGTGCATCCCTTGAGTTTCTTGAGGGAAAAGTGCTGCCGGGTATAGCTGTTATTCAGGATAAATAGTTTTTTAAGATTTTATTATATTACAAGGGAGGTAACAGAATGAAAGTTGCAATTAACGGATTCGGAAGAATAGGACGACTGGCCTTCAGACAGGTTTTTGATGACCCGACATTGGAGGTAACGGCAATAAATGACCTTACAGCGCCTAAAATGCTGGCCCATCTTTTAAAATATGATTCTGTTCAGGGGAAATATACAGGTCATGACGTGGAGTGGGACGATAATTCTATTACGGTTGACGGAAAGAGAATTACCGTGTATGCAGAGCCGGATGCCCGTAACCTTCCTTGGAAAGCTCTTGATATAGATGTGGTGCTGGAATGTACAGGCTTTTATACTTCTAAAGAAAAAGCACAGGCCCACATTGACTCGGGTGCGAAGAAGGTTTTGATTTCGGCACCTGCAGGAAATGACTTGCCTACAATAGTGTATGGAGTCAATCATGAAACATTGAAAGCAGAAGACAATATTATTTCGGGAGCGTCATGTACCACCAACTGCCTGGCGCCTATGGCAAAAGTGCTTAACGAATACAGGGAGCTCCGCACGGGATTTATGACCACTATTCATGCCTATACCGGAGATCAGATGCTGCTGGACGGACCTCACAGAAAAGGCGATCTCAGGCGTGCGAGAGCAGGGGCCGTCAACATAGTGCCTAACTCCACCGGTGCGGCCAAAGCAATTGGACTTGTTATTCCTGAGCTGGATGGCAAACTCATCGGTTCTGCTCAGAGAGTTCCTGTGCCGTCAGGCTCTATTACCATTTTGGATGCTACATTAAAGGATATGACAGATTCAGTGTCTGTAGAGGGAATCAATGCGGCAATGAAAGCAGCAGCATCGGAATCATTTGGATATACCGAAGAGGAACTTGTATCATCTGATATCATCGGAATGAGCTACGGCTCCCTTTTTGATGCAACTCAGACACTGGCTCAACAATGCGGTACTCACATATACGAGGTGCGTATAGTGGCATGGTACGATAATGAAATGAGCTACACCTGTCAGTTAATCAGAACACTTAAATACCTGGAGAAATTCATATGAGAATACCATTAATAGCGGGCAATTGGAAAATGTATAAAAATGCCGATGAAGCCGCAGCTTTTGCTGAAGAATTTAAAAAACTTTATCATGATACGGATATAAAAGCTGCTATATGTGCTCCTTTTCCTCAGCTTGAGACCTTAGTTAAGGCGTTCAAGGGCACAGGTATAGGTGTGGGAGCACAAAATGTTCATTATGAAAAGGAAGGAGCATATACAGGTGAGGTTTCTGTACCGATGCTCCAGTACATAGGAGTTGACTACTGCATTGTAGGACACTCCGAGAGAAGGCAGTATTTTAACGAGACGGACGAGACAGTTAATTTAAAGCTTAAGGCCTTGCTGGAAACAAAGATTACTCCTATATTATGCGTGGGAGAGGATATTTATCAGAGAGAAAGGGGATTCCAGGAAAAGCTTGTCGCGGAGCAGGTTCAGAACGCACTCAGGGGTATTCCGGCGGAGAAAGCCGCAAAGCTTGTTATTGCTTATGAACCTATCTGGGCTATAGGCACCGGACGGACGGCTACACCGATTCAGGCTAATCAGATGTGCGGCCTGATAAGAGAGACTCTTATAAAAATGTATGATGAAGATATTGCAGATCGCGTGATAATTCAGTATGGTGGCAGTGTCAAGCCTGAAAATGCGACGGAGATAATGAATATGGAGGAAATTGACGGAGCATTAGTAGGCGGAGCCAGCTTAGATCCGCTAAAATTTATTGAAATTATCAACTTTTAACTTGATTTTAATGTGGTGCATATGGTACAATTATCAAGTTATAATATGAGGAGGTACGAGATGAAAATTTTCCTGATGATTTTACTCGCAGTTGCCAGCGTGATCCTTATCGCAAGTGTACTGCTTCAATCCGGAAACAGTGCCGGTCTCTCCGGATCAATTGCCGGCGGCGCCGAGCAGCTCTTTGGAAAGAAAAAGAGTAAAGGTTATGAAGCCCTGTTAGAAAAGATTACTACAATTTCGGCTGTTCTTTTCATCGCTGTTTCAATTGTTGTCGTAGCGGTGTTCGAGTAACGGGGGAAGCTTAAATGTGTTTCTAATTTTTTTATTATATTTCACTTTGTCAATGGAGGTGCGGCAAGCTGTACCTCTTATGTGGCGTTAAAGTGAGTAGGAGGTATTATATCATGAAGTATTTTGCTGTAATCGCAGCTGTAATTGGTCTTTTTGTTGCTTTCTGTTTAGCAGCATGGATCAAGAAGGCTGACGAAGGAACAGACAGAATGAAGGAAATTGCCGGATACATCAGAGAAGGTGCCATGGCTTTCCTTAAGAGAGAATACAAGACAATGGTAATTGTAATCGTGGTTCTCTTCCTGTTAATCGGTTTTGGTTTAAAGAGCTGGACTACAGCAGTTCTCTACGTATGCGGTGCACTTCTTTCCGTGCTGGCAGGTTTCTTCGGAATGAAGGTTGCTACTTTAGGCAATGTAAGAACTGCTAACGCAGCAAGAGAATCCGGGATGGACAAGGCATTAAAGATTGCTTTCAGATCCGGTGCCGTTATGGGTCTTTGCGTATCAGGACTCGGTCTTTTAGGATTGGGGGTTGTTGTTTGTGTTTTAGATCTTGCTACAGTAACCCAGTGTGTTACAGGTTTCGGACTTGGAGCTTCTTCAATGGCTCTCTTCGGACGTGTAGGCGGCGGAATATACACCAAGGCTGCCGATGTAGGTGCTGACCTTGTAGGTAAGGTTGAAGCAGGAATTCCTGAGGACGACCCGAGAAACCCTGCAGTTATTGCAGATAATGTAGGTGATAACGTAGGTGACGTTGCAGGTATGGGTTCAGATCTTTTTGAATCTTATGTGGGTTCAATTATTTCAGCTATCACTCTGGCAGCGGCAGCAGTTCAGACATCTAACTTATCCGCCACATTCACAGAGACTACAGCGGCAGTATTTCCGCTTATAATCTCAGCTGTGGGTATACTTGCATCAGTAATCGGAATTATGCTGGTAAGAGGTAAGGAAGGCGGAAACCCTGCAGCTGCTCTGAACATGGGAACATATATCAGCGGCATTATTGTAATTATTGTTACGGTTATTCTTTCCAAGCAAATGCTCGGAGATTATACTTATGCGTTCGCGATTATTGCAGGTCTTATCGTAGGTATTGCTATCGGCAAGATTACTGAAGTATATACTTCCGGTGACTATAAGTCAGTAAAGAAGATTGCTGAGCAGTCTCAGACAGGTGCTGCTACTACAATCATCAGCGGACTGGGTGTAGGAATGATGTCCACCTTATGGCCAATCATCCTTATCTGTGTAGGTGTATTTGTGGCTTACCAGTTTGCAGGATTATACGGAATTGCTCTTTCCGCAGTAGGAATGCTTTCAACAACAGGTATGACAGTTGCTGTTGATGCTTACGGTCCGGTATCCGACAATGCGGGTGGAATTGCGGAAATGTCAGAATTACCTCACGAAGTAAGGGAAATTACAGACAAGCTCGATGCAGTAGGAAATACTACAGCAGCAATAGGCAAGGGATTTGCTATCGGTTCCGCTGCTCTTACAGCACTGGCACTGTTCGCTTCTTATGCTGCAGTTACTAACCTTGAAGTTATCAGCTTATTGGATCCGATTGTGATTATCGGATTATTCATCGGTGCAATGCTTCCGTTCTTGTTCTCTGCTATGACAATGAATTCAGTGGGTAAGGCTGCTAATCAGATGATCGAAGAGGTAAGAAGACAGTTCAGAGAGGACAAAGGCATCATGGAAGGAACATCCAAGCCTGACTATGCAAACTGTGTTGACATTTCAACAGCAGCAGCTTTAAAGGAAATGGTAGTTCCCGGAGTTATGGCTGTAATTGCTCCTCTTGCTGTTGGTTTAATCTTAGGACCTGAAGCTTTAGGCGGAATGCTTGGTGGAGCATTGGCAGCAGGCGTGCTTCTTGCAATCATGATGGCGAATGCCGGCGGTGCTTGGGATAACGCCAAGAAGTATATTGAAGAAGGAAACTTCGGAGGAAAAGGTTCAGAGCCTCATAAGGCCGCCGTTGTAGGTGACACAGTAGGTGACCCGTTCAAGGATACTTCCGGTCCATCTATCAATATCTTAATTAAGTTAATGACTATCGTTGCAGTAGTATTTGCTCCTTTGTTTGTGCAGGTAGGCGGATTACTGACAGGGATAATGTAATTATTAAGCGAAGAGAAGGCGGTTTTTATACCGCCTTTTTTAATGGCTCTATGTCAAATGTTGGGGTGGTTGAAAAAAATTTCAGCTATCTCAGCATTTTTTAGTGCAAAAAAAATTGAGCATTATCGCAAACTCAGCTACAATTAAAGTGTCGAATTCCAAAAGCAGGAGGTTTGGCTAATGCTCACTTACAATTATACAGAAAAACTTATCGGAATGAAAGATGCAATTTTATTAAATGTCGAAAATGTTCAGGACACTATGATCATTGAACTTAAAATGGAAAAGCGTATCCACGAATGCCC
>CALZFA010000013.1 GCA_945644815.1 uncultured Clostridia bacterium
GATAGAGCAACGGCCTTCTAAGCCGTGTGTCCGGGGTTCGAATCCCTGTGGGCTCACCATTTTTTTTTACAGGTTAAGGTGGTTGTTCAGAACGCTGTTGGGGTATCGCCAAGCGGTAAGGCACCAGGTTTTGATCCTGGCACTCGTAAGTTCGAATCTTGCTACCCCAGCCAAGTTTATGACCCATTAGCTCAGTCGGCAGAGCACTTGACTTTTAATCAAGGTGTCCGGAGTTCGAATCTCCGATGGGTCACCATTTAAAAGATTAAGTATGTGTAGTAGAACTCATAGATGGAGAGGTGTCCGAGTGGTTTAAGGAGCTGGTCTTGAAAACCAGTGACTCCGAAAGGGGCCGTGGGTTCGAATCCCACCCTCTCCGCCATTAAGATTGTTTAGCCTGGAGAAGTACTCAAGTAGGCTGAAGAGGACGGTTTGCTAAACCGTTAGGGTTCGTTTAGGGCCGCATGGGTTCGAATCCCATCTTCTCCGCCATATAGGGGTATAGCTCAGCTGGTAGAGCAGCGGTCTCCAAAACCGCGTGCCGTGGGTTCGATTCCTACTGCCCCTGCCATCTTTTAAAAGTTAATATCGGGGTGTAGCGCAGTTTGGTAGCGCAACTGGTTTGGGACCAGTGGGCCGCGGGTTCAAATCCTGCCACCCCGACCATTTAAGAAATGTTGACATGGGCCTTTAGCTCAGTTGGTCAGAGCATCCGGCTCATAACCGGCAGGTCCCGGGTTCAAGTCCCTGAAGGCCCACCATTTTAAAAATTTATAGTTTGATGATTTGCCCAGATAGCTCAGTAGGTAGAGCAGGGGACTGAAAATCCCCGTGTCCTTGGTTCGATTCCGAGTCTGGGCACCAATCATTCATGAAAGATTGCCTTTTGCTGACTTGGTCCGAAGGGCGATTTTTTTATTATTTAAAAAAAATGAAACTTTTCTGTATTCAGGAACGTCTGTATAATGTAATATAAATGACGAAAGGGGAATATGATGGACATCAGATTCAGAAAAAAGACATTATTAATTGTTTTTGCTGTACTTTTTTGCATGGTGACCGTGCTTCTGTTTTCCGGATGCACAAAAGATACCGGTTCGCCGGCTTGTCGTGATATCTTATATGCGTGTAAGAATATTGCACCGGATGGGAGCTTTGACACGATGGTGAGTTATGGAGAAGAGCTTTATGAAGAAAGCTTTGACAATCTTTACGGCATTCAGTATGGTGATATCAGCGACGGAGCTATTCTATACACCGAAGAAGGAGGTCTGGCCGACGAAATATCCATAGTGCGTATGAATGATAACAATGACATATCCATTGCAAGGCAAAAGATGACAGATAGAATCGAGAGCAGAAGAAAAACCTTTGCGGGCTACAAACCTGAGGAGGTTCAGAAGCTGGATGAAGCTTCGGTAATAGTACAGGGAAATTATGTTGTTCTGATTATAAGCAACAGTAACGATGATTTTGAGGCAGAAATAAGACGAGTAATAAGTGAGAATAATTAAAGGTAAAAGAAGGAGCAGGGGAAAATAATGATTGATAAAGGTGAAAAAATTCATTTTAAGGAAAGAATAGAAATAAAGAAAATACATACTGTTGAATTCTTTTCAAATATAAAGAGTAAATTAAAGGGTAAGTCGGTTTTAATTGTTTGCATGGCGTTATTGGTTATTATGGGTGCACTGTTTGTTCAGAACAGTCATATGATAGACAGCATGAATAAAGTATTGAATCAGGCGGAAGGAACTGTCCACGATATTTATGATGACAGCAAAGTTATATCGGCCTACAAAAATGGTGACGGAAGCCGGCTTAATACCGAAGATGCTTTTGTCCTGGATAAAATGACCGAAATTATAGACCAAATAATTGTCGATGGAATGACCGACTACGAAAAAGAAAAAGCAGTGTATGACTGGCAGCACCAATGGGTAACATACGGAGAAGATAATCTGAATCCCATATCAGCGGCAGCAGACAATTATACTCCTTATGGCGTTTTGCGTTCTCATAATGCCATATGCGTTGGAAATGCAACTACATTTAAACTTTTTATGGATGCGCTGGATATTCCGTGTAAAATTATCCACTCCACGGAAAATGGTGAACACGCATGGAATATAGTGCAGCTAAATGGTGAATGGTATCATGTGGATGTTACTTTTGACGGAGGCACATCAGAAACGGCAGAATATACATATTTCAATGTTCCCGACAGCATTAAAGACGACGGCAGCTGGCCGTGGGATCATGCAGAAATTCCTGCTGCCAATGGTACCGAGTACTGTTATATGCTTAATAATGCCAAGATATGTGATGATTTGTACCAGATACCTGCCGTGATAAAGGAAGCCATTGACAATGGCGAAGGATTTGTTGCAGTGATGCTGAAGGATAAAACCGGTTTTAATCGGGATGTAGCCGATTTTATTGCCAACTCCATGTATGCGGGGGACGCAGAGCTGTATTTTGACAATGCATATTCACTTGACGGCAAAACTCTTTACAAGTTTGAGATAAACAGCCTGGATGAAGGAGATGACGGAGAAATATCTCCCGAGATTTCAGATAGACTACTGCAAATAATTAACGATCTAAACTGGGGTCCAGAAGAATATTACTTTGAACCGGAATACGATGAATATGAAGATTATGAATTTTAAGGAGTAAAGATAGATGGTTTTCAGCAGTTCCGTATTTTTGATGACTTTTATTCCCGTTACTTTACTGGCTTACTTTATTGTACCCGAACGGTTTGTAAAGGTCAGAAATGTCGTATTGCTTACAGCAAGCCTTATCTTTTACGGCTGGGGTGAGCCAAAATACATTCTGATAATGCTCTTCTCAATAGTATTTAATTATGTGTGCGGACTGATTATCGGAAAGGAAATAAATATCAATAATAAGCACAGGGCAAAACCTATGCTTATTTTCTGTGTTCTGGGCAATCTGGCTATTTTAGGTTTCTTTAAGTATACCGACTTTGTGCTTGAGACTGTAAATCAGCTGACTGCTGCGGGATTGACACTGCCGGGCATAGCACTGCCTATCGGAATATCTTTCTATACTTTCCAGACCATGTCATATGTAATCGATGTTTACAGAAACAAAGTTAAGGCTCAGAAAAACATTATAATTTTCGGTACCTATGTAACCCTGTTTCCACAGCTGATTGCAGGACCTATCGTTAGATATTCGGATGTTGAGGCAATGCTCATTGACAGAAAAACCAGGCCGGAACAGGTGGAAGATGGCATTCGAAGATTCATAATAGGATTCGGAAAAAAAGTCCTTTTGGCAAACCAGATATACCCGGTGTGGATGGAACTGTCCTCAATGGAAAATATCAGTGCAGCATCGGCATGGCTTGGAGCAGCAGCATTTACCTTCCAGATCTACTTTGACTTTTCGGGCTATTCGGATATGGCCATAGGACTCGGCAAAATTTTTGGGTTTGACTATCTTGAAAACTTCAATTATCCATACATTTCACGGAGTATTACCGAATTCTGGCGGAGGTGGCATATGTCTCTGAGTTCATGGTTCAAGGAGTACGTATATATTCCTTTGGGAGGGAACAAGAAAGGACTTCCGCGTCAGCTTGCCAACATTTTAATTGTATGGATACTGACCGGCTTGTGGCATGGAGCCAGCTGGAATTTTGTAGCGTGGGGAATTTATTACGGTATTATACTGATTGCAGAAAAGCTATGTATTCTCAAGGTTCTGAAAAAATGTCCTCCGGGTGTGGGACATGTATACAGCATAGTAATTATAGTTATAGGATGGGTTATTTTCGCTGTGGACGACCTCAGTGAAGCCATCCGCTATATAGGGATGATGTTCGGAAGCTCCGGGAATTTAACTGACACCGCATTCTCTTATTTTCTTGAAAGCCGAATCTGGCTTATCATCGCATGTGCAATCGGTTCTACACCGCTTGTCAGGAAAGTATGCGGAATTATTTCGAAAAGACTGAGAGAACGGTATATATTGCTTGGGGTTGTTGAAACGGTGTTTCTTATGGCTATTTTTGTCTTTTCCATGGCATTTCTGGTAAGCGGTTCTTATAATCCGTTTCTGTATTTCAGATTTTAGAGGGAGGGCAGAATAGTGAAAAAAAAGAGTTATATTTTAATATATGCTGCTGCAGCGTTTATAATATTTCTCAGTATTGGAACTCTCCTGATTCCTGATGTGGTTTTTTCACCTGATGAAAACAGGTATCTGACAGAAAAACCGGATTTTACTGTTAAAAGAGTCCTTGACGGAACCTTTGAGAGAAAGTATGAGGAATATCTGTCTGATCAGATAATAGGACGCAACAGGTGGGTTGAAGCAAAAAGCCTGACGGAAGCAGCTTTGGGAATAAATGACATTAACGGTGTATATCTCTGTACCGGAGGACGGGCTGTTGAAAGAATAACTGAAAACGACTTTGACTGGTCGAACTATGAAAAAAATCTTCAGCGTATAGAAGATTTTACGGAAATATGCACAGAGCAGGAAATAAATGTTCATATTATGCCGGTACCAACAGGGGCATATGTATACCGTGAATTTTTGCCTGACAATGCCATTATGTTTGATGAGGGAAAAGCTTTCAGTCAGGCGGCAGACGCTTTTGGGAGCAACATGATAGATATAAGGAACAGCCTTATGGCAGGCAAGCATGGGGGAGATGTCTTTTTTAAGACAGACCACCACTGGACAGGGCGCGGAGCACGGCTGGCAGCAGCGGAATTTATTGGGACCGCGGTAAATAAAGCAGCCGCCGAAAAAGTAAGAAGCTGTGATACAGAGATAATTTCTTCGGAATTCAAAGGCACATTATACTCAAAAGTATTGCTAAAAACCCTCGGAACTGATATTATAGAAACATCGGCTTACGCTAGAAAGGCTGATATGAAGGTAGAAATCGAAGGAGAAGAATATGATTCGCTGTACTTTGATGAAAACCTTAATAAAAAAGACAAATACGCAGTATACTTCGGCGGAAACTACGGGTTGGTTAAAATCAGGGCAACTGCAGGGGAAAAGGAACGGAAAGAATCAGAGAAGCTTTTGATAGTAAAGGACTCTTTTGCCAATTCAATGGTGCCATTTCTTCTGAATGATTTCCCGGAAATAACCATGGTTGACACCAGGTTTTACAGAGGAGATATTTCCCGCATTGCTGAGGAATATGACAGAGTGTTGTTTGTCTATAGCGTAAATAATTTATCAGAAGAAAAAATAGTGCTTACAGGCTCTCTGTCATAGCAGCCATTGTCGGCACTGCAAGGTGAAAAGGAGAAAAGTTCAGATGAATGAAAAGGAAAGACAGGGGGCTGTTTTGGAAGAGAAAAAGGGGAATTTCGCGGCACTTTTGCCTATTATAGTGTTTCTGGTACTCTTTATAGGGAGCGGTATTATAACAGAAGACTTTTATGCTATGCCGACCATCGTTGCATTTTTAATCGCTCTTGGAGTGGCTTTTGTTCAGAATCCTAAACTTAAGTTTAACGATAAAATAAAAGTTTGTGCTAAAGGAGTAGGCGACGATAATGTAGTTACTATGTGTCTCATATTCCTCACAGCAGGAGCTTTCAGCGGTGCAGTTACCGCTGCCGGAGGTGCTGACAGCACGGTTTACCTTGGGCTTTCCCTTATTCCGAGCCAGTTTGCTGTACTGGGCTTGTTTTTAATCGGATGCTTTATTTCAATTTCTATGGGAACCTCTGTGGGCACAATAGTTGCGCTGGCACCTATTGCAGTGGGAATAAGTGAGGCCACCGATTTTTCGCTTCCTCTTTGTCTGGGAGCTGTGGTTTCAGGTGCAATGTTCGGAGACAACCTTTCAATGATATCGGACACTACAATTGCAGCGGTTCGTACTCAGGGATGCGAAATGAGCGATAAGTTTAAGATGAATTTCAAGATCGTTCTTCCTGCGGCTGTGATAAGTGCCATAGTGTATTTTCTCATGACAATGCACGGATCTTCACAGGTGGAACTGGGAGAATACAACATCTGGCAGGTTATACCATATATTCTTGTTCTTGTGGGAGCCATTGCCGGAATCAATGTCTTCGTGGTATTAATTGCAGGTACGGTGGCGTCAGTAATTGCCGGGGTTGCTACGGGGGCTATGCCTGTAGGAGAAATTTTTTCAAGCATAGGATCCGGTGTTACATCAATGTATGACATTACCGTAATTTCAATTACTGTGGCAGCCATAGGGGCACTGGTAAAAGAATTTGGTGGTATTGATGCTATTCTGCATTTTATACATAAAAATACAAAGAGCAAGAAAGGCGCACAGGTCAGCATAGCAGCTCTGGTTGCGGGCGTAGACCTGGCCACAGCCAACAATACTATTGCAATAGTACTGGCAGGACCTATAGCAAAGGAAATCAGCTCAGAATACGATATAGATCCGAAAAGAACGGCATCTCTTCTGGACATCTTTGCTTCTGTGGTGCAGGGACTTATTCCTTACGGAGCACAGTTGCTGTATGCTGCTGCAGCAGCGGATATAACAACATACGCAATCATACCGTATGTGTTCTACCCGATGCTTATGGCGGTTTCTGCGGTAGTATTTATATTCCTGTTTAATAAGAAGGGCAATTAAGTATGGACATTAATGTTAAGCCGGGGAAATACCTCCATTTTAAAGGCAAAGAATATGAGGTAATAGGTATGGCAACTCATTCGGAGAGCCTTGAGCCTATGGTGGTATACAGACAGCTGTACGGAGACGGCAGCCTTTGGGTAAGACCGGCGGCAATGTGGAATGAAACCATCGAAAGAAACGGAAAACTATATAAAAGATTTACGCCGGCAGAATAGCCGGCGTTTTTTACAGAATATCAAACCCTACCCAGAGAGAAATGAGGTATGCCAGAGCTGCCATGACACAGCTGAAGGCTATGACCTTTGACTTCACCTTGCTTTCCTTGTCGAAGACGGCCATGGATGTTATCCAGGCTATGACAAGGGTGATAAGAGCGATAACAGTCATCTTATTTATAATGCCTGCATATCCTCTCAGGAAAAAACACAGGACTGAAATAACAATGACGGTTATCAGATATTTAAGCCACCCTCCTCTGTTGAATATAACCGGGATAAGCAGTGCCGACCAGATAACGCCCAGCAGCAGGCATCTAAGTATCAAAAATAAAATATCTTCCATAACGTATCCTTTCTAACTGTTTTTACCAACAAGGAACATTATATTTGATTTTTAGACAAATTTCAATTATAATTGTAATATATAAAAAACCAGTTTTATGTATTATTGGAGGAAAAATGGCACAGCTATATTACAGATACAGTACCATGAATGCGGGAAAGTCAATTGAACTCATTAAGGTTGCATATAACTACGAGGAAAGGGGCAAGCAGGTGCTGACTCTTATTCCTGCCATCGATGACAGATACGGAATCGGTGTCATAACTTCAAGAATAGGCATCCAGCGGGAGGCAATGGTTGTAAACGAGGATACGAACATTCTGGAGCTCTTTATGAGAGAAAACGAAAAGCACGCTATTGACTGCGTCCTCATAGACGAATGTCAGTTTCTCAAGAAGCATCACGTGCAGGAGCTGGTTGAGATAGTTGACAGCTGCGGAGTGCCGGTATTGGCCTACGGGCTTAAAAACGACTTCAGAAATGAGCTTTTTGAGGGTTCTTACTATATGCTTATATATGCGGACAAGATTGAAGAGATCAAGACCATATGCTGGTGCGGACGGAAGGCGACGATGGTTGCCAGAATTGTGGATGGTCAGTTTGTAAAACAAGGACAGCAGATTGTGGTAGGGGGAAATGATATGTATGTGTCCCTCTGCCGTAAACACTACAATGACGGAAGGTTAGGCCCTGAGAAATAAGCAATTCAGATACACAAGAGAAAGAGGTAGATAATTTTGGGAGAAAGAATACGCAGTAAAAATTTAATAATTATGGTCATATCGTTTCTTATAATCATATCTGCCGTCTTCATATTTTCTGACAAAGCTTTCGGCGCCACTACGGCAACGGTCAATGCCTCCAAAGGGCTTAATGTCAGAAGCGGTCCGGGAACTGAATACAGCATTTTATATGTGCTGAATAACAAGACTGCGGTGGATGTTATTGAAGCCAGCGGAATTTGGTACAAGATAAGCTATAACGGCAGGCAGGGATATGCCCATTCCGACTATCTGATGCTCAGCGAAAATCCGGAGTATGTATACGACGGTGCTTTTGAGGCAGAGCTTTCTGCTCAGGGATTTCCGGAAAGCTACAAGGAATATCTGAGGCAGCTTCATGCGGCTCATCCTCAGTGGGTTTTCAGAGCTCAGCACACAGGTCTTAACTGGAGTGATGCGGTGGAAAAAGAAAGTAAGGTGGGCAAAAACCTGGTACATAAAAGCTCGCCCGATTCATGGAAGTCCAGGGATTACGGTGCTTATAATCCGGATACAGGGGAGTATACGGTTTTTGACAGCGGAGGCTGGGTAGCCGCATCAACGGGAATCGTACAGTATTACCTCGACCCGAGAAATTTCCTCAAAGATGGAAGCATTTTCCAGTTTATGAGTCACTCCTATGACAGCCAGACCCAGACCAAGGAAGGCCTTGAAAAACTGGTAGCGGGGACTTTCCTTGCAGGTGAGTTTCCTGAGGAAGGGTTTGACACTTATTCTGATGCCCTCATATATTCCGGAAAGCAATCAAATGTAAATCCTTATGTTCAAGCATCCATGATCCTGGTTGAGCAGGGAAGCGACGGCAGAGGAGGAAGCATTTCCGGACGTGTGCCGGGGTTTGAGGGATATTATAACTATTTCAATGTGCGTGCCTACGCTAAAGATGACTATGATGCAGTGGAGTACGGACTCCTTTTTGCCAGCGGAAGCGGCTCCTACGGACGCCCGTGGAACACCAGAATTAAATCAATTGTAGGTGGAGCACAGCATTATGCGAGCAATTACATAAACAACAATCAGAACACACTTTACCTCAAAAAGTTCAATGTTATGAACGGGCTGAGCAATGTGGCAACCCATCAGTATATGACTAATGTTGCGGGTGCGTCTCAGGAGGCAAGCAATCTGGCGGCAGGTTATGGAGGCAGCAATGCTATAACGTTCTACATACCTGTTTACAAAAACATGCCCGCAGCTGCCTGCCCGGTGCCGGGCAGCGGAAGCAATGATTACTTCCTTAAATCCCTGACAGTGGATGGATACAGCCTTGTACCTGCATTTAGTATGTACAGTTATGAATACGAGCTGTCAGTACCTGCAGGAACAACTTCGGTAAAGATAAACGCTGTTACCAGCGATTCCTCCGCTAAGGTTACAGGAACCGGGATTGTCTCTCTTACAGGAGATGTGACAGAAGCAAAAATTACCGTTACGGCTACCAGCGGTCTTTCCAGGACATATACCGTAACTATAGGCAGAGAAAAGGAACTCTCCGGGAATGTACTTGTAAGCAGTGTTTATAAGATAGGAACTTATATTACCGGTGTGGACTTTTCAACATCGGTTTCAGAGTTCAAGGGCAATATCAGCACATCGGAAGGCTGCACATTTAAAGTGACCGATGCCTCCGGAACCGAAAAGACTTCCGGCAGCATAGGAAGCGGATGCAAGGTTGTTGTTTATGACGGCGGCGGCAAGGCTGTCTCCTCTAAGGAAGTAGTTATAAAGGGAGATAACAGCGGGGACGGCAAGTGCAATTCTCTGGATCTTCTGAAAATACAGAAACATATTGTAGGGGTGTCAAGCCTGTCGGGAGCATATTTTACTGCTTCGGATATTAACGGAGACGGCAAGGTGAATTCTCTTGACTTGCTCTATGTTCAGAAATACATTGTGAAAATTTATGACATAAAAAATTAAATTAAAAGGAAACTGGCTTATGATGATTAAGAAAAGATATATAACATTTATAGCTGCATTTATATTGATGGTGGCTGCCCTTTTTAGTGAAAGTGCTTTTGCAGCGGCCACCGCATCTATAAGCGGGGGCGGAAACTATAAGGTGGGGCAGACTGTTACCATAAAATTTACCTACAGCGGAGCCTCATATGGAGTTGCAAAAGTAATATTCCGCTATGACACTTCGGTTCTCCAGTTCAAGAATTGCTCTGGGACATCTGGCGGAACATCAGGTGTTACAAAAGTAAGCCTTTCTTCGGGAGGAAGTAATACTTTGGGATGCACTCTCACCTTTAAAGCAGTGGGAACAGGAAACACAACTGTAAAGGCAGAAACGGAGGAACTTTATGATATAGACGAAAATGATTTATCTTCCTCCGTATCCACAAAGTCGACTACGGTATCGGTAACCAACCCTTCTACCCAGGTTTCAAGCAACGCCAACCTGTCATCCATGTCAGTTTCTGCTGGGAGTCTTTCACCTTCCTTTTCGCCGTCGGTGACATCATATACCGTTAATGTGGGTTCTGATGTGAGTGTATGCACTATCAGTGCAAAGGCACAGGATTCCAAGGCGACCATTTCGGTGTCCGGCTCAAAGAATCTAAAGGCAGGTAAAAATGTTCGTTCTGTAACAGTTACTGCAGAGAACGGTTCCACGAAAACATATACAATAACTATCTACAAAGCAGAAGGCACCACAGGCGGCAATGATAAAGAAGACCCTGACTTGCCTGATGAACAGCCGGAAACACCGGAGGAGATAAAAATTACCCTAGGCGGAAAGGAGTATGTTCTTGATGAGAATATATCCGAAAACAATATTCCTGAGGGTTTTACAATTACTTCGGCAATGTATGGCCAGCAGGAGATTCCGGTTATCAAAGACTCTCAGCTCAAGTACACATTTGCTTTACTGAAAGACGGTGAAACGGGAGACAGCAGATGGTTTTTCTTTAATGAAGAAAATGATACCTTCAGCAGTTCCGTTGAGATTTCCTCTGAAGATGCCATGAAGTATGCTCAGCTTGTGGCTGCAGAGGACACAAACGGAAGTGAGCCTTCAGGTATAGGAATGACTGAAAAGATTCTGTACATTGCCCTTGGCATTACCGTAGCAGCACTTATTTTAACAGTTGCTGTAATGAAGATAAAAAGAAAAAAGAGGGAGAAACGCGAAACCCCTTCCATAGATTAGTATTTATAGTATGAAAGGATGGATGCTCTTTGCTCAGTGAGATGCAGGGATTTTTTGAAGAAATGAGCTTGCTTTCGGTTACAGTAAGATTGATTTTGGCCACCATGCTGGGAAGCATTGTGGGCATTGAGAGAGCAAATAAAAGATATGCGGCCGGAATCAGAACCTTTGCATTGGTATGTCTGGGATCAGCCTTAGCCACCGTGACAGGTCTTTATTTTGCCGCTATGTCAGACGGAGCGGCTGATATAAGCAGGATTCCGTCACAATTGCTATGTGGTATAGGATTTCTGGGTGCAGGTACTATTATTGTGACTGACAGACGACAGATAAAGGGTCTTACCACTGCAGCGGGACTTTGGGTTACCGCATCCATGGGAATTGCCATAGGTGCCGGTTTGCCGGGACCGGCACTGGTTTGCTTTGTTCTGATTCTTATAACTAATTATTATATGCACTATATGACCCGATATGTTGAGAATCATACCCGTACAATGGGGCTTTATGTTGAGCTGGAAAGGAACACTGTTCCCGAGCTTCTGGATTTAATAAAGAATAAATCCGGTTATAAAATCGAGTCCATGGAGAGAAGAAGTGAAACTCCCATAGTGGAAGGAGACATAATCCTGAGAGTAGAAATTGATATGGGCAGACGAATTAAGCATTCCATCATTATAAATGATGTGATGGAATTGGAAGGTATTCATTATGCCGAAGAAATAGCATAGCAGGAATCATGCTTTCTTTCCCTGCCAGGTGTCAAGGAGGTTAAGTCTGTCGTTTATGCCGTTTAAAATAGTCCGCTTGTTGAAACTCCATGGCGGATTTATCAGTATAGGTCTCGGGGCATCACCGGTGAGTCTGTGGATAGTCACATCCGGAGGTATAAGCTCGAGACATTCCACCACAAGGGAAACATACTCTTCTATGGAACCAAAGGGCTGGTAGTCGGGATAGAGAAATTCCATCTGCGAGCCTTTTACTATATTGAGAAGATGAAGTTTCATACCGAAGAGCTGGTTTATTGAAGCAACGTATCGGACAGAGTCCAGCATCATTTGGCGGCTTTCTCCGGGAAGACCTAAAATCAGGTGGACTACGGTCTTAATGCCGACGGCGCAAAGCCGTGCCATTGCCTGGTCAAAAACGGCTAAATCATAGCATCTGTTAATCAGGCAGGCTGTTTCATCGTGAATAGTTTGCAGACCAAGCTCGACCCACAGAAAGTGGGTCTTGTTTATTTCAGAAAGAAGCTCAATAATTTCATCTGAAAGACAGTCGGGGCGCGTACCTATGACCAGACCTTTTATCCCTGGATTCCTTAAAACAGCATAATACTTGCTTCGAAGCTCATCAACCGGTGCATAGGTATTTGTATGGTTCTGAAAATATGCAAGATAGCCGGCATCAGGCCATTTTTCTGAGAGAAGTTCTATTTGGCTGTCAATATCAGATGCAAATTCACCTGAGCCTGTGTCGGAACAGAAAATACAGCCTCCGATGCCCTTGGAGCCGTCACGATTTGGGCAGGTAAAGCCACCGTCTATAGCGAGTTTGATAGTTTTACTGCCGAATTTTCTCTTCAGCCAGGTGCTTATGGAGTGATAACGCTGTCCGCCGTAGAGCTTTTTTAATTCTGCACTGTATACTTTTCCTATATTGTCCTTTTCCATGAAAAATCCCTTTAATTTCTTGTTATTTTATGATATACTATATAATCTATATGATAAAATAAAACTTGTCAAGAAAGGAAGGTCGCAATGGTTAAAAAGGCGGAGCCGTGCACAGATGCAAGGTGCGGAAAAATTGAAAACATTGACCTGTTTCAGGCACAGCCGGAGCCTTTGGCTGAAAAGAGAAGTGTGCTTCTTCACTCCTGTTGCGGTCCTTGCAGTACAGCCTGTATAGAAAGGCTTCTGCCCGATTACAGGGTCACCGTATTCTTTTACAATCCGAACATAACGGAAAAAGAGGAATATCTGAGGAGAAGAGATGCACAAATTAAATTTATTCAGGCATATAACGAGAAACTTTCCGAAGAGGACAGGATAGAGTTTATAGAAGGAGAATATTTGCCGGATGACTTCTTTGAGGTTTGTTCCGGCTTCAGCAACGAGCCGGAGGGCGGAAGACGCTGCACGGAATGCTTCAAGCTGAGAATGGAGAGAACTGCTCAGGTAGCAGTCAAGACGGGCAACGTCATGTTCGGAACTACTTTGACCGTAAGTCCGCACAAAAATTATATGCTGATTTCTGCCATTGGTGCAGAGCTTGAAAAGATCTACGGCGTGGAGTTCCTTGATGTGGACTTTAAGAAAAAGGCCGGATTTCAGCGCAGCATCCAAATGTCAAAGGAATACGGCCTTTATCGCCAGAACTATTGCGGATGCGTGTATTCGATGGGCACCGGCGGGGAGATTACAAAAGATGACATTCAATTTACTTCAAAGGAGGACTAGATATTATGACGCAATTGATTTTACCAAAGAACTATGAATCTGCTATTGATCTCATGGAGAGTCAGAGAGCAATCAAGAAGATTAAGGACTATTTTCAGCAGGAACTGGCATATGGTCTCAACCTGCGCAGAGTTTCGGCACCGCTTTTCGTTGACCCTGAAACAGGTCTTAACGACAACCTGAACGGAGTTGAAAGAAGAGTTGAATTTACATTGAAAGATATTAACGAGATGCACGTGGAAGTAGTGCAGTCACTGGCAAAGTGGAAAAGGATGGCTCTGGGTAAATACGGAATTCAGCCGGGACACGGCATCTATACTGATATGAATGCTATCAGACGAGATGAGGAGCTTGACAACCTTCACTCTGTATATGTAGACCAGTGGGACTGGGAAAAGGTTATTACCAAGGAGCAGAGAACCGAAGAATATCTTAAAGAAACAGTAATCACCATCTATAATGCCGTTAAGAACCTGGGTGATTATGTAAACAGACTCTACAGAAACATTCAGACAGAAATACCAAATGAGATTTTCTTTATAACAACCAGAGAGTTGGAGACAATGTATCCCGACCTTACTCCTAAGGAAAGAGAAGATGCCATTACCAAGGAACATGGTGCGGTATTCATAATGAAAATAGGAGGAAGACTGGCATCAGGAAAAAAACATGACGGACGTTCTCCTGACTACGATGACTGGGAATTAAACGGAGATATCATACTCTGGAACGAAGTTCTGGACAGAGCATTTGAAATTTCATCCATGGGTATACGTGTTGACTCGGAAGCTATGAAGAGACAGCTTGAAGCGGAAGGATGCCCTGAAAGAGCGAAACTTGACTTCCAGAAAGCGGTTATCGAAAACAGGCTGCCTTATACCATCGGAGGCGGTATAGGACAGAGCAGACTCTGCATGTATTTCCTGAGGAAGGCACATATCGGAGAGGTTCAGGTTTCCGTATGGCCTGAGGAAATGGTCAGGGAGTGCGAGGCACATAACATTCATTTGCTGTGATTATTTCACTGAATCTTTAAGGAGAAATATGAAATACGTTAATGTAATCGTCGAAAACAAAAGCCGGCACACGGATAATTTATTCACATACCGTACGGATTGTAATGACATTTTTGTTGGAGCAAAAGTTATTGTACCGTTCGGTACCAAGAATCGGCCAAAAGAAGGATATGTATTCGAGATTGCTGAAAATCCTCAATGTCCTGAGGAAAAGCTCAAGGATGTTATTGAAGTACGTGACAACGAATCACTGACAGAAGAAATTATAAAGACTTCAGCCTGGATGAAGCAGAGGTATGCCGTAAAGTATTATGACGGGATACGCTGCTTTATTCCCGGCGGCAAGCCTGCCAGAGAAGGCAGGGAAAAGGAACCATACAGAGATGTAAAAGGAAAATACCGCCGTCCCGAGTCGCTTACTTCCGAGCAGCAGAAGGCGGTAGATGAAATAGGAAGTGCAGTTGACCAAAAAAAACAGGACTTTTTTCTTATACACGGAGTAACTGCCAGCGGCAAGACTGAAGTATATATGGAAATCATCGACAGATGTCTTCTGCAAGGGAGAACAGCTATAATGCTGGTGCCGGAGATATCACTTACAGGTCAGATGATAGAGCGTTTTGCCGGCCGATTCGGAAAGAACAAAATTGCGGTGATGCATAGCAAGCTTACGCCGCGGGAACGATATGATGAGTGGCAGCGCATCAGGAGTGGCAGCGCGCCAATAGTAATAGGCGCCCGAATGGGCGTGTTTGCGCCTCTCATAAACATAGGCGTAATAATAATGGATGAGGAGCATGAGGCTACATATAAGTCCGATATGACTCCAAAGTACGATACTGTGGAGGTGGCGGCCAAAAGACTGCAGTACCACAGAGGGGTGCTTTTACTGGGGAGTGCAACCCCGTCAGTGACATCTTATCAGAGATGCCGGGACGGTATATATAAATTAATAGAACTTAGGGAAAGATATAATAAGACACCGCTTCCACATGTGGAAATCGTGGATATGCGAAGGGAGCTGAGAGAAGGCAATACTACAATATTCAGCAAAACCCTTTATAAGGCAATGTCGGAGAATCTGGCTGCAGGAAAGCAGGTAATACTCTTACAGAACAGAAGAGGTTATTCAAACTTCATTCTCTGCAGAGAATGCGGAAAGGTAATGAAATGTCCGCAATGTGGGATTTCTCTAACCTATCACAGGCGAACCGGCGGAGCGGAAGCTATGATGTGCCACTACTGCGGACGCAGTTTTCCCGTTCCTGACAATTGCCCGGAATGCGGAAGCAGTAATATGAAGTATTCCGGCATCGGCACGGAACAGGTAGAGGATGAGGTCAGCAGGTTCTTTCCGGGGGTCAGCACCGCAAGGCTTGATCTTGATGCTGTAAAAAACAGAAAAGAACTGGACGGTATACTTGATGACTTTTCAAAAAGAAAGACGGATATACTTATCGGAACGCAGATGGTAGCCAAGGGTCTGGATTTTGAAAATGTAGGTGTAGTGGGTGTAATTTCTGCAGATACAACTCTAAATATTCCTGATTACCGTTCTCAGGAGAGGACTTTTCAGCTGATAACACAGGTAGCAGGCAGAGCCGGTAGGGGAGATGCTCAGGGACTTGTGATAGTACAGACCTACGAACCGGGGAACCATGCAATTACGGCTGCCGCAGCCCACGATTATCAAGGCTTTTTTAGATACGAGGCAGCTATTAGAAGCTTAATGGGATATCCGCCTTTTGGGGACATAATTACGGCGAACCTGTCAGCCAATAATGAGACACTGACTGCAGAATGTGCTAAGAGATGCAGAACCTACATGGAAAATGCTTTGAAAACGGCAGCAGCCCAAGGAGATGAAAATGCAGCGCAGGTAAAAATTTTTTCGCCTAAGGTGGGTGTTAAGTTCAAAGACAGTAATATCTTTAGAAATTATCTGTTGATAAAATGTCCAAAAGGTGAGAGAAACCGGTGTGTGTACTATCTTGATAATTTTAACAGGATATTGATTAAAGACAAAATGGATTGCAGCCTGATAATTGATGTGAATCCATACAGCTTTTTTTAAAAACGGAGGAATGACTTAAATGGCAATAAGACATGTGGTAACGGAAGGCGACGAAATATTAAGAAAGAAGTGCAGAGAGGTGACTGATGTTACCGACAGAATAAGGATGACCATGGAGGATATGCTGGAAACAATGAGAGATGCTCACGGGGTAGGAATTGCAGGTCCTCAGGTAGGAGTAATGAGAAGGATGTTTGTGGCTGAACCGGAACCGGGGAGGGTGTATTTTATGATCAATCCGGTGATTCTTGAGAAGAGCGGCAGCCAGACTGATGATGAAGGCTGCCTGAGCGTGCCGGGGATGATAGGTACCGTGGAAAGACCTGACTTTATTAAAATTGAAGCAACAGATCTGGAGGGCAATCGTCAAGTGTACGAATTCAGAGATTTTGATGCAAGGGTTATGTGTCACGAAAACGATCACCTCGATGGAGTTTTGTTTACAGATAAAGCAACAAATATCAGAGATGCCGCAGATGAAAATTGCGATGATTATGAGGAAGAGGAATAATGAAAACAGTATTTATGGGAACTCCTGATTTTGCGGCTGTCATACTTAAAAATCTGGCAGAAAGCCGCCACCCGGTGGTCTGTGCAGTGACCCAGCCTGATAAAGCAAAGGACAGGGGAAAGAAAATCCGGTACACACCGGTTAAGGAGGTTGCTGCTGAAAAAGGCATAGAGATACTTCAGCCGGAGAAGGTGAGAGGAAACGACATCTTTATTCAGAAACTGAAAGAACATGCACCGGATATTATTGTAGTTGCGGCTTACGGTCAAATCCTGCCTGCTGAGATCCTTCAGCTTCCGAAATATGGATGCATCAACGTTCATGCTTCCCTTCTGCCAAAGCTGAGAGGTGCCGCCCCTATTCAAAAGGCCATAATCGACGGTGAAAAGGAGACGGGAATTACCATAATGCAGATGGCGGAGGGGCTTGACACAGGAGATATGCTTCTCAGGGAGGCAGTGGAAATTAACGGAATGAACTATAGTCAGCTTCATGACAGACTTGCAGAATTAGGTGCGAGACTGCTGCTGAAGGCCCTCGACATGATAGAGAAAGGCAGCATAAAGCCTGAAAAACAGGACGACAGCCTTTCCACCTATGCTCACATGATTTCCAAACAGGACGGCAAAATTTCTTTCCAAAAGAGCCCTGAAGAGATAGAGAGGCTTATACGCGGCTTTGATCCATGGCCCGGAGCTTTCTGCAGTTTGGGTGAAAGGGTGATGAAGCTTTGGAAGGCACAGCCTCTGAATGATAGTACGGCGGGTTTTGAGCCGGGAAGGGTGCTTTCTGCGGATGAAAGCGGTATTAAGATTGCCTGCGGCGGCAGAACGCTGCTGGTAACGGAAATACAGATGCCGGGAAAGAAAAGGGTAAGTGTAAAGGAGTTTCTGAAAGGCAACAGCATAGAGCCAGGTACGATATTGAGATAGAATATACAAAATGAATATGAGAGAGAAGGGGAAGGAATAATATATGACATATTACGGTTCAATGATTATACTAATACCTGCCATCATCTTTACGATGTATGCACAGGCAAAAGTTAATTCAAATTTTAGAAGATATTCAAAAGTAAGAAATGTGAGAAACATGACGGGGGCTGAGGCGGCAAGAATTATGCTGGATGCTGGAGGCCTGAGAAATGTGCAGATAGAGCAGACAAGGGGAAGCCTGACAGACCATTATGATCCGAGAAAACGGGTGCTTAGACTTTCACAGTCTGTATACAGTGTGAATTCTATTGCGGCTGTAAGCGTAGCATGTCACGAGGCGGGTCATGCACTGCAGCATGCGGAAAAATATAAACCTCTTACTATCAGAAATTCCATAGTACCTGTGGTGAGTTTTGCATCAAACCTGACCTGGCCGCTGATTGTTTTGGGAATAATTCTGTTGTCAAACGGCAGCTATATGGGGGATATACTCTTTAATATCGGTGTGATAACCATGTTGGCAGTAATACTTTTCCATACTATCACTCTGCCTGTGGAATTCAACGCCAGCAGCAGGGCTCTGAAGCAGATGGATGAGTTGGGAATAATAACAGAGGAAGAAAACACCGGTGCAAACAAGGTGCTCAAGGCGGCAGCCATGACATATGTAGCAGCCCTTGCAACAGCTATTGCAAACCTCCTCAGAATACTTGCCATCAGAGGTAACAGAAACTAATGGATCTAAACAGAAAGACAGCCTTTGAGGTTCTCATGGATGTAGAAAAGGAAGGCGCCTATTCAAATCTTTCCTTGAACAAATTCATAGAAAAAAACAGACCGGACAGTCCTGCATTTGTGCGTGAACTGGTTTACGGCGTTCTTAAAAACAAACTTCTTCTGGATTGGTTCCTGGAACAACTGGTGCCGTCAGGACTTAAAAAGGTTAAAATGCAGGATAAGATGCTGCTCAGAATGGGTATTTACCAGATATCCTATATGGACTCGGTACCCGAGTATGCGGCTGTCAGCCAAACTGTTGATATGGCAAAAAAACTGGCCAAAGGCCGGGAAAAATTTATTAATGGTGTACTTAGAGGATATATCAGAAATAGATTTCAGCTTGAGGTACCTGAAAAAGGCAAGGATTTCGTGGAGTATCTTTCAGTAGTCTATTCCGTTGAAAAGTGGATAGTCAGGCTTTGGGCAGATACCTACGGAGATGAGAAGACAGAAGAAATACTTAAGGCATCCAATGAAACACCGGAACTTTCTGTTAGAGTGAATGTGATGAAGACAGATCGCAGCACTCTGAAAAAAAGGCTGGAAGAGCTTGGTTTTAAGGCTGAGGAATCAAGAATTTCCTGTCGGGCACTTACAGTCAAAGGAACCGGGGTTTTAGAAAGCAGGGAATACAGAGAAGGGCTTTTTTCCGTACAGGACGAAGCATCCATACTTGTTTCAGATATACTTGATGCAAGACCGGGAGATTCTGTAGCAGATGTCTGTGCGGCACCGGGAGGGAAAACCATTGCAACTGCTGAATTGATGGCAGGGAAAGGCGTTATTTATGCCATGGATAAATACAAGCATAAACTCAAATTAATGGAGACTCAGGTAAAACGTGCGGGAATAGATAATATAAGACTGATCTGCAACGACAGCAGGCAGCCTCTTGCAGAACTGAGAGGAAGAATGAACAGAGTTCTGGCAGATGTGCCATGCTCCGGGCTGGGAGTTATCAGAAGAAAGCCGGAAATAAAGTATAAAGGAAGCCAAGACCTTTCAGAGCTTATAGACACACAGCAGCAGATTCTTAGGGCTGCAGCGGAATATGTGTCGGATGGAGGCATTCTTGTATACAGTACATGTACCATTAATCCATATGAAAATGAAAAACAGATAGAAAAATTTTTAAGGGGAAACGGGAACTTTAAAGCATTGGAACAGAAGCAACTGCTTCCGGACGGAGGCACCGACGGCTTCTTCATATGCAGAATGAGAAAGGAGCAATAAAATGCAGGTCGGTTTTAAATCCGATAAAGGCTTAAGACGCAGCAACAACGAGGATGCTTGCTTCGTGTTGCTGCCTGATAAGGTTTACGTCGTAGCCGATGGGGTAGGAGGCGGAAATGCAGGTGAGATAGCCAGCAGGACCGCAGTCAGTGAAATAGCAAATTACATATTGGAGCACCCGATAGCAAATACGACAAACAAGTATGCCGTTGTGAACTATCTTCAAAGCTGCCTTGATGAGGCCAACAGCAAAATTTTCAGAATGGCAAACACTTATGAGGAAAACACGGGAATGGCCACAACGGTGGTAATCGTATATGTTGCTTTTGGGAAGGTTTTCATCACAAATGTAGGTGACAGCAGGGCCTATCTTTATAGAAAAGGACAGCTGGTTCAGCTGACAGAAGATCATACATATGTGAACACCCTTGTGAAGGCAGGCGTTCTTTCAAAGGAACAGGCCGAGTTTGACGATAGAAAGAATGTCATAACCAAGGCCCTGGGAGCCGAACCGACGGTTGAACCGGACTTTTTTCAGTTAGAAATTATGAAGGATGATATATTCATTATATGTACCGATGGATTGTACGATGAGGTGGAGGACCAGGAGATAATAAAAGTGCTCAGCAATAAACAGCCAATGACAGATGTATGCAGTGAGCTTATAGACAGAGCAAATAAAAACGGAGGCCGCGACAACATTACGGTTATTAGTTTAAAAGTTACGGAGGAAGATATCCATGAGCAATAAGTTACTTGCGGGAAGATACGAATTAATAGAAAAAATCGGCGAAGGCGGAATGGCTGTTGTATACAAGGGGAAAGACAGACTTCTCAACAGATATGTCGCTATCAAGATACTTCGTCCCGAATATACCAAAGACGAACAGTTTATTGAAAACTTCAGACGGGAGTCACAGGCAGCAGCAGGGCTCTCACATCCTAATATCGTAGGTGTATACGATGTAGGTAAGGAGGGGAATATTCACTTCATTGTAATGGAACTTATTGACGGGAAGGTTCTAAGTGATGTGATAAAAGAAAAAGGAAGGCTGGATTACAAAGAAGCCATCAGTATAATACGTCAGGTTGCATCAGCTTTAAGCCTGGCTCATAAAAATCAGATTATACATAGGGATATCAAACCTCACAATATTCTGATTACAAGTACCGGTGTGGCAAAGCTGGCTGACTTCGGTATAGCCAAGGCTGTAAGCGCAGCTACCATCGTAGGCGGCAGCAACAAGATAATGGGCTCTGTTCATTATTTTTCGCCTGAGCAGGCAAGAGGCGCTTATGTTGACGAAAGATCTGATATATATTCCTTGGGGATTGTCCTCTATGAAATGTTGACAGGAAAAGTGCCTTTTGACGGGGATAATCCGGTTTCAATTGCGCTGATGCACATAAATGATCCTATGCCGTCTCTGACCGGAGAGGTTGTCGGAATTCCGCCACAGCTGGAGAAAATAGTAAACAAAGCAACAGAGAAATATCAGAGCAACAGATACAAGTCGGTAGATGACATGATAAGTGATCTGGATGACATTGAGTTTATCACAAATGTCATGGGTAAAAAGGCATTTGCAGATGAAAGTGTGTCTACAGATGGGGCACAACCAGTAAAAAAAGAGAGACAGAAGCCCGAATCACAGCCGGCACAGGAAAAAAACAAGACGACTATCTTTATAATAATAGGTGCGGTGGTTGTTGTAATTGCAGGGTTGATAGGACTTGGTTCCATGCTTGGCTGGTTTGGCGGAACCGATGAGATAACAGTTCCGAGCTTTGTGGGCAAAACTCTTGAACAGGCACAAGCCGAGGCGGAAATCATAGGACTTGTCATAGAAGAAGGCGACCTTGTATACAGCCCGGACCAGGAGGAGGGACTCATAGCCTCTCAGAATCCGGTTGAAGGAGCCAAGGTGTCCGAAGGCAAAGTAATTACCGTAAACATAAGTAAGGGCAAAAAGGATGGGGTAGTCCCTAAAATAGAAGGTATGGATTATGAGGAAGCCAAGGCATATCTGGAATCTTTCGGATTTAAGATGGGTCCGGGCGTTACCGTTGAAAGCCATCTGCCAAAGGGAGTAATCGTTTCTCAATCAATACCTTACGGCACTTCTGCAAAGAGCGGAACAGAGATAAATGTTGAAATAAGTGACGGAAAGGGTAAAGAAATGGTAGCGGTCCCTAACCTTATAGGCAAAACACCTAGTGAGGCCAACAGTCTGCTTTCTGCAGCAGGTCTTTCAACTAACGGAAATGTTATCTATGAGGAAGTGGAAGACATGGCTCAGAATCTTGTGTTCTGGCAGAGCGTTGCTGCCGGTACTGAGGTGGAAAAAGGTTCTACCGTGGATTACAAGGTAAGCAAGGGAACAAAGCCTGAAGGCAGCGGAAGCGGAGACCCGGATCTTGATATTGACCCTGAAACGGGCGGAGAAGGATAAATTACCTATGAAGGGTTTAATTACAAAGGGAATCGGCGGATTTTACTATGTTGATACAGGAGCAGATATTATAGAGGCAAAAGGAAGAGGTATATTAAAAAAAGATGGCCTTATTCTTGCTGTAGGTGATAAGGTAGAGGTGGAAATAATAGATAACGCCGGAAATAAAGGTATAATCAACAGCATCTATCCGCGTAAAAATCAATTTATAAGACCACCTATCGTTAACGTGGATACCTTTGTGGTGGTATTTGCGGCTGCTAAACCAAAGCCTAATCTGGTTCTTGTTGATAAGTTTCTGATTATGGCAGAGATGCATAATGTAGAAGCTGTGGTATGTATAAACAAATGTGATTTGGTAACACCGAAAACAATCGAGGAATATCGTGCTGTATATGAGAGTGTTTATCCGGTAGTTACCATAAGTGCCGGGACAGGGCAGGGTCTGGATGAGCTCAAAGACGCAATTTCAGGCAAAACAGCAGCTTTGGCGGGGCCTTCGGGAGTGGGAAAGTCCACTATCATCAATGCTCTTTTGCCTCACGCAAATATGGAAACGGGCAGTATAAGTGAAAAGACAAAGAGAGGGAAACACACCACAAGGCATGCTGAGATATTTAACGCTGAAGGCGGCGGCAGAATTTTTGATACGCCGGGATTTACCTCATTTGAAATAATGGAAGCCGATGAGGCCAGCCTATCCCACTATTATCCTGATATAGATAATTATTCAGGTGGATGTTTCTATGATAACTGCAGACATATTAAGGAGCCTGATTGTGCTGTGAGAAAGGCGCTTGAGCAAGGGAAGATACACAGGCTTAGGTATGAATCCTATGCCGCAAATATGGAAGAAATAAAGAACCGCAGAAAATACTAAAGGAGAAAGCAATGGTTAAACTGGCACCATCTATTCTGTCAGCAGATTTCGGACATCTGGCTGAAGATGTTAAAAAAATTGAAGAGGGAGGAGCGGACTATATACATGTGGATGTAATGGACGGGCATTTTGTTCCAAACATCAGCTTCGGAGCACCCGTCATGAAATGTCTTAACGATAAAACGAAACTTCCATATGACATTCATCTGATGATTGAGAACCCTGACATGTACATAGATGATTTCGTGACGCCTAAAACCGAGTACATAACAGTTCACCAGGAAGCATGCATACACCTCCACAGAACGGTTCAAAACATTAAGTCCAAGGGTGTAAAAGCCGGTGTATCCATAAACCCTGCAACACCTGTTTCCACACTCGAGTGTATTTTGCCTGATGTGGATTTAGTGCTTATTATGTCTGTTAATCCGGGATTCGGAGGGCAAAAATTTATACCGGGTTCCCTGGAAAAGGTAAGAGAGCTTGCCGAGATAAAAAAACGGAAAAATCTTGATTTTGCAATAGAAATCGATGGAGGAATTACTCTGGAGAACATAAAAGAAGTAGTGGAGGGAGGAGTTGAAATAGCCGTTGCAGGCTCGGCGGTATTCAAAGCTGAAGATGTTGTGGAGAGAGTGAGAGCGTTCAAAAAATTCTAAAATAAAAG
>CALZFA010000014.1 GCA_945644815.1 uncultured Clostridia bacterium
TTTATTCTCTATATCCACATTTATCATTTGAACATACATATTTTGTGTTCTTTGTGTGTTTTTCCAGTAAAAGTTCTCCGCATTGCGGACATTTTCTGTTTACCGGCTTATACCAGAATGCTCTTTTACAATCCGGATAATTGCTGCAGCCGTAAAAGATTTTTCCGGATCTTCCGTGTTTTGCAACAATTTCTCCGCCGCAGTCAGGGCATATTACATTTATGGACTTTACAATGGCCTTTGTATTCTTACATTCCGGATAACCTGTACACGCAAGGAACTCACCGAAACGTCCCGTCTTTATTGCCATAGGTCTGCCGCATAGTTCGCATATATCTCCGCTGAGGGTTTCCTCCAGTTTTACCTTTTCTATAGCCTTATCGGCAACTTCAAGTTCTTCTTTAAGAGGTCCGTAGAAATCTCTCACTACCTGCTTCCAGTTCAGATTCTTTGCTTCTATATCATCAAGCTTATCTTCCATGTCCGCAGTAAACCCTGCATCTACTATTTCTTTGAAATAGCGTTCCATAAGATCCGTCACCAGAAATCCCAGCTCCGTAGGAATCAACGTTTTCTTTTCCCTGCTTATATACTTTCTCTCAAGCAAAGTTGCGATAATAGGAGCATAGGTACTTGGCCTTCCGATGTTCTTCTCTTCCAGATCCTTTACAAGACCGGCCTCCGTAAACCTCGACGGCGGCTCGGTAAACTTCTGCTCTGAAGTAATCTCCTTTGACTTGAGTTCTTCGCCCTCTGCAAGCTCCGGAAGCAGTTTGTCCTTATCTTCATCCAGATTTGGTGAATACACCTTCTGATAACCGTCAAATATGAGCTTGGAACCTGAAGCCTTGAGCCCGTATCGACCGTTTTCTATGCTCACCTGCACACTGTCAAATACAGCTGCAGCCATCTGGCTGGCAAGAAATCTCGACCATATAAGTTTATACAGACTGTACTGCTCCTTGGTAAGAGAATCCTTTATGAGTTCCGGATCCAGTTCAATCCTGCTTGGGCGGATAGCCTCATGCGCATCCTGAATGTCTTTCTTCTTATTTGTATAGATGTTATCAGCAGCATACTGTCTGCCGAAATTTGTTTCAATGTACCGGCGTGCGGCATCTTTTGCTTCCTGTGATATTCTCACTGAATCGGTTCTGATGTAGGTGACGAGACCTACTGTCCCCTGTCCTTTAATTTCAACACCCTCATAAAGCTGCTGAGCTACCATCATGGTTCTCTTTGTGGTAAATCCTATTTTATTGGCGGCATCCTGCTGCAAACTGCTTGTTGTAAAAGGCGCAAAAGGCTTTCTCGACCTTTCCTTTCTCACAATCTGAGAAACAGTATACTTTCCTGCATCAAGCGCCTCTCTGATTTCCGAAGCCTTCTGACCGTTGTCTACAGTAATTTTTTTTCCGTCCTGCTCTGTCAGCTTGGCAGTAAAGGATTTTCCTTTCCTGAACAAGACATTTATATTCCAGTATTCCTTAGGTACAAAACTTCTGATAAGGTTTTCTCTGTCGCATATAATTTTAAGGGCTGCCGACTGAACCCTGCCTGCAGAAAGCCCTCTGCGGATTTTTCTCCAGAGAAGAGGACTTATCTGATATCCCACCAGCCTGTCAAGCACGCGCCTTGCCTGCTGTGCGTCCACCAGTTTCAAGTCGATGGGACGCGGTGTTTTTACGGCATTCTTTATGGCGTCCTTTGTGATTTCGTTAAAAACGATTCTGCAAGGCTGGCTTGCATCGATTCCCAGAAGGTATGCAAGATGCCAGGATATGGCCTCTCCTTCTCGGTCAGGGTCGGTAGCCAGATATATTTTACCGGCAGCCTTGGCCTCCTTCTTCAGTTCTTTTATCAGATCACCTTTGCCCCGGATTGCGATATATTCCGGTTCAAAATCGTTTTCAATGTTTATTCCCAGCTTACTCTTAGGCAGATCCCTTACATGACCTACAGATGCCACCACCTTGTAGGACGAACCCAGATATTTGCCTATGGTCTTGGCCTTTGATGGAGACTCCACTATAACAAGAGTCTTCTGTTTAGTACTTTTCACCGTCTTTGCGGCGGATGCAGCAGTTTTAGCCGTTGCCATTTCCCCTCCAAATTTAATAAAATATTTTGCAAATAGTAATCATATTACTTTTTTCAGAATTTTGCAATAAAAATTTTACCCAAATTATATGCAACCAGCCCTTTTATTTCAAGAACGGTCACTATTCCGTTTATATAAACCGGTGTTTTATGAAGCTGCCGGCAAATAAAGTCAACCGTAACTTCACCGTTTTCTTTAATAATCCTGTACACCTGTTTTTCATCATTTCCCAAGTCCATGGTTTCCTCTGATGATATGGCAGGGCTTATGCCCATCCCGATAAAAATATCATCTATAACAGCTATGGGAATGGCCCCGTCGGTGAGGAGTTTATTGGTCCCCAAACTGTATTGACTGTTTATGTTCCCCGGAACAGCAAAAACATCTCTTCCCTGTGATGCGGCTGTTTCTGCGGTAATAAGCGCACCGCTTCCGGTTCCTGCTTCTACTACAGCCACTGCCTCGGAAATACCTGATATTATACGATTTCTTCGCGGAAATGCATATGGCATGGGTTCCGTGTCCGGCGGCAGCTCGGATATCAAAAGTCCCTCCGAAGCAATCTGTTCGTAGAGTGTTCTGTTTTCTTTAGGGTAGCATATGTTTACACCGCAGCCCAGTACCGCGATGGTTTTGCCTCCTGCTCCAAGTGCACCCAGGTGAGCAAAACGGTCTATTCCTTTGGCCATACCGCTGACTACGGTGACATCATTTCTCGCTGCGGTCTCTCCTATTCTCATGGCTGTTGTCCTGCCATATTCGCTGCATTTCCGTGAGCCCACAACACCAAGCGCTCTTCCTGAAAGCAGTTTTACATTCCCTATACAGTAAAGGACCTTTGGCGGATCTGAAATAGCTTTCAGAAGTCCAGGATACTCCTTGTCCTCTTTCTTTATTATTCTGATATTTTCTTTTTTATTCATAATATGTTCTCATTTTTCAGCATCATACGCATCAAAAAATCTGGTATATCCCAATGCACCGGCCAAATGAAAAACCTCTATGTTCCTGCTTTCCTGCAGATCTGCCGCTGTGCGGGCCAACTTGAGAATTTTATGGTACCGTCTCGGGCTAAGACTGTAACGGTTATAAGCAGATTTCATAAAGTTCTGTTCTTTTTTGCCTAGAGTGCAGAATTCTTTAATATGTGCTTCATCCATCATAGCGTTGGTATCAAAGTCTAATGCACTGAATCGTTCTCTTTGTATCTGCCTTGCAATCCGGATTCGTCTGCGCATTTCCCCGGATCCAGCGGTTTCATCCCCTGTCAGGGCTTTATAATTTACCCTGCTCACCTCAATGCACATATCTATTCTTTCGCAAAGGGGCCCGGAAAGTCTGCTTCTGTATCTGTCGATTTCTGTCTGGGAACAGCTGCACTGATGTTCTGTGTCTCCGAGATATCCGCACTTGCACGGGTTTGCAGCTGCTATCAATGTGAACCCGGCGGGAAATGTATAGGTCTGTGACCTTCTTATTATGGTGACTTTTCTTTCCTCCATAGGTTTTCTGAGCAGTTCGATCTGTCCTCTGTCAAATTCAAGGAATTCATCCATAAAAAGTATTCCGTTGCTGGCCAGAGAAATTTCCCCCGGCAGCGGCTCATATCCGCCTCCCATAATCGCTGCCTGACTTGCTCTTCTGCCAAGCTGTCTGAAAGGTCTCTCTTTTATAATCGGTCTATCACTGCTAAGCAGTCCCGCCAGTGAATATACCATAGATGTCTCCAATTGTTCTTCAGGTGTCATTTCAGGCAGTATTGTGGGAATCCTTTTGGCAAGCATGGTCTTTCCCGTACCCGGCGGGCCTATCATAAGCAGACTGTGGCCTCCCGCAACCGCTGTCACAATGGCCTCCTTTGCCGCCCAGTGTCCCTTTACATCAGTAAAATCCAAAGAAACGGGTCCACGCTCATCCTTTTCTGCCGCCATATCTTCTGTGCAGTAATTGACAGGCAGCTTTCCTTCAAGCATATCCACAGCATCTTTGAGGCTTCTTACTGCTACGATTCTAATACCCAGTCCGGATGCCGCAAGAAATCCTTCCCTGCTGTTTTCCTCGGGCAGGTATATTTCATCAATCTGACCCACAAGGCCGCTTATCATAGGCAGAATTCCCTTTACGCATATAACTCTGCCTGTCAATGCCAGTTCACCGATAAAGGCCTTTCTCTCCGCAGCTTGCTGAGAAATGGATCCCTGAGCTATTAAAAGTCCCACAGCCATTGCCAAATCGTAATGGCTTCCTCTTTTATGTATCCATGCCGGGGAAAGATTTACGGTTACTCTCCCTTTTGGATATTCAAAACCGCTGTTTATTATGGCACTGCGAACTCTGTCCGCTGCCTCCTTGACTGCCGTATCACCCAGTCCTATGATATGAAAAGACGGGAGACCCCGTCCTGAATCTACTTCGGCTTTGACGCTGATGCCCTCAATTCCTGCAAGGGCTGCCGTTCGAGTTATTGCAAGCATAATCTCCTCCTAAAATTCCAGTCCCTTCAGGTGACAGGCATTTATTTCAATTACCTGAAAATCCACCGCTTCAAATTCTCTTCCGCATATGGCTATATAGCACATTGCGCAGTTTCTAATCCTCTGTCTTTTGGCGGCAGTTACCGATTCTCTGCCTTGTCCGCATGACTCAAAGAGCCTGGTTTTTACCTCCACAAAGGCAACAGCGCCGCCTTTTGCGGCAATTATATCAATTTCTCCGTGTCTGCACCGGAAATTCCTTGCCAGAATGCTGTACCCCTTTTCCAGCAACATAATTTCCGCCAACTCTTCTCCTATAGCTCCTGTTCTTCTGTTATTCAAACCTCACCTCTTTCTCCTATGAGATTTTCGAAATACATTGCAAATTAGAATTTATTTCCAATTTTACATTATTTTTACTTGTATGTCAATGTGTTGTTTTTCATATTACATATCTATTTCTATAACAAATCTATAACAAATCCATTTCCACAATATCATCGTATTTTATATCCTCTTTACCAACCCTTAAGGTCCTCTTTTGACACAAAATACCGGTCACTATGCCCTCGGTAACGACATAGCAGCGTCTGCGATAGTGGCGTATCCTCACCGGATTTCCCTCTGTCAGACTGCGAAGCTTTATGTCCAGCTCTTCGGCGCTGTCCTCGCCCAGTACAATACGCGGCTCCGTCTTAATTTCTCTCTGCCGCAGAGCCTCCTCATACCCTTTAAGAGCCGCAAAGGGCATAAACTGTTTGGCTCTGTCCTGCCTGTTCATGCCCTGTGTCCTCCTATCTGTTTGTTTCTCTCTATAGCCGTGGCTCCTTCCTCAAGATCCATGGCTTTGAATATGGAATTTTTGCCGTACTTTTCCTTTATGTCCGCAACTGCAGTAAGCATCTGTTTTTCCTCTCTTATAGCCTCTGCTTCCGCAAACATATTGTACTGGAAAGATTCATCGCTTACGGTGTTGTTAAACGTAATGGTCATACGCCTTATCATAGCGTGCCTTTTTACTGTTCTCTCAAACAGCCTGTCTGCATATTCACATAACATTTTAGAAGATCCGCTGGCAAATGGCAGACCTATAATACCCCCTGCAGACGGCAGAGCCTCTTTTTTGGAATATCCCACATAAAGGTGAATTGAATCCGTAAGAAGCCCTTTTGTTACCAGATCGAGACACAGAGAGTCCGTCATTTCCCGCAGCACAAGTCTCGCCTTTTCATAAGGGTAATCCTCTGCAAGAACCTGGCCGCTGCTCATGCTGTGGGCCTTAGGCTCATATGCCTTGATATCCGCCATGGTAACGGTCTCCCTTCCCCATGCGTGGTCTATGAGAAGCTCCGCATCAATTCCGAAAGCTTTATAAAGCATCTTAGGATCTGCCTGTGCAATCTGCCTCATGGTATATATGCCATATTTAGACAGAGTCCCTGAAATGCCGCGGCCTATGCGCCAGAAATCCGTAAGCGGCCGGTGATCCCAGAGAGTGTCCCTGTAGTCGTTTTCGTCAAGAATACCTATGCGGCCTTGGGAATGTTTAGCCGTGATGTCCAGAGCTACTTTCGCCAGATAAAGATTTGTTCCTATACCACAGGCAGCAGTAATTTTTTTCTCTTGATATATGTGGTCCATGATTGTCTGTGCCAGCTTACGCGGACTCATACCGTAAAGGTTCAGGTAGTCGGTCACATCCATAAACACCTCGTCAATGGAATAGACATGTATATCATCCTTGTCTATATATCTAAGGTAGATTTCGTAGATGTCTGCCGAGTAATCAATGTACAGCTGCATCCTCGGACGTGCCTTGATGTAACTTATTCCTTTGGGTATTTCAAACACTCTGCACCTGCTCGGAACGCCCAGCTTCTTCATGGCAGGCGAAACCGCCAGGCATATTGTTTTGTCAGTTCTCTCCGGATCCGCTACCACAAGATTGGTTGTAAAAGGGTCCAGCCCCCGCTCAACACATTCCACCGACGCATAAAAAGACTTTAAGTCAATGCACATATATGTTCTGTTTTTACCGCTTTTCATCGCTTTCTCCACACTGCCACTCATGTGATGGTTCACGACACCTGCCCCCTTGCACTTTACTTCAGCGGATTCTCCGCCTCACATTTATATTATATCGAACAAATGTTCTTTTGGCAAGTGGAAATCTGCAAAGGGTCTTTGTCGCCCAGAAGAAGCATCCTGATTGTGTAGGCCACGCCTTCCTCCTCGTTTGACGGAGCCTCTATGTCGGCGACTTCAAGAATATCTGCAGTGGAGTTTCCCATAGCTACACCTATTCCGGCAGCTCTTATCATGGCCGCATCGTTGGGGCTGTCGCCGAAAGCCATGACATTTTCCATGGTTATACCTTTCATGCGACATATCTCCTCAAGGGCTGATGCCTTGCTGGTAGTGGCCCCGCCTACTTCAAGATTATGGCGGGTGGAAGACGTCAATGTTATTCCCTTCTCCTTCTCAAGGAAGGCTTTCATTTCTGCCTTATCCTCCTGATATTCAAACTGAATATTCACATTTTCAATGGAGTCGGCATGCTTCATCCAGAAGTCATAGATTCGGTCTACCGGCTCTCTGGTACGCAATATGTATTTTGCCGACAGATATGATGAACCGTTTTTCTTTACATCCTCATAGAGTTCCCTGTCCACATATGCCCGGCCCTCCGTAAATACTTCTACAGGAAAATCCTTTTCCATAAGCATGGACCTTATTCTCAGAATCGCATCCTTGTCCGCATAGTTTGAATAAAGAAACTCACCGGTAACAGGTCTTACTATATGAGCGCCGTTGGAAATGATAACATACTCAAGACCTTTTATTTTTTTCACATCCTCCGGCAAGGCGGAATATGGTCTTCCCGTTGCAATTACAACATTTATCCCTTTACCTATTACTTCCTCCAGAGTCTCTCTGGTGCGGCGCGTAAGACCGTTCCTCGTCAGAGCGGTGCCGTCCAGATCAAGAGCTATCAGCTTTATCCTATCAAGTTTAGGCGAATCCTTAAGCTTAAAAATATTCACTTTCCTTATCCCCTTTTTTGATTTATTTCAGACATTCTAAAAATTCCTGATTGTATTTTCGAACCTGCTTCATGGTGGCAGAACCGTCATGACCCGGATAAATAGTATATTCGTTGGACCACTTATCTATTATGCTGCGGCATGATTCCTCCATACACTGCGGCGAGCCGTCAGCCAGATCAGTTCTTCCCAGGTCAGTATCAAAGATTGTATCTCCGGTAAAAACAACCTTGCTCTTTTCGGAAAGTATGCATATAGATCCCCATGTATGCCCCGGTGTATTGAGAATCTGCAGGGTTTCTCCGTCAAGATTAAGCACATCACCGTCACTGAGCTGTCTGTCCACTGTTCCTTTATACACATGAGCATCCATCTCGTGCATCATCACCGGCACTCCGAAATAGTCCCTTATTCTTGCCGCACCGCCTACATGGTCGTAATGATGATGAGTGAGAATTATGCCCAACAGTTTCAGTCCTTCGTCCTCTATATAGTCTATGAATTTTTTAGGCTCGTAACCCGGATCTATAATGTAGCAGCTGCCTTTGCTTCTGTTGCTTATTATGTATCCGTTGCTTTCCAGGCTGCCGCCCACATATCTTTTTATTTTCACTTGGTGTCTCCTTCTATCTCTTCTTTTTATAATATTCTATAATAAAACTGCCATACTTGCAAATTTTATATAATGTGGTAAAATGAAATGTACATCTACAATTATCGCGAGGTATATAAAACTATGAAAATTGCAATCGTTGGAGCCGGAAAACTGGGTCTGAAGGTAATCAATGCTTTGGTGGGTGGAGATCACGCCCTGACTGTATTTGATACAAACGAGGCCGTACTCAATAAAATCGGTCAGCAGTACGATGTTATGACAGTAGCCGGTAATGCCAAGCAGATAAGTCTGCTCAAGGATCGCGGCATTGAAAACTTTGATTTTCTTATCGCCTGCACTGACAGCGACGAGCAAAATATAGTTATCGCTGCCTTTGCAAAAAAGCTGGGCTGCTCTAAAGTCATAGCAAGAGTTCGCGACCCTGAACATATGAATCAGATGGATTTCATCATGGAAGCCATGAATATAGACCATATTGTGAATCCCGACCTTTCCATTACCAAGGAAATATATAAATATCTCGTTGAAAAATATACCCTTACCAACGGCATCTTCTCCAGCGGCAAAGTTTCGCTGGTTCAGTTCAAAGTGCAGAAATACAAGAAGCTTATCGGACTTTCAATGATAGATGCCAGCAAGATTCTTCCCAACATGCTGGTAGTGGCTATTTCAAGAAACGGCAAGATTATCATACCACACGGCAAAACCGTAATCGACGAACATGATACTCTCTATCTTATAGGGGAAAAAACTGAAATCATAGAGCTTCATAAGAAAGTTCACGAAAAAGGCAAATATACTAATCTGCAAAAAGCCATGATTATAGGCGGCGGAAAGACAGGTTATTATCTGGCGGGCAAGCTGGCAGAGTTTGGCATCGCCGTAAAGCTTATAGAAAAGAGTAAGGAGCGCTGCTATTATCTTTCGACTCATCTTGATGATGTAATGGTTCTTCACGGAGATGCCACCGACATTTCTCTACTCGAGGAGGAAAATCTGGACGAAATGGACGCTTTCGTCGCTGCTACAGGTTTCGACGAGGAAAACCTTCTTCTGGCTCTCATAGCTAAGCAGCGAGGTGTAGAAGATGTCATTTCCAAGGTAAGCCATCAGAGCTACAAGGACCTTATAGAAAAGATGGGTATAGATATGGCTCTGAATCCTCTGGATATTGTAGCAAGCACAATTCTGCGCTACATTCAGGGTTCAAAGAAAATTATCGCCTCCCTGCTTATTCAGGGTCAGGCAGAGATAATGGAAATTATAGCTTCAGACGAAATGAAGCTGGCAAATGTGCCTCTTAAAGATGTACATCTCCCTGAGGGTGTACTCATCGCGGCAATCCACAGGGGACAGCAAGTCATAATCCCTAACGGCGATACCAAGATATTGGATGGTGATAAGGTAACTATCTTCTGTCTTCTCTCAGATATCGGCGAGCTCGAAAAACTGTTTACGGCAAAACGTGCATTTTTATAATGCAGAAAGGAACTTGCAATGCACGGCAGGCATAAGGATTTCATAAGAATTCAAGGTGCGGTGCTTCTCATTCTTGCTGCAGCCATGACCATTCCGTTCGTATTGGCCATGTGCTTTGAAGAAAGAACTTCTGCTTTTGGATTCGGTACGGTTATTGTGTTTTGTATCATTACCGGTCTTCTGATAAGAGGTCTCATTAAACCTTCTCCGGAAAAGTTCAAATCCAGAGATGGGTTTTTTGTTGTATCTTTGACATGGCTGGTGTGCTCCATTGTGGGAGCGGCCCCCTTTGTGATTTCCGGAGCCATACCCGGCATTGCAGATGCAGTTTTTGAATCATGTTCCGGATTCAGCACAACAGGAGCCTCTATCCTCAGCGACATAGAGGTACTTCCTAAATCCATCCTTTTCTGGCGCTCCTTTACGCATTGGCTGGGAGGTATGGGAATTATAGTTTTCATAATGGCTATTCTACCGGCTCTGGGCATCAGCGGTCAGATGGTTGCTTACGCCGAAACCCCCGGGCCTATCAAAGACAAGTTTACAGCCCGGTTTTCCGATACTGCAAAAGGATTATACAAGCTGTATATCGGTCTTACTGCTGCAGAGGTTATTCTTCTCAAAATAGGCGGTATGAGCTGGTATGATGCTTTTGTTCACACTTTCGGAACGGTGGGCACCGGTGGATTTTCCTCATATAATACCAGCATTGCACATTTCACCAGTCCTTATATTCAGATTGTCATAATCGTATTCATGGTGCTGGCAGGAATGAACTTCAATCTTTACTATGTAGGAATAATTCAGAGGCACGGTCTCAGATCCATATTCCGTGATGATGAAACAAAATTTTATCTTTCGGTGATGGGACTGGCAACAGGTGTTATTTTCATATACAACGGTATTCTGGGCGGTTTCCGGCATGCCGGTACTACTTTGCTCGGAGCAGCTTTTCAGGTGGCTTCCATTACTACAACTACCGGTTACGCTACGGAAAACTTCGATTTATGGCCCACTTTCTCGAAGATGGTTATCTTCGCCCTGTTTTTCTTCGGAGGCTGCTCAGGCTCTACCGGAGGCGGCATCAAATGTATTCGTGTCCTTATTTGCATGAAACTCCTGAGACGTAGTTTCTCGCTTAAAGTTCATCCCAACAGGGTTGTTCCCCTTTCTCTGAACGGCAAGGATCTTTCCCCGGATGTTGTAATAAAAATAACCAACTTTGTATTCACATATGTTGCTGTCCTTTTTGCAGGAACCCTATTGCTGGCGTTGGATAATATGGACTTCATGTCAACTCTTTCGGCCGCAGCCACCTGCCTGGGCAATATAGGCCCCGGTTTTAATCTTGTAGGCCCTGTAATGAACTTTTCCGGACTTACAACCTTTTCAAAATATGTCTGCTCTTTCCTTATGATTGCAGGCAGACTTGAACTGTTCACCGTGTTTACACTGTTTTCCCGGTACTATTGGAACTCAAATCGTGTTTAGAGAGGTTTAAAGCTCAAAATGCATATAAACTATAAGGTCTACATTAAAATACTCGGTTTACTGACGGCCATCGTAGGTTTGGGAATGCTTCCATGCTCGGCAGTGGGTATGCATTTCAGAGAGTGGACTGCATCCGGCGCACTCTTTATCACCTCACTGGTGTGTATCTCCGTCGGTTTTGTCATTCTCACGCAGCTCAGATTCAGCAAAATAAGTCTCCGTTTTCATGAAGGCTGGTTTATTGCCTGCATAAGTTGGGTATACTGCTCCCTTCTGGGTTCGGTTCCTTTCTATTTCGGAGGCATGGACTATACTCTTGTAGGTTCGTTTTTTGAGGCTGCAGCCGGGTTTACAACCACAGGCTGTTCTGTTTTTGACATCAATCAGATGCCGAAGTGTCTGTGCCTATGGAAAGCAGTTGCAAGCTGGTTCGGCGGTATGGGTATTCTTGTTCTTGTGGTTTCAATCTTTCCCGCTTTGGGAATCAGTGGACAGTCTATTGCCTCAGCGGAAACTACCGGGCCTACCATTGCTAAGTTAGATGCCAGATATTCGGATACCGGCAAATTTCTCTATCGAGTTTATCTCACTTTTACCGTCGCCGAGTTTCTTCTGCTGATTTCAGGTCCACTGGACTGGTATGATGCCCTTATCACCACTTTCAGCAGTGTAAGTACCGGCGGTCTGGTCATAACTTCCGAAAATGAGGCGCTCTTCACCTCGACATATGTAAGAGTGGTAGTTCTCATATTTACAGTGCTTTCATCGCTTAATTTCTGTTCATACTTCCTTATCAGACAGAAGAAATTCAAGGAAGCACTGATGAATATTGAGACCAGAGTATTCTTTATCATAATCGGCATAGCCACTATACTCATCGCTTTATGTCTAAAACTTACAGGCACATATTCAAGTCTGTGGCAAGCCGCAAAAGACAGCCTCTGTCAGGTGGTTTCATTTATTGCCACATCAGGTTATTATGTGTGCGATTATACCAAATGGCCTACCTTTACAGTAGTTATTCTCTTTACCCTGCTGTTTATCGGTGGATGCTCAATGTCCACCTCGGGCTCTATGAAAGTTATCCGTTTCCTGGTTTTTCTTAAGCTCATCAAACGCGGTATATTCAGGCAGATTCACCCGAGGTCGGTAAAGGCTGTGGTTATAGAAGGAGAAGCGGTTCCCGCAAACAAGGTTTCATCCATAACTGCTCATATACTGCTTTATTTGGGAGTGTTCTTCTTCGCATGCATAATGCTTTCTTTTAACAACTTTGATATGGAGACCACTATAACAACCGCTATAGGTTTCTTCTCCAATACAGGAATGGCCATGGGTGAAGCCGGCTGCACCGGATACTTCGGAATGTTCAACCAGTTTTCTCAGTTTTTCCTTGCGTTGCTGATGATCATGGGACGACTGGAAATGTACGCTGTGCTTCTTCTCTTCTCAAAGTCATTCTGGCGACTGGACAGTGCCAAATCTGTATAGATATTTTGAGAAAAAACGGTCACTCTAATATAAGGAGGGCCGTTTTATGCTTGTAAAGGATTTAATGACTACCACAGTCACATCAATTCCGCCGGACAGTCCTGTAGCATCGGCGATTAAGATCATGCGCTCGGAGGATGTAGGAATCGTGCCGGTCTGCGATGTTCAGAGACATCTGCTTGGCGTAATAACGGACAGAGATATACTCATGCGTGACGGCTTCAACAAAAATGCTGAAGATGTGATGAGCACCAATGTGGTATCTGCAGCTCCAAAGGATGACATACACGATGCTGCCCTTAAAATGTCGCAGCACGGTGTCCGTCGGCTGCCCGTTATTGAAAATGAAAAACTCACCGGAATGCTTTCCATAAAGGATCTGGCAGGCAAAAAAATTTTTACCGCCGAAATCGGTCACATAATGTATAGCATATGCAATAAAAAAACGCAACACGATTAGGTGCTGCGGCTTTTATCTAAAATTCTAAAATCTATTTGCCTATCCTGCGGTCTCGCATCCATAACCCTTACTCTCACCTTTTCACCTAACTGATAAGGTCTGGCAAGCTCCGACGCAAAAGCCATTCCCTCAATGGTATTGGCAAGCTCCACATAGACACCAAAGTCGGTTACTCCGCTTACAACCCCCTCAAACTCCTCGCCAATGTGAGCCTGCATAAACTGAGCTTTCTTCATCTTATCAACCTCACGCTCAAGTTCCTGGGCTATGCGTTCGGTCCTTGATGAAATATCCGCTGCCCTTTCTGTTTCTGATCTGTATTTTTCAAGCTTTTCCTCGGTCATTCGTCCTGTAATGTACTCCTTGATTATGCGGTGGATTATGAGATCAGGATATCTCCGGATAGGAGAAGTAAAATGACAGTAATATCTGAATGCCAGTCCGAAATGACCCTCACACTCAGTGCTGTAGCGAGCCTTCTTCATGGTTCCCAGCATTACTCTGTTAACTACGCTTTCGTAGGGTTTGTCCTCTATGTCGGCGATTATATCCGCCAGGGTCTTTGGGTAGATATTGTCAGCGCTGCCCTTAAGCTTTATGCCAAAATTCATAAGATAAGTCTTCAAATCCATTATTTTTTCCGGGTCGGGCTTTTCATGGATCCGGTACACAAAAGGACTGTTAAGCCAGAAAAAGTGCTCTGCCACCGTTTCGTTAGCCACAAGCATAAATTCCTCTATGAGTCGGTTTGCTGTTCTTCTCTCTTCAAGCTCTACGGCAACAGGATTTTCCGCTTCGTCCAGAGTTATTACAGCCTCTGATATGTCGAAGTCAAGGCTTCCCTTCTGTTTCCTCCTGTGTCTCAGAATCGCCGCCAGCTCTCCCATAAGTTTCAGATCGTCTGCTATATTACTGTATTTTTTTTTGAGCTGCTGGTCGTCATATTCCAAAATATCAGAAACGTCATCGTAGACAAGTCTTGCTGCTGACCTGATTACTGACTCCCTGATTGAATGATCAATCACATTTCCTTCTCCGTCAATTTCCATAATACAGGAAAGGGTCAGCTTGTCTTCCCCCTCGTTTAAGCTGCAGCTGCCGTTGGAGAGGGCCTTCGGGAGCATAGGCACCACGCGGTTGATTAAGTAGACGCTTGTCCCCCGTTTCAGAGCTTCCTTGTCCAGATATCCGTCTTCGGCCACATAATGGCTTACATCTGCAATATGGACTCCGAGAAGGTAATTCCCGTTTGTCAGCATTTCTATTGATACCGCATCGTCCAGGTCCTTGGCCGTCGGTCCGTCTATAGTAAATATGGTTTTGCCGCGGAGGTCAAGTCTACCGCCTTCTGCAATCATTGCCTCGGTGATGGGCTCTCTGGAGCGGGCCTTGGCCTCTGCATTTACTCTGCTCGGAAAGGTTTCGTACAGCCCATAGGCTCTTATGAGGCTGAGTACATCGCTGTCCGGCTGTCCTTCTCTGGCAATAACTTCCGTTATTTTTCCCTCAAGGCTATGTGTGTCGTCGGAATATGAGGTAATCTTGACCACCACCTTATCTCCTGTCTGAGCGTTTCTGGCGAAATCCCTTTTTACGAAAACATCCTGCCCTACTTTTCTGTCATCAGGCACTACGAACCCATAATGTTTATGTCTTTCAAAGGTTCCCACCAGCTCAGTTGTCTTTCTCTCCAGAATCTGTACCACTTTAGCTTCATGTGAGCGTCTCGTCATGTATGTCGGCAGAATTTCCGCCTCCACAGTATCACCGTTCATAGCGCCGGCCATTTTATCCGGTGCCACGAAAAAATCGGCTCCTTCCTCCTGGCGGATGAAGCCGAAGCCTTTCTTATGTTTTTCTATTGTCCCTCTAATTCTCTCTGATTCTCTTTTCATATGTAAAAGTATATTCTGCCCGGTTTATTAAGTCAAGCCCTTGCTGCAAAAGTCAAACCCTCGCTGCAAAAGTCAAGGTCTCCCTGTGTGAGAAGGAGACCCGCTTCAAATGCTTTTATGCCTTTATGTCAGTTTTCGCAAAACTTCCGGGATGCCGTCAAAGCATCTTAGGCAGCTCCGTTGGTCTTGTTGTTATCCATGTTATCGATGCCTTTATCATTAACATCATTGTTGTCGACTCTTCCTTCATTGTCATTGCCGCCGAGCATGTTGTCCACATCGTCTCTGATGTCGTCTCCGGCTCTGTCAATATCGTCGCCCAGATTGTTGTTTTGGGTGTCATTGTCGTTCACCCCATCGTTTACTCCGGGTGTATTGTCGTTGGCATCGTTATTGTCACGCCCGCAGCCGGCCATAACAAAGGATAAGGCAAGCAATAGAATCATTAAGATAATGGTAGTCTTCTTTTTCATAAAAACACTCCTTTCTTCATTCACACTTAGTTTGGAGCGTTTTTTTTAAAATATGCGATAAAAAATCAAAAAAATTTTTAAAGCCTCCCTACCGCACTGCCTGAGCAATGCCTTAGGAGGTTTTTCAGTCACAGACTTAATTATATAAAGCCCTGATTCACCCAACAAAATTCCCTTTTCGGTAAAAAATAAACCAATTTAGGTACTGCATGCCAAAACTGGTTTATAATTTGTATTCAAATGTAAATTTTTTCTTTTACAGAAATCAGAGGCAAGTAAGATAGTAAACCAGTCGAACCCGCAAACCGTTGGAAATTAAATTTTCAGGTTTATTTTTTGCCGAATTACATGATCAGCGCTCCTTTTTCAGCCCGTTCAGCAAAACATAAACCCCTATGAGCACCACAACTGTAACAATCAAGATGGCATACATGGTGCCGACCTCAACTTTGTCATCGAAAAAGTAAAGATTACAGTCTATGGAGTCTTTGATGGCCTCCACCACCTCATCAGTAAAGCCCACATCACCCATTTCCTCGAACACACCGTGGAGTGCGTGATTTCTCAAAAGTGAAGTGCCGTAGGTTCCCGGAAGGAATGAAAGGACTTTCTGCAACCCTCCGGAAAACTGCGAAATAGGCATATATGCACCGCATATGAAACCGTAGCCCGCACTTACCACAGTTCCCACTGCCGAAATCTGTCCCTGTGTGGACAGAAACATATTTATAATAGACGAAAGTGATGTGCCTATCAGTGACAGCAGGAAAATATCAAGCATTATGAACAGCACGTCAGAGGCTGTCATGTACCATCCGGTAAAGCCTATGTAGATAAAACACACTCCCATGGCCACATAACATATAAGCAGCGTCGCAATCAGCGTAGAAAGATAATAGCCCATAGCCAATGCCCAGCTTTTGACAGGAGTTATAGTAAGGTCATTTATGCTGCCGTTTACCTTGTCCTGAACCATAAGCATGTTGGAACAAAAAGCTACAGTTACACAGCACACGGCCAGCAGTGATGAAAAAAGCTGCCCGCCGACGCATCCGTCTATGAGTCCATCGTCCACAGGAAAGGCCGCAGGAATGGCGCCTGTAAAAGAATCTTTGTAAACGTTGGCAAGGAATGTAGCATACAGCACCAGCAGTATGACCGGTGTAATCAGGGATGTGAAGAACATGCCCTTATCCTTGAAGAACAGTTTTGTGTCTCTTTTTATCAACGCTCTAAGCTCTCTCACCGGTCTCACCTCCTGTCAGAACCTTGCCTGTTGCGGCAAGGAAGATATCGTCCATTTTTCCCTTTGTAATCTCATAATCTCTAAAAATCTCAGGATGCTTTATAATGAGTTCCGTCGCATGGGCCGTATCTGCGACCTCAATGCGGTAGGCTCCCGGAATCTTTTCCGGTGCTGCCCCCAGCACCATAGCTTCCTCCTCTGTTACCCCGTACAGAGTGATGAAGTCTCCGGTATACTTGTTTTTAAGGTCAAGAGGAGTACCCTCAGCAACGATTCTGCCGCTGTCCAGAATAATCACATAATCGGCATCAGCAGCTTCCTCCATATAATGAGTTGTAAGAAAAACCGTCATGTTTTGCTCTTTTCTCAGTCTGGAAATAGCACTCCAAAGCAGCTTTCTCGTCTGCGGGTCAAGGCCCGTAGTGGGCTCATCCAGAATAAGGATCTTTGGGCTGTGGAGAAGGGCCCTGGCGATGTCGATTCGCCTCCGCTGACCTCCCGAAAGCTTGCCAACTGTCCTCTTCATCAGGTCAGCAAAGTCCAGAAGCTCTGCCAGTTCAGCAAGTTTTTTATCAGATGCAGCTCCTGTAATTCCGTACAGGGCCGCTCTGCTTTCAAGGTTTTCCTTTACTGAAAGGGCTTTATCCAGCACAGAATTCTGGAAAACAACTCCCAGTTCTCTTTTGATGCTGTCCACGCTCTTATCCAGGTCCGTGCCGCTTATGACCACCTTGCCGCTATCCTTGGACTGCTGTCCGCACATTATAGAGATAGTTGTGCTCTTGCCGGCGCCGTTTACACCGAGAAATGCAAAAAGCTCCCCTTCCTTTACACGAAAACTCAGGTCTCGTACTGCCTTTACCTCTCCGAAGGTTTTGTTCAGATGCTCTATTTCGATTATGGTTTTTCTCTCACTCATATATAAACTCTCCTCTGTCAAGTGATGAATCTGAATGCTACAGTTCTGCAAAAATCTTCGTTCCCTTTTTCCTGAGCCATGTCAGCAGAAGACATGCAGCAGCTGCCACAATAATCACCGCCAGCACAAGATAAGCCATAGGTGTCATCAGGTTTCTGAGTAGGAAATATAAACCTCCCAGGACCAGCACCTCCAGCCAGCCGCCAAACAGGGATATCATCACAGCCATACTTTGTTTAATTACCACTGTCTCGTTGACCCAGTCAAGGTTAGGCATCTTCAGATTCACCGCCAGTCCCACAGCCGCTCCCAGAGCGATAAAGAGCAATGCAAACAGCCCAACAAGAATTCCCTCCACAGGACTGATTCCGAGCACAACAGAAACGCTGACAATGCATATGACGGCAGGAACTGATGTAACAAGCACATGGAGCAGCAGCTTTGCCTTAAGCACCGTCCATGCAGATACAGGCATAGACTGAAGAATCCAGATATTTTTACCCTCCAAAGAAACAGACGGGGCTGTAATATCGTTCATGGAAGTCATCAGACCTAATATTCCCGCTAGGGCCAGCGGCACCATACTGTCTGCACCCGGCATAATCTGATTGATCGTCTCCATAAGCTGATGCAGATAATCGGACTTTATCACAGCCATGACTGCTCCAGCCAGAAAAGCAATAGTGCCAAGACCGCAATTTATAAGGTATACAGTGCTTCCGGTAAAACGCTTTGTTTCTTTCTTCAGCAGAGCACTCAGCTGAGAGCCGGCTTTCATGGTTTTTTGTCTGTATCTGGCCTTAACTACTGTGTCTTTTGCGATAGCAATCCTGATAAAGCTTACAGACAGCAGGAAGTACACAAGTGCAAACAGTGCGATGACTATTCCTGCAAAAATTGCCAGTGAAACCGCTTTCCCCTCACAGGCAAGGCCCAGATGGTATACAGGGAAAAGCGCCCTTCTCACTGCACTTCCGATCTTATCTCCATTTATAAGTATCAGCTGCAGGTAATTATAAACCTTTGTATATACATAGAAATATCCGCCTAAAAGGCCCAAAGTCACCACTATGCTGATGAGTCTCCTAACGCTGCCCGTAAGGTGTGCCGAAATCAATCCCATGAGCCATCCAAGAACGCATGAAAGCACCACAGCGAACAGCGAAACCAGAAGGGTCACTATAATCTGCGAAGCCACCGTTCCGGCTCCACCGAACCCTTTCATATGATAAACCAGCATTGACGGCACCATAACCACCAGAGTGAAATCAAAGCTCATTATGAATATGCTTGTCATCCGTGCCAGCAAAAGAGCCGAAGGCTTGACAGGCATGGAAAGCAGGAGTTCGTTATCTTTGGCCCGGTAAAGTCCCGAGTATGCTGTAAAAATACTTCCAAAAACACCTGCCACAATGGCCATCATTCCCACAATGGCAAAAAACAGCCATCCGAGACCTGCATTTACCAGCGGCTCACATAACATATCAGCCATAAGGTAAAACATCCAGCCCATGGCAACCACCACATAGACCATAAGCAGAGCATACATAATCAGCGAGCCTTTAGAGCGCCGTTTTCCTTTTTTTCCGCTCTGGTAGAAAAAGGCCCCCAGCTCCATGATCTGCTTTTTAATCAGTACCCTAACCATGATTTTCCTCCAGTTCAAGGAATACGGACTCGAGGGATTCGTCTCCCCTTACCTCCTCCATAGTTCCGGATTTAATCAGTTTGCCGCCCTTGATGATGGCGATTCTGTCGCAAAGCTTTTCGGCCACCTCCAGAACGTGAGTGGAAAAGAAAATAGCTCCGCCGTTATCGCAGATTTTACGCATAATCTCTTTGAGAAGATGTGATGCCTTAGGATCCAGTCCTACGAAAGGCTCATCCATTATAATCAGTTTGGGCTCATGTATCAGTGCTGAAATCAAGGCCAGCTTTTGCTTCATTCCGTGTGAGTATGCACTGATAGGCTGGGCCAGGTCCGACGTCAGTTCAAAGGTATCCGCATAAAGGTGGATAAGATCTTCCCTCCTGGATGCGCTCACACCGAAAATATCCGCAACGAAATTCAGATACTGGATTCCGGTCATAAAGTCATATAAGTCCGGATTGTCCGGCATATATGCCAGCATAGATTTACACTCCAGAGGGCTCTCCTTAATCGACTTTCCTCCTATATAAATCTCCCCGCTGTCAAAAGGCAAAATTCCGCAGCATGCCTTTATTGTGGTAGTCTTGCCGGCTCCGTTATGTCCGATGAAGCCGTATATTTCTCCCGGTTTTATCTGCAGTGACAGATCGTCCACTGCTTTTTTCTCTCCATACTGCTTAGTAAGATGTTCTATTCTGAGCATCGCTCTCATACCTCCTATACTCTTTTGCCCGATTATATACCTTCCAGTCGGTGTAAGGTCAATAGTTTTTTTCAATACGAAAAAACTTTATGACGCTATGTCCTTTTTAATGTATTTAACGTAGGCTGCAATGATTCCTGCGATTCCAAGAACCATACCTATGCATACCATTACGGCATCTATTTCACCGCTTGTAATTATATCAGCTCCGTCGGAAAATCCGAAAGGTGTGATGTATTTAACAAATTCGGCCTTATCTGAAATATTTGCGATGATGTTAAGGAAATACATCATCACCGCCAGCCCCAGTCCGATTCCTATTCCGCCACGTCTGACGAAAGCTGAGATACCGAAGCATATTCCACCTATCTCAAGCTGGAGCAGGAAATATGCAAGATGCATGAGTAAAATGTTTTTCCACGGAATCTCCTCTCCCACGATGTACATAGAGCCTATGGAAATCGCCAAAGTCAGGACATTCATAATAACAATCTGAGCTAAAACCGCAACCAGTTTTTCCGTTACTACACTTGCTCTGCTCATCGGGTGGGTCAGCAGAAACTCTGCAGTGTGATCCTTTTCTTCCTTGGCAAGAGCCGTAACGCTGCAGAAGGCCGCAAAGAAAGCTCCTCCCAGCCCCAGTATATTACCGCATTCTATAGCATAAAAGCCGTCAAGGCTGCCGAAGCTGATTCTATCCATACCAAAAGCCGCCGAAAAGCTGCCCATTGAGGCAAACATATCGCTTACACTGTCCATTTCGCCCTTCATTTCAGGAAACAGCAGAACGCATGTGGCCATAAGGAAGCCGATAGAAGCCGTCCAGATTATGAGTGAAAGCTTCGACTGTTTCATTTCGTGTTTAAAGAGTGTCATTCTGCTCACCTCCCTTTAATGCTGCCGCATCCTGCGGTTCGTCCTGATAATAATGCATGAATATTTCTTCAAGGTCAGGCTCTGCTATAGAGAGGTCAATTACCCGTCCTGCTGCCAGTACCGTCAGCAGTTCTTTTATGTCACCGCCGTAAAGGAAATTTACACCGCCTTCAAAACGCTGTACATCCCTTACATCCGTCAGACCTCCCAGGAAGACATCTCCGTGTACATTTACTCTCTTGGCACTGGTCCTTGACAGGGCCTCCACACTGCCACAGGCAATGAGCCTGCCTTCTCTGATTATTGCTGCACGAGTACAGTTTCTCTGTATTTCAGACAGCACGTGAGAGGACAGGAAAACTGTCATTCCTGCTGCATTCTTTTCTCTGAGTATCGAGAAAAACTCCCTCTGCATCAGCGGGTCCAGACCGCTGGTAGGTTCGTCCAGTATGCAGAGTTTCGGATTGTGCTGAAGGGCACATACTATGCCCACTTTCTTTCTGTTACCGAAAGAAAGCTCCTCCACCTTCTTCTCGGTGTCAAGATGCAGCCTTTCACAAAGCATTGCAGCCTCCGCCTTGCAATCCTTCTTCCAAAGATCCGCTGACAGCTTTATTACGTCCTTCACCTTCATGCCATTGTAGAAAACGGCCTCCGAAGGCAGATACCCTATATCTGCAAGTATATCATCTTTTTTTCCGGACACATCACGTCCGAAGATGCCTGCACTGCCGCCGCTGCTCTTAATAAGTCCTGTCAGGATTCTTATTGTGGTCGATTTGCCGGCCCCGTTTGGACCGATAAAACCGAAAAATTCACCCTCCTCTACAGCAAGGTCCAGGTCCGTTATACCCCTTGCCTTGCCGTAGAACTTGGTCAAGCCTTTTGTTTCTATTGCTTTCATGTTATTCACCCTTTGCAGTACCTCCCGGCACCTGCCCTTTTCTCAAAAAAATGCTTTTCCAGAACTCAATTATCTCGGTAAAATCCTTTTCCATCTTATCAGCATCAATTTTTCCGCTGCTGACCATTTCCCAGACATAACCCTCCGATGCCAGGTACATCTCCCTGTACATCATCCTCAGGTCAAGCCCTTCTGCAAACTGCCCGGGGTCGATGCCCGCCAGTGTTGCCGAAGCACTCAGGCCTTTCAGCTTCTGATAGCTCTTCTGTATTTCTCCGCAGACCTCAGGATCTTTTTCGTAAAAAGCTTTAATTACGAAAACACCCATGTCGGGATATTGCTTCATGATCCTTATCTTCACCTGCATACCGCTGTACATCATCTCAAAGAGATCTTTTTTATCGTAACAGCCGTATTCTCTCATATACTCAATGGTGACCTGCGCACACTTTTCCCACAGAAAAAGATAAAGCTCCTTCTTGTTGCGAAAATAGTAGAAAAGCAGTGATTTGCTGATGCCCGCCTCTGAAGCTATCTCGCTTACCGGGCTCTTTTTATATGTGTTCTGCGAAAACACCCTGAAGCCCGCATTGATGATTGCCTGCTGTTTTTCCTCAGGCAGTGAAAAGAATTTTTCGTTCATGGAAAACCTCCGCTGACCGTATCGGTCAATTATTATTATACACTGTTGACCGTTTTGTGGAAGGCCTTTTTTTGAAATTTAAGCTTTCTTTATGGTGTTTCAGGTTTTTTACCTTATACATGATGTGCAGCCTTCCTTATTGGATGTCTTATAACCGTTTTCCACCTTTCCGGCGGAACTTTCCTTGCATCGGACATATATATTTCGTGGTGCAGACGACCGCTTTCGAAGTCATTTTCATATCCGTTTGCGGCAATGAACTCATCCATGAGGGCTACAGATGCCGGCTCGTCATCAAACGGACCCAGATGCATCATCTGAACGCATAGTCCTTCTTCAACAGTCAGAAATTCGGCTGAAGAGCAGTCCATCTTCTTCTTTTCAGAAGCAGTGTCAACCGCCCATTTAAAATCTTTTGGGGTGACAAATTCCGGCAGTCGAATAACTGAAATCCAGTTGAATGTTTCCTTTGCGTTGTAATCCATTCCCGAGATTCCTTCCTGCCACCAGAATCCTTCAAGGGGCGGCACCACATACTCATAAAATCCCTCGATTCGGTAATCTGTCTTATAACTCATTTTCAAAGTATACGCCACCGCATACAAAACGCCTATAGCTGTCTTGTACGCCCCGCCTTCCTCATTGGGATTGCCCTTTCCGCGTACTGCTATGTAATTTGCCTTTGGCACCGAAACAATCTCCGGCTTGTTTTTAGGCAAATAGAATTCTTTGTATTCTTTCTTAAAATCAAATGCCATAGTTTTCACCTCATACAGTCTTTCACAAACTTCAGCGGTACATCCATGCGCTCCGCCACCTGTTCCGGACTCATTCCACTGTCAAGAAATCGTCTGCACACAGTCTTTATGTTTTCACCCACCTCTATGATATGCCCGTCAGGATCGAAAAAGCGTACTACGCGCTGACCCCAGGCATGCTCCTTTATCGGGTGGACATAGTGAATGTCAAGGCCGCTCAACTTTTCTGCAAAAGTATCGAAGTCGTCTTCCTCAAAATATATCTCGCTGACTTTGCCGCACCAGCCCAGTTCACCGCATTCCCTATCTATAAATTGAGCCCAGCTTTCCGCAGTCTGAAGGCTCAGTCCGCCTGTAAGAGTCACATTTGCACCAAAATCTACAGTCTTGCGCAGTCCCAGCACATCTTTATAAAATTTTACAGACCGTTCCATGTCGGTCACAACTAATAATGGGTTCTTAAATTTCATACCGGCAGGTCACCTACTTTCATTTCAGACTCTTCTTTTTTCATAGGAATTACTGTTTCTCTTTCAAGTCCGCCTGACTTGATAAACATCATCATTCCCATAAAGGTCTGTCCCAGCAGCTCATTTATCTCCGCTTCAGTAAATTTATATACCCCCGCAGCACACAGAGTTCCGATGCCGAAAGTAAAAATCCAGCTCTGCTTGAACAGTGCCATGGCCTCTTTCTCCGAAAGGCCGTAATCTCGCATTATTACATCGATACATCTTTCCGACATAATTCCCAGATTATCAAGAATCTGTTCGAAGCTCAGAGGCTCTTTCGTCTCGGTCATAAACAGCATCTGGAAAAGCTTCGGTTCCTCTATGGAAAAAAGAA
>CALZFA010000015.1 GCA_945644815.1 uncultured Clostridia bacterium
CCATTATTTCTGCACAGGGTGTTAAGGGCATCAAAAACCGTGTTTTCCGTTGTACCTTTATAAGTAGTTCTGGCCAGTATGGTCCCGTTGGCCGGTATGTACTTCTTTTTAGCAGGATTTTTCAGCTTACTCATGTCATTTGAAAGAGTGTCACATCGTATTTCCAATGTAACTGTTACATTCTTTGCTTCGTTTGGTTTCAACGCTTCGTTTCCTCCGTTTGAAGCAGTAGGATCTTTGCTGTTATCCACCTTAACATCAGAGGGATTTATTTTTTCCTTCTCTGCGTCGGTCAGGTGTGAAAGCTTATCCTGCTTGCCTTTTTCATTACTGTCATCGGCATTTTCATCTGCTTCACTGTCTTTTTCCTGCTCACCCGGATCAGCCTGATCGCTTTCCTTCTCAGTCTCTTCGACCACAATATTCCCTTGTCCGTCAGGCAGCTTGGCGTATCTGTCTTCTATGGATATTCCCACCACCGCAGAAACAACTATAAAAACCGATAGTGCCGTCAGTATATACTTTCTATATCGTTTGTTTCTGAGACTTTGCAGCAGCTTTTTTTTCTGTTTTTCCTCCATATTACTCTCCTAATCCTTTCATATAACTTTAAAGTACAATAAAAAATGCAGCCCCCGGCAAATGCCACGGCTGCAGCCCGATTTCGCTGTTCCTATCGCACCTGTACGCCCTGTGCGCTCACTCGTCACACAAAACACCATTTAGATTCATGCATGTCTCCTGACTCAGACCTCAACACCTTGCTCGCCTTCCCGCAGGGATTTGACTTTGAATTCACCCTTACAGTGGCATATTTTGAGCAAAGCTCTTTCATTACAGTGGCGGGACCGTGCAGGATTCACACCTGCTTCCATCTTAGCTCCGTTTCGGCACGGACTCTTGCAATCACTGCCATACGGAGAACACAAACCTTTTTTATTCTGCTCTTGATTATATCATTTCGCATCTCGGCTTTCAAGGGGTTTTATTTTTTCTTTTCCTGTGGTAAAATTAATACATTATGAAGAATATAAGAGAGAGACTGTTTGCTGCCACCTTTTCGGCCGGCGCACTTGACGTCATCAGAGAAAACAAACTTAATATAGAAATAAATCACACCTGTATTTCCGAAGCACTTGACGAAAAAAACCGTCTCCACCTCCTTGATGAAATCAGAAATGATATACTTGAAAGCGGTGCTGATCGCATAATTCTCCATGGGCCTTTTACGGAAATCTATCCTGCTGCAATCGATTATCGTGCCCGCCGGTTTGCTATGGAAAGACTGAATGATGCATACGAAGTGGCGACTTCCGTCGGTGCTGAAGCCATGGTCGTACACAGCGGATATATTCCCTTTATATATTTTAAGGAATGGCAGGCAGAAAAGTCTTCCGTTTTTTGGAAGGAATTCATGTCAGATAAAGCCCCTGGGTTTCGCATTTATGTGGAGAACGTTCTTGAAGATGAGCCGTACATGGTTGCCGAAATGATGAAGCTGATCAGTGACCCCCGCATCGGAGTCTGCCTTGATGTGGGTCATGCTTTGGCTGCCGGACACAGCATCGTTCCCATTGAAAAGTGGATCGATGTCCTTGGACCGTATATCTGCCATTTTCACATACATAACAATTTGGGAACTGGTGACACTCACAGTTCTCTCGGCAATGGCATGCTTAATTTTCATAATATTTTTGCCGCTACTCAAACTTGCTGCCGATCCGACGTGACCTTCACCATCGAATCGAGAGAAGCAGCGCCTTCAGTTAAATGGCTCATTGATGAGGGTTATCTTTAGTTTGAAAAAAAAATATTGTGACATCCGACGTAAAAGGCTCCAAAAAACAAAAAACCGCCCCGGGAGCTCCCAGCGTATTATCACTCCATGCTGCCGGTGCGGTTCTTTACTGCTATTCTATTCTTCCATCATAATCTTATCGAATTCGGCAACTACAGCTTCAAACTCGGAATCATCTTCAATGTCCACAAGCTCGAATTCGTCTTCTCCCACTTCCTTATAACCGTAGATGTAAACATCATCTGTACCGTCATCAGGAATGAGAGCGATATATTCTTTGCCGTTATAGTCAAATACTCCCATAATTTCGCATTCAACTTCAGCACCGTCATCGAACTCTAAAGTGATAACATCAGCCTCTTCGATTTCAACATTTTTCTTTTCGTTTGTCATTTTTATTCCTCCATAAACAACTTTAAATTGTCTCCAATTTCACAGTAAAAATCAATATCAATATATCATAAATCACGTCGTCAATCAACTAAAATATTCCTTTATTGCACGGGCGTTTCTTGCTGTTATTCCCTTTACCTTCATTAGAGTCTCCACATCAGCCTTTTTTATGTCCTCCACTGAATTAAAGCTGCTTAACAGAGCATTTCGCTTGGCGGGCCCGATACCATCAATGTTATCCAACACAGATCCGATAGTGTTCCTATTATGCAGACTTCTGTGATAATCTATGGCAAATCTATGGACCTCCTCCTGAATAGTACCGCAGTATTTAAACAGCAAAGGCTCGTCTTTCAGCAGAATTTCACTGCCGTTTGCGTCTACCAGCGCCCTCGTTCTGTGACTGTCGTCCTTTGCCATTCCCAGCACCGGAATATATAGTCCCAGCCTGTCAAGGACATTTTGGGCAACGCTCACCTGCCCACGACCCCCGTCCATAAGAATCAGGTCAGGCAAAAGAGCGAACCCGCTGTCTCCATCTATCGCTCTCTTAAATCGTCTTTCCAGCATTTCTGCTAAGCTGCCGTAATCGTCCTGTCCTGCTACGGTTCGAATTTTAAATCTCCTGTAGTCTTTTTTCACAGGCTTCAGATTACTGAAGACTACCATGGCACCCACGGTATCCACACCGTTGGTGTTAGAAATGTCGTAGGATTCTATCCTATATGTTTTCTTTACACGTCCCAGAATTTTCGCCAAAGCATTCCGAAGTTCCTCCTCCTTTTCGGCTGCCGAAGTAGCTTTCAGTTCAATTGTCTTGGAAAGCTCCGCAACATCACGTCTTGCCATATCCAGTAGAGCTTTCTTGTCACCCTTTTGCGGGACCGATATTTTTACCTTTCTGCCGGCCTGAGTTTCCAGAAATTCTTCCAGAAGTTCCTTTTCCTTAAGTGACCTTGGTACTATTATTTCTCCCGGCACTGCTGCCCAACGGCTGTAATATTGCTTAATAAACTGACTCACAATACTTTCGTAGTCGTCCTCGCCTTCAGCCTTCATGAAAAAAGTATCCCGCCCGGACAGTTTGCCGCCCCTGACGGTAAACATGACCATAACCATATTTTCTCCGCTTCCCGCAGGCAGTATCATGTCCATATCGTGTCCGCCTATTACTGTAACTCTCTGCGTTTCACTCAAAGCCTTGGCTGAAGCAATATAGTCCCTGTAAACAGCGGCTTCCTCGTAATTCATCTCTTCGGCAGCCCCATTCATTTTCGCCGTAAGGTATTCTAAAATGGGCTTTTGTCTGCCGCCGAGAAAGTCAAGAGCCTTGTTTACATACTCTCTGTATTGCTTAGTGTTTACATTACCCGTACAGATCCCTCTGCACTCCTTTATGTGATAATTAAGACACGGTCTGAAGCCGGCAGGAAAGTCTGCAGCAGGGCAGCGCTTAAGCATGAAGACTTTGTTAAGGAGTTCAATAATCATATTTACTGCTCCTGTATCGCTGTATGGACCGAAATACTTGCTGCCATCCTTTTTCAAAAGTCGAGTCTTGATTATTCTCGGATATTCATCCTGAATCGTCACTTTTATATAAGGGTATGTTTTGTCGTCCCGAAGGAGCACATTGTATTTAGGAGCATATTTTTTTATAAGATTGCACTCTAAAATCAGGGCCTCCATCTCTGTCTGACAGGTTATATACTCAAACTCCGCTATATTGCTTACCATGGCCCTGACCTTCGGATTCTGCTTTGCGGATGACTGAAAATACTGCCGTACACGGTTTCTTAAGGAAACAGCCTTTCCCACATAGATGACCTGCCCCAATTTATCCTTGTGCATATAAACTCCCGGGGAATCCGGGAGTTTTTTTAGATTTTCCTTAATGTCAAACATCAGTACGGCCAATTCCTTTGTCTGTAATCGTATTCCCGCTCCATTTCATCCATAGCCAGCTTTCTAAGCTTGTCTTTTCTGGCCGCCGCACGCTTTCGTCTGTTTGATACACGAAGCGCCGCAACAGTAATAAAAAATACTGCAGTCAATGCCAGCACCGCTATTATTATAATCGTCTGCAGATTGGTGATTCCAAATGGAGAAAGAAACCACCCCTCTTCAATGTCCTTTGAGGCCAAAAGGTCAATGGTTCTCACCGGATCATCGGCCATATATATCTGTATTACACCGATTTTCTGACCTTTCTTGATTGGCGCCGTCAGATTTTCATCATAAACTGCCTCGGCGGTAAAAAGAGACGCTGAGACTCCCTCCGGCAGGTTGACTATGCCGGCCTCTGCTGCTACACCTTCAATTCTGTTGGTTGCGCCGCCTTTAATCTTCTCCTTCCCAAAAAGCTGTCCTTTGTCGAAGACCTCATAGCTGGACAGATTTTCTTTAGCGTAGTTCAGCTCTTTTTCTATATCTACATAACGGTTTTTTACATCTGAATTCATCACTACGGCATAAACCTCTAAACCGTCAAAGTCACAGCCCACCACCATGGTAGCCTTCCTGTCCCGGGTGGTTCCCGTTTTTCCTCCGAAAACGCCCAGATACTTTTTTACCTCGGCCACATTTGGCACAGGAGTACCATTAACATATTTTACTACCCCGCCGGACAGAAAAAGGTTTCCGTTTTCAAGATCTCTGGCCTGGCTCTTGTCAGTTGCGTCCACTGTATATGTCAGTTCTCCTGCAATTTTTCGAAGTTCTTTGTTTGAAAAGGCTTCTTTAGCTATCTGCGCAACGTCAAATGCGCAAGAATACTGTTCCTCCACCTGTATTCCGCTGGCATTCTGAAAGTTGGTGTGGGTGCATCCTATTGCAGATGCTCTTTCATTCATCAATTTGGCAAATTCCGCCTCGCTGCCCGATACTCCTACTGCAAGAGCAGCTGCCGCATCGTTAGCCGATACAAACAAACACTCATACACAAGATCCTTTACCGTCAACTCCTCTCCCGCCGTCATAATCGGCTTTGTATTACCTCTTATAGCCGACTGAACCGCCTCGGAAGTAACAGTCACCTTACCTTCAATTCCTAATTTTTCTATGGCTATAAGGCAAGTCATAAGCTTGGTAATACTTGCAGGATTCAACTCATCATGTGGGTTTTTTTGCCATATAATCTCGTCGGTAGTAGCGCAATATATGATAGCTGAGGTTCCGACAATATCCGGCTCAGATGAAGTCGCGTATGTAATAGCCGCCGGATTTACCGAAACAAGGACAAGTGCAAGGATAACATATATAAAAAGTATTTTTTTTTCGCTTTTTTTAATTTTTTCTTTCAAAAAATCGGTCCGCAAGAGTATAACCCTCCTCTATGTGATTACCCGATGCCATGGCAGCTCTTTCATTAAACTGCTTTGTATTGTCAGCCTCAGTCTCTTTCCTGCTATCGTATATAAGGAAAGGCACCGGATCTGATGTGTGTGTCCTAATGGAAAGAGGCGTTCTGTGATCCGGAACTACCAGAATTCTAAATTCCTCTCCGGATTTTTGCAGATACTCATAAATGGGCTTTACGACCTTTAAATCTATGTCCTCGGCACATTTGATTTTACCTGTCAGATCTCCCTGATGCGAGCACTCGTCAGTACCTTCAACATGAAGATAAACAAAATCTTTACCATCATTATAAGCATCAATAGCCGCCTGTGCTTTTCCTCTGAAGTTGGTGTTTTTAGTACCGTCAATACCATCAACTTTGAGAACCTCAAGCCCTGCAAACATGGCAATTCCCTTAATTAAATCAACAGCGGAAATAACAGCTCCCCTGACACCGTATTTTTCGTTGAAGTCAGGAAGCTCAGGCCTTGTTCCCTGGCCCCATATCCAAAGGCTGTTGGCAGGATTCAGACCGCGGGCAATTCTCGCCTTATTTACGGGATGATCTTTGAGAATATAGTAACTTTTGTGCATCATCTCAATTAAATGTTCGGCTTCCTTACCTTCAGGCAAATACGGTCCCGCCTTTTTATCCAATATATCATGAGGAGGTACACATTTATAATCAGTGTGTCCGTTTGGATGGCTTTTGTCTACAATCATACACTGGCGGTAGCCGGTACCAAGATGGATATAAAGGCCCTCTTCCGACAGTTTTTCGTTAAGAGCCGATACAAGCTCCGCCGCCTCTTCTGTAGTTATATCGCCTGCGGCATGATCCCTCACTACAAAATCCTCGTACCGGTCGGCGCCGTCCGGGTCTACCGTTATCAGATTGGCTCTGAAGGAAATATCCGATTCTGTCATTTTCAGTCCGATGGAAGCTGCTTCCAGCGATGACCTCCCCGTCAGATATATTCGGGGATCATATCCCATAACGGAAAGATTTGCAGAATCGCTTCCCGGACTTATACCTTCCGGGACTGTTCTTACGCTTCCGATTACTCCCCCGGCTGCCAGTCCGTTAATACAGGGAAGGTTTGCTGCCTCAAGAGGCGTTTTGCCTCCCAGACTGTCGATAGGTTCATCTGCAGAACCATCCGGCACAACGATGAGATACTTCATCTATATATTTTCCTCCTCAAATTTTTTCATAAAACTGATGAGAGCTTCCACACCTTCCTTAGGCATCGCGTTGTAAATGCTGGCTCTCATGCCGCCGATGGAGCGGTGCCCTGAAAGGTTAACAAGTCCCTGCTCCTTGGCTTCTGCGACAAACCTCTTATCAAGTTCGCCATCTCCGGTTACAAACACCACATTCATCAGGGAACGGTCTTCCTTTGCCACAGGGCATCTATACAGGCTGCTGCCGTCGATATAATCGTAGAGCATAGATGCCTTTTCTCTGTTTCTTCTTTCCATTTCCTTAACACCGCCGATCCCCTTAAGGTATTTAAAGACTTCTCCTGCCACATATATCGAGAAGCAAGGCGGAGTATTATACATAGAGCCGTTTTCAGCCTGAACTTTATAATCCAGATATGTAGGAATATGATCTGCCGGTGCATGACCTATAAGATCTTCCCGCACAATGACGATTGTAACACCTGCCGGACCTACATTTTTCTGAGCTCCCGCCCAGATAACTCCGAATTTTGTAATGTCAACTTCTTCAGAAAGAATATTCGATGACATGTCAGCAACAAGAGGAATATCTCCTGTCTCAGGCACGTAGTTATACTTTGTTCCGTAGATTGTATTGTTTGTAGTTATGTATACATAGTCCGCATCATCTCTGATATCGCTCCTTGTAATCTTAGGAACCCATGTAAAGGTGTCGCTCTCCGAGGAAGCCGCGACCTTGATATCTCCGAACTTGCACGCTTCCTTATAAGCCTTTTTTGCCCATGTCCCGGTTATGACATAATCAGCCTTCTTTGAGTTTCTCAGAAGGTTCAGCGGAATCATTGCAAACTGCAGCGTACCGCCGCCCTGAAGAAACATCACTTTGTAGTTGTCCGGGATTTTCATCAGATCTCTCAGATCAGCCTCTGCGTCATCTATTATCTTCTGGAAATCCTTTGAGCGGTGGCTCATTTCCATGACGGACTGACCGCTGCCGTCGTAATTTAACAGGTCCTTCTGAACCTTTTCAAGAACTTCTACCGGCAGCATTGACGGGCCTGCAGAAAAATTATATACACGATCATATTTGCTCATTTTATTCCTCCAACAAAAAAACTAATTTGATGTTAGTATAACACTTTACCCGGCTTTCGTAAAGTGATATACTTATATTATGTTCATCTGAATCGGAGGAAAACTATAATGTATAAAATCTCTACTTTAAACAAAATCTCACCGGCGGGTCTTTCCCGTTTTAACGAGGCTTACATATTGACCGACAAAATCCAGGAGTCCGACGGGATTCTGGTTAGAAGTCAGGATATGCATGAAATGGATTTTTCAGAGAACCTGAAAGCTATCGCCAGAGCCGGAGCCGGTGTCAACAACATTCCGCTGGAACGCTGCGCCCAGCAGGGAATCGCAGTTTTCAACACTCCCGGTGCCAATGCCAATGCTGTCAAGGAACTGGTACTATGCGGCCTTCTCCTGGCTGCAAGAAATATTCCCGCTGCCCTCAACTGGACGAATATCCTTACAGAAGATGTAAGCAGAACAGTTGAAAAGGGAAAGTCACAGTTTGCAGGACATGAAATTTCAGGCAAGACTTTAGGTATTGTAGGCCTGGGTGCCATAGGCCGTAAAGTTGCAGCCTCTGCCAAAGCTCTAGGAATGAAAATTTTAGGATATGACCCTTTCTATGTTTCCGGCGGAGAAGGTATCAGCGTATATACAGACCTGGAGGAAATGCTTAGTCTGTGCGACTATATCACTTTGCACCTCCCAGCTAACGATGCCACCAAAGGTATGGTTGACAGCCGATTCTTTGCTGCCATGAAAGACGGCGCTGTACTCCTCAATTTTTCCAGAGACAAACTGGTTAACGACATGGATCTCGCTGCCGCACTGGAAACAGGAAAAGTCTCTCAATATGTGACCGACTTTCCTAACGATAACCTGGTCAACAGGAAAAATATAATCCTTATTCCTCATCTGGGAGCTTCCACCGAGGAGGCCGAGGACAACTGTGCTGTTATGGCTGCGGACGAAATCCGGAATTACTTTGAAAACGGCAACATCATTAACTCCGTTAATTTTCCCGAGCTTGACATGGGACCTCTTGAAAAAGGAATCAGGCTTTCCTTCATAGTAAAAGATATGGCCGATCCTGCGGCAGTTATTCTTAAAATGCTTTCAGAGGCCGGTGTTCAGGTGTCCAGAATCATGGCATCTCGCCGTCCAGACGATATTTCCTATGTGTTGGCTGAAGTGGCTTCAGAAAACGTACCTGCCTTTCTCTTCTCGGGAGAAGACGGTGCGAAAATTATAAGATACAGAACAATCGAAAAGTAACCGAATAATTGACCAAACTCAAAACCGGAGCTATATGCAATAGCTCCGATTTTTTATGTTTCATATAGGAAAGTTCATTTATTCTTTCCTCGTACCGGCCGTTGCAGGACTGCGGTGCGAGTTTATTTTTCAAGAGATTCACTCCGAGGAAAGTCCTCATGGTGTCGCCGCAGATGTTCCATAATGATTCCCGCTGTTCCCCACAAGCTTCCTGTCGCAAGCGAAACTATACAGCAAAGCAGGCAATCTGCAAACAGAAAAAATGTTATAATTTCCACCCTTATTATCCATTATGGACTAGGTATTTTTCAACGGAACTTAAGTCGCAAAAATGTAAACTTTGGTATAAAAAAAGGTTAGTTACTTTTTCTCTTGATCTCCTTTATGAGAATACTGCTTTATTACTGTATCCCGCCATTCCTCCATATGATTACCTTTAAAGGCCGCCTGCAGTTCCATATATCTCTGCAAATGGTCGCGCAGCTGCTCCCCGGAAGCAAATCTGAGAAACCAGTGAAGCTTTTCCTTGTTTTCTTCAGTACGCTGGCGAATCTGTTGCCGCAGCTCCTCGTAACGAATAAGAATATTATTTTCCTTTGCAAATGCGCGCACCTTGGTAACAATGCCCAGGGAATAAACAACATCCACTGCGAACACCCCGAAGAACACCCCTACTACAAAAGAAAATGCCAAATTATCTGCAAACCACTGCAGTGCATCAAGAATATGCGGGTGTATCAGGAAATAGTACACAGCTCCCAAGATGGCCCAGTAAACCGAAAACTTCAGACATATTATGCCTTGAAAATTAAATTTCTCATTACTGTAATCCCAAAGCTTTACCTTCATGCCCTTGATAAATATTACACCTGCTATGTACTCGAACAGCGTCATTACCAGTGCCATGACAACAAAAAGAATAATTTTGCTGCCTGCTGTAACTTGACTGATTAACGGAGTGTTTTCCAAATTTGCCAGAAGATACAGCGCACACAGACCGAATCCGTAAAGAGGCAGATACGGTCCCACCAGAAACCCCGGATTGACCCATCGCCTGCTGCTATTAGCCGGGGTGAATCGCCTGTAAAGCACCTCCAGTCCCCATCCTAAAAAGCATCCTATAAAAAACAGGAATGCCAGTATAAGAAATTTATTCATGCCGGCCGTTTCCTTTCATGTTTCGTCCTGTCATCATCAGTTCAATGGCATGATGAAGATTCTTTACCTCGATCTCCTCACATCCTTCCTGATATTCTCCGTCCAGAGACCATGATGTATTTTTATCGGCGTGAATCCTAAACTCACTGCAGTTAATAAAAACGAGATTGTTTGACTCGTAATTCTGCGAGTTCAGCATATATATTATTTCTGCCAGATCTATAGGGTCTTTCGGCGCCTTTATGAGCAGGAGCTCGAAAAGACCGTCGCTCATGTCCACCAGCTTTGGATTCAGCGTAAGAATTCCTGCCAAAGATGTGGAATTACTGATGGCTCCAAAGATATAATCATCTTCATAAACCTGACCGCCCGCTTCGATTATCATATGCTCCTTACGTATGGAGGCAATGCTGTTTATACCCTCAAGGATATATGCCAGGTGACCCAAAGCGTTCTTTACGTTTTGAGGAGTAGCATAAGATGCCTTGGTAAAAGCTCCGAAAGATGCCACATATGAAAAGTTTCGCCCGTTAAAGCTGCCCACATCGAAGGATACAGGCTCTCCGTTTACAACATCTCGAGCCGCAGCCAAAATGTTTTTCGGGATTTCAAGGCTGCTGGCAAAGTCATTGGTGCTGCCTGCCGGGATATATCCTATAGGCACTCTTTCACCGCTTTCGATAACTCCCGAAGCAACTTCGTTAAAAGTACCGTCTCCGCCTATAGCAGTAATCAGATCTACCTTTGAAGCATATTCCCGGGCATAAATAGTGCCGTCGCCCCTCTTGGTAGTTGTCAGTACGGTACACACATAACCAGCTGTAGTAAAAATATCCACAATATCTGTCAGATACTTGTTCGCTCTTTTTGTACCCGAACATGGATTGATAATTATAAGCGCTTTCTTTGACATATAATCCCCCCTAAATGATATTTAATATTACAATTATTACAGGATGTTAAGAGGTTTTCTTCTTTCCATAGCCTCCGCCGCAATAGGCTTCTGATTTACAGATCTTGTGGCCCACCACACTCTGTTAAGAGTTATGCCCAGGCATATTACCCATGACATAAACCAGAACCACATGAGAAGCGCTACAATATTGGAAAATGAACCATAGAGTATATTGTAATTGATGCTTTTCGACGAATAAATATTATACACATAGGTTACGATAAGGAAACCTACCGATGAGAAAATACTGCCCGGTAAAACATCCCTGAAAGGAACCTTTTTTGAAGGCAGAACATAATAGTTGTATGAAATCATAAAAAAGTACAAAGCTGCTGCCAACGGCCACCTTAACGTTATCCATGCCGCATCGGCAAGCTCCCCGCCGGCGACCATACCGAACACCAGCTTAAGAAGCATAGGACCGTAAACCAGCACCACCAGTGAAAACACGATGGTGAAAAGAGTTATTATAATAGTTTTGATAGCTCTCAGTCTGTCTTTCACATATCCCTCTCCTGTGCTTTTGCCATCTGTTATGGTATAATTGGTCACTCTGATAAGAGAAAACTGCACTTTTGATGCACCCCAGAGGGCTGTTACAGCCAGAAACAGGCTGTTAGCTCCCGAAGGCCTGTATGAAAACATATCCTCTAAGGCTTTCATACCTTCTCCGGTAATATTTATATTTGCCAACTCCTGAATGCCGTCAAGGGAAAGTGAAAAAATGCCCATCAGTTGTGAGAGAAGTATTATGGTGGGTAATATAGATAAAAACAGGAAAAAAGCCAGCTGTGCTGCCACGCCCTGGTAGTACGGGTCCTGAAACTGAGCTATTCCAAGTATTATCATTTTTTTAAGCCTTTCTTTTTTCATTAATCCTCATTTCCCTCCCGGTTTTTCATATTCTCTCCCAGAAGCTTTTTCAATTTCTCCAAGGCTGCCGCTCTGTGGCTCACAGAGTTTTTTTCCTCTGCGGTAAGCTGTGCAAAAGTCCTGTCGTATCCGTCAGGTACAAACAGAGGATCATACCCAAAACCATTGTCCCCTGCCGGTTCGGTTATTATTCTGCCCCGGCACTCTCCTCTTGCTGTTATAATATTACCGTCGGGGTAAACCATAGTTATTACCGATACAAATTCAGCCGTTCTTTTTTCCTCAGGAACGCCCTCAAGAAGCATGAGAAGTTTCTGATTATTCTTTTCGTCATTTCCGTCTTCACCTGCAAACCGGGCGGAATATACTCCCGGAGCCCCATCCAGACAGTCCACCATAAGGCCGGAATCATCGGCTATAGTTATTTGTCCGCATAATTTCATTATCTCACGGGCTTTCTTCAGGGAATTATCTTCAAAAGTCTGTCCGTCTTCTGTAATTTCTATGTCAGGAACACCCGCCTCATCTCTGGAAATTATGTGCATTCCGAATTTTTTGGTAATGGCATCAATTTCCTCTATCTTGTGCCTGTTGCGTGAAGCCGCAACAACTATATTATTCATTTATTCTTTCCTTTCTTATCAGCTGCCGCATGAGCATCTTAATCTTCTCCATCTCAATAGGCTTTGCAGTGTGAGCATTCATACCTGAAGCCAAAGACCTTTTTACATCCTCCTCAAATACATATGCCGTCATGGCCACGATGGGGATGGATAAAGCATCAGGGTGAGCACTGCTTCGAATGTATTCAGCAGCCTCATAGCCGTCCATTACCGGCATTGCTATATCCATAAATATCAGATCATAAAATCCGGACTCTGACTTTGTAAAACGTTCTACTGCTTCTTTACCGTTTTGAGCAATATCACACACTATGCCTTCCGCCTTGAGAAGCTCCGTAAGAATCTCGGCGTTAGGTTCATTATCTTCTGCAGCAAGAACACGCACACCGTCAAATTCCAAATTTTCCTCTTTTTTACAGGTCCCCTCTTCCTTTGCTTTTTCTGTCATGTCTCCTTCCCGGATGGCACGGCGCAGCCCGGCGATGAAGAAAGGTTTATGTATAAATGCGCTGATTCCTGCATCCGTGGCTTCCTCCCCAATTCCTTCAAATTCGTATGCTGTAAGAAGCATAACAGGAAACGGCTCTTTTATCCTTTCACGGATTTTTTTGGCTGTTTCAATTCCATCCATATCATGCATTTTCCAATCTATCATTATAACATGATAATCCTCGTGTATCTGGGCGGCAGCGGCAGCCATTCTCACCGCCTCCTTGCCGCCTATGGCACAATCTACCTCGACGCCTGTTCCGGACATAATATCCCGCACATCCAGGCAGATCTCCTCTTTATCATCAACAACAAGCATGCGGGTAATACCTCGTTTTGTCCAGAAATCCTCATCCTGCTTATCCGGAACGGTTTCAAGCTCCAGATCCACATAGAAGGTACTTCCCTGTTCCGGGGCGCTTTCTACCGAAATGCTTCCTCCCATCAGTTCCACTATGTTTTTGGTAATGGCCATACCCAGACCTGTACCCTGAATTTCTCTTATCTTATCGTTAGCTTCTCTTGCAAAAGGTTCAAATAATTTGCTGAGAAATTCCTCGTTCATACCACAGCCGTTATCTGCTACTGTGAAACGAATATGTGCCATATTACGCTCATCTTCCTGCCATCCTTCTGCAGTCAAAATAATATACCCGCCTTCATCAGTATATTTTATCCCATTGGAAAGCAAGTTCAGCAGTATCTGATTAATTCTCAGTCTGTCGCCTATGAGGCGTTCAGGAAACCTGCTTCGGCTTCTGACCTCAAAATTGAGTTTCTTCATTCTTGTCTGAGGAAGCGCTATAGTGTAAATTTCCTTCAGCATTTCTTCAAGACTGAATTCCGTAGGGTTTAGAGATGTCCTCCCGCTTTCTATTTTGCTCATGTCCAGTACATCGTTTATTATGTTCAGAAGATGTTGACCTGAGGAAGCTATTTTTTTAGCATATTCATCCACTTTGTCCGGGTTATGCGCATTCTTTCTTAAAAGAGACGAGAACCCGACAATTGCATTCATTGGTGTCCGAATGTCGTGGGACATATTAGCAAGAAAATTGCTCTTTGCTTCATTGGCACTTTTAGCTACCTGCAGAGCATGGGTAAGAGTCTGATTCATGCGCCTTTCTTTGGTTCTGTCAGAAAGAACCACCACATATTTTTCTTCTCCGCTTATATCGGCATGATAAGCCGTTGCCAAAAACCAACGGCAATCACCCGTTTTGTTATGAATATATTCTCTTTCATACTGTTTCTGCTCACCTAAACCGATTTCCGGCAGTTTGTCAAGAATTCTCACCGTGGCCGGCTCTGCTGCCAGTTCATCCACAATGCGAATATTATTTCGCACATCTTCCTCTCTCAGACCCAGAAGTCTCTCCACGTTTGGACTGACATAACCTACCTTGAAGTCCTCAGCATCCACCATAAAAAAAACATCATCCACATTGTGTGTCAATAAACCGAAAAGTTTCTCTCTATAAAGAATCTCCGTGTCTTTTGCCGCAAGGTTTTTGCGGCTTTCTCCCGCAATAAACCAGATGAGAATACCAAAGATAAATACTGCCAGCGCCACCACTACCGGTATTGTAACGGCCTGAATTTTATTCATACCTGCACTTACAACATCCGACGGAACTATACCAATTACAGACCACTCAGCATAATCAGCCGGTTCGCATACAAGGTAATATTCTTCCCCGTTTAGTGCAAACTTAGCATCTGCCTCTTCGTGATTTTTAATCTTTTTTGTCAGGATATCTATCTCTTCAATGCCCATATCGGTACTTGTCTGTAGCCATGAAATGAGATTCAAATCGAGCTCAGCTGCATCTTCTTTGTTGGCAAGGCTGTCCAAGATGACCCTTCCGTCCAGATCTACAACATAGCTCTCGGAGCGTCCTTCGAAAGCCGAAATCTCCAGTGACTCGGATATCCGGCGATTGTTGATACTTATTCCAATGGCCTCAAACTCAAATCCTCTGTAGCTCCCGATGAAAGAAGGTACTGCAAAAAGAGTAAGTTCGGGATATTCGGCAAGTGCTGAACTTGACACTACTCTTCTTCTTTCCTCAATGAGTAAAGTCAAACTGCTTCCAAGCCCGGTATCTCCTTTTATTCCATCAGCAGTTATATATTCCCCGTTTCGTGAAATAAAGTAAAAATCTTTAAATCCCCATTCCTGCTTCCTGCCGTATATATAGCTATACATCTCATGGTCACTGGATGATTTTTCCAAATACGGGAGCCAGTCACTTATGTTGTTCCATTTATCCGACATAGCTCTGCTGTACACTTTATTAGCTTGTGTATATATTTCTTTAAGGTGGCTTGTGCTCTCTTCATAAATCATGGATGAGACAAACCTAAAATAGCCGACTGCTGCGGCAATCACCGTAACAGCGGCTAAAATAACTATAAACACCCTGCACTTCTTTTTACACACTGAAAGTCCCCTCCGGTTCTTTTTGCTCAGTAAAATTATACCTATTTCGACTATATTCGTCAATGTACAAAAGGCATAAGAAATGCATATATATTTATTTTTTCCGTTAAAATTCTGTTAAAAACTATACGCAGCATACCAAAGGAAGACCCATATAGCCCCCTCCGCAGCAAAGATTCATCAGAAGACACGTTCCGCACATTTGCCCGCAGTAGTTATTCCCCGCCATGGAAGGATTACCGCCATACTGCGAACTTCTTTGCTGATATCTAACCTCACCACCCTGGAGGTGATTCAAAAGATTGGCATAATAGAAGTTGTCCGGTTCCAATGCACAAGCGGCACGCGCATGGTCAAGAGCTATTGCGTTGTTCCCTACTTTATAGTTTGCCAAAGCGCTGTAGTAATACCACTGCCCGTCTCTATCCCGAACCTGTTCCAAAACATTAAGACCTTCTCGATAATAACCGTTCTGAATATAGTTTACAGCTGAACGTATATACTGACTATCTTTAGTTTCATTCTGTCTTTGACCCGTGAATCCCTGACTTCCGAAGCCCTGACCTCCGAAACCCCAGAAATCCTCTGCGTATCCCTGTGCCCGGTTCTTTCCCTGTTTCTGGTCCATAATTATGTTGTAGGCCTGCTGCACTTCTTTAAATTTTTCTTCGTATTCTTTTTGATTTGGTTTTCCAACATTTGCATCGGGATGATATTTTCTGCTCAGATTGCGATATGCTTTCTTTATCTCATCCTCCGAAGCATTGTAGCTGACTCCAAGAACCTTATATGGATCCATCAGTTTTCTCCTTACCGTCTATTCTGACTGACTTTGCCTTTCCGTAACGCACCCACACGCCGGAGTAAAGTATATTTCTCAATATTTCCACGTTTTCTACAAGCGGAAGTCTTTCGAAAGAATCGGTGCACTCGCCGATCATCAAAAGCAGCAAATTAAGAACGCGGTTATTAAATTCCTCAGGGCTGCTGGTCCTGTAAAGCTCCTTAAAAGGATTGTAATCTCCTGTTTTAATATCAAGTTCTATATCTTCGTAAGCATCCAGCAGGTAGATATATTTTCCCAGATAAAACCCTACCCTGTACAGGTCATTCTTCCACATATCATCTTTGTAACAGAAAACTTCCGCCATGATTTCCCCAAATACCTTGGCAACCTTATCAATAGGCAGTTTTTCTGCACTCTCCACTATGGAGAGCATATTCATCTTTTTTGATATATCATCAGCCTTTTCAGGGTATTTCTCGGCCACTTTCTGAGCTTTTTTCTTCAGACCGTTCATGCCTACCCGTGCTTTAATCTTTTTTTCATCGTTCCAGTCGTCCTTGCATTTATAATAGGACAGCAGAACGCACATGTCAGCACAATAGTCAGTCACTGCGCTTCGTCTCGAGCAGTGTTTTTTCAAGGGATGAACAGGGCATCTGCCGTAGGTTACAGTTTCCTCTGTCTCATAAAGATCCGAAAGAATCATTATAAGGAATGTCATGTCATAATTCAGGGTCAGTCTGCCTCCCGTACCGTGCCTGTCACCAAGAGCGTGACAAAGGCCGCAGTAATAGCTGCGATACTTTTCAAAATCCTTTATTTTTAGTTCAGGCTTGTTTACAAGTACATATCCAAACATTCTAAGCCACATCCTTTGCACCTTATCGCTAAGAAGTATTTTATCAAAAAAAGCACACGATGTGTGTGCTTTATGTGAAGTTTAAGTTTTATTTTATCCCCATATAAGCCTGTCGTTATTTGCGGCTTCCGCAGCCCTCAACTCCACAGCTATCGCAGCTTCCGCCGCAGTCCTCGGGAGGCTGAGACATTCCGTCATGCTTATCAGGATTATCTGCTGCAAGACATGCTTCAACCATGCTGTCAAGCCAGTCCCCGTCAAAGAGTTCAATCATTCCTTTATCGCATGCAGCCGCAATCTTGGTGTTCATTGGAATTTCGGCAATATTTCCTATCTCGTATTTATTTGCAATTATATCTAAATGGCTTTCTCCGAAAATTCTGTGTTTTTTGCCGCAATCAGGACACATGAAGTAGGACATATTCTCCACGATACCGATTATAGGCACATTCATCAGCTGTGCCATCTTCACCGCCTTTTCAACAATCATTGAAACCATCTCTTGAGGCGATGTTACGATTACGATGCCATCAAGAGGAAGTGACTGGAAAACGGTCAGAGCCACGTCTCCTGTTCCCGGAGGCATATCCACGAACATTATGTCCACATTGCCCCACACTACATTATTCCAGAACTGCTCTATGACTCCGCTTAGCACGGGACCTCTCCATACCACCGGGTCCGTTTCGTCTGCCAGCAGAGCATTTACGGACATTACAGTAATCCCCGTCTTTGATTCCACGGGAAAGATCATTTCATCAGTGCCCGTGGCCTTTTCCTTTATTCCAAAAGCCTGCGGAATAGAAGGGCCGGTAACATCCGCATCAAGAATCGCAGCTTTGTATCCCAGTCTCTGAGCCTGCACAGCAAGCATGGATGTGACGGAAGATTTACCTACTCCGCCCTTTCCGGAAACTACGCCTATAACCTTTTTCACATTGGATTGTTCATTCATTTCAACTGCATCTCCTTTGTTTTTTACCTGTAAGATACATTATACCACCAAATATGCAGTTGGTAACTCCTTTTTTACTTTTCCTCAGCCACTGACATTACTGTGCCTATAAAAATCGGCGTTGCTGTCAAGATATTCCGTCAACCGCTTTCTTTCCCCCGGCGCCGGTACTTTTGCCTTGCCAAAGCACCGTGTAATTTGGTATACTTCTGTTATAACAAGAGAAAAGAGGTCTGAGAAATGAGCGAAAAACAGAAAAAAAAGACTATAAAAAAACCAAATCCTTTTCTGTACTACCTTGCCTGCATAGTGATAGCACCTTTCCTAAAGCTGCGACTCCACACCTCTTACGACCGATCCGGCATACGGAATATTAAAAAGCCTTCGATTGTGGTATGCCCTCATGTCTCCAACATAGACTTTTTGCTGGTAGCCATGGCATTGTTTCCTCATCGCCCCACTTTCGTGGTAAGCCAACACTTCATGGCCAATCCCAAACTCCGGCGGCTTTTACAAATGATGCACGTAATTTCCAAAAAAATGTTTTGTCCCGATGTAAAGACCATTCTTAACATAATCAGGGCAAAGGACTCGGGAAATATTATAGTTCTTTTTCCTGAAGGCCGTCTCAGTTGCTTCGGACACTCACTTCAGGTAACCGACGGAACCGCAGAGCTCATAAAAAAGCTTGGTGTAAACGTATATACTATATGCGAAAACGGCGCTTACAAGACTCTGCCTAAATGGGGTCAAGCCGGTCTTCGCCCGGGACGCATTGATATAACAAGCGCCAAGCTGATAGATGCTGCTGATATTTCTCATATGACTTTAGAAGAAATCAACGCTATTCTTGATGAAACCATTCTTCATGACGAAGATAAATTGTTCACAGACGTGATATATAAATGCAAAGCTCCTGCTCTGGGGCTTGACGGTATTCTTTATAAATGTCCTGAATGTCTTTCGGAGTTTGAAACTATTTCCGATGACTGTACCATCAGCTGCCGCCGCTGTGGTTTCAGAGCACGGCTTGACCAAAAATATCGTCTCAGCGGAGGGCCTTTTGAAAGGATAAACGACTGGTTTTTCTGGCAAGAGAGCCTCATCAACCTTGACATTCCTCTTGAGACCGATTGCCTCTTAGGCACCACCGACGCTGAAGGTTTTATGGACAGAGATGCAGGCAAAGGACATATCACCATTGACCGTGACAATATTTATTTTTCCGGTACCTGTTATGAAGAACCATTGGAATTTACCGAATCTACCTCTGTAATCAAAGGCTTTCCGGCTTCTGTGGGCAGCCATTTCGACATATACCACAAAAAACAGCTTTATTATATCATACCTCAGCCTGATCCGCGGACGAGTATCAAGTGGGTTTCCTATCTGGATAAGCTGACCAAGGAAAGAGACAAAAAATAAGAGATAAAAGCAAAGGAGCTTTGACATCAGTTTTTTCTGACGCTGCAGCTCCTTTTATTATTATTCCGCCAGCTGGTTTCTTAGTTTAACCAGCTTTCTTACCAGACGGTTCAGGTCGTTTATCCTGCGAGCGACCTTATAGGTGTTTTCCTCACGGTGCATGAAAATCGCCATAAGGGTGTCCTTAAGCTCGCTGCACACACAGTCCACAGCGGCAGCAAAGCTTTCCCTCAGGTCCCGACCTCCGTCGTCAGTGACCTTGCCTCCTCTGAAAAAGTCCACCTCACTGATATTGTAGTGATATTCGATTCCAAAAAGCTCGGAAACCTTTGCTGACAGACGATGCTTGATGTCGTTCATATGGGACTCCAGCATTCTCGCATTGCCCGGAAAGCTTTCGGCAAACTGAACAGCTCCTGCCTTTATCTCCTCGAAAAAGCTCTCCATCTCGGCAAACTTTGCATCAAACTCCACATGTGTCATTCCCAATGCAGTCCTGTAAAGAACGATCTGTGAAAGAGCGCTGGCTACTATATCACGCATCTTAAGCTTTGCAGATTCCTCTATGATCTGCTGCACCGTGGTCCGGCAATCATTGGAGATTGTATTTTTTAGCTTCTCCACGCCGATATTGTTCTTGGCGCTTACAGGGAAAAGCTGAACTTCCTTTACTTCCATGAGCTTTGAAAGCAGGTCTTTGCAGTAGCTCAGGTAATCCTCGAGATCCGATTGGTCTATGGAGTCAATTTTGTTTACAGCAAAGTAAAACTTTGAAGCAAACTCCTTTGCATTTTCCAGGAAGTCTATCTCTATCTGATTTATGGGGCTGTCCACGGAAAGCATGAAAATGACAGCGTCACTTTCCTTTACATAGGAATAGGCCGCATCAGAGTTTTTTTGATGGACAGAGCCCACTCCCGGAGTATCAACGAAGGTCATGCCATCTTTAAGAAAATCCGAAGGGCAGTACAGGCATACCTGAGATACCGCCAGCCTGTTGTCATGGTTTTCCTGCTCGTTTATGTAGTAGGACATCTCGTCGAAGCCTATTTCTTTTATTATACCGTTGTCAAAATGAACTGCTGCAGCCTTCTCTCCGTATTCCACCGAAGTCACTACAGCCGTCACAGGCACAATGCCCACAGGCAGTATTTTGTCGCCTAAAATTGCATTAACCAAAGTGCTCTTGCCACGCTTGAACTGTCCGATGACCGAAACGGTGATCTTGTGGTTCTCCAGTTTGTCCGCAAGTTCCTCAGCCCTTGCCAGCTCTCCCTTGGTAAGCTCGTATTGGCTGAAAAGGCCGCAGGTCTCCTTGACCGTATCTAAAATTGAGTAACTGACTGAATCGCTCATTAGTCCTGTCCCTTTCCGTAAAATCTACATTCTCTGCAGCAGGGCTCCTGTGCCCTTTTTTCCTCATCGCAGAAAAGCGGTTTTAAGATTAGGTTTGGGTAAAGCTTATCTCCGAAGAGGGATTTTAGAGCCGCGATTTCACAAAGTGTTCCGATAAACTCAGTATGCTGTCCTGCTTTGACATTCCTCATGGTCTTTCTATAGATGGCAGGCATATCTCTGTCATCATACTCTTCACTGTACTCATATAACTGCTCAAACTCCGGCAGTTCCACAGGGTTGAAGAGGGGGCAGAAAAGTGCGCAGGCATTGCACCTGTTGCATCCGTTTTCGTTTATAACAGGCTGTTTCTTTTTACCCTGACCCTCAGGTCTTTCCTCCATCCTTACGCATACATATTTACAGCCTACCACACACGCGGCACAGCCGTTGCAATTTTTTACTCTATCTGTCAGCTGCATCTATATAGTCTCCTTCCGGTTTATTTAAAAGATAATCCAAGGCAAATTGCGCTGTAAAAGCGCTTCCCCGTTCCAGAGTGCTTTCGTCAGGTGCAAAGCCCTCGTGGTGATTTGAATGAGTCATGCCGCGTTTTTCATTTCTGGCCCCTACAAAAGCGAAGAAACCCGGTACCTTTTCAGTATAAAGAGAGAAATCCTCTCCGCTCATTACACATTCTCTGCTTTTAATACCCTCCGGTCCGTAAAGCTTAAGGGCCGCACGACGTGCGATACCGTTAAGCTCCTCATCGTCGTTTACGAGGGCAGGATGCATATATTTCATCTCTACTTCCGCCGAGCATCCATAGGCCTCTACAGTGTTGGAAACAATATTGGTGATCTCATCTTTCAGCCTGTCCTGCAGTTCTTTTGAAAATGTCCTGATTGTTCCGTCAAGCTCCGTCTCGCCGCATATGGTATTCAACATATTGCCGCCGTGGAACTTTCCCACGGTAAGAACTAACGGATTTACAGGATTGTTTTCACGACTGACAAAACTTTGCAGTGCCATAACCGCAGCCGATGCAGCAACGATTGCGTCATGTCCCAGATGAGGCGCCGCACCGTGAGCCTTAAGTCCCTTTATTCTTATAATAAAATTATCAGTGGATGCCATTCTCTTTCCGCTGTCAACGCATATGTATGGAGCATCCAAAGTCCCCCAAGTATGAAGTCCGAAGACTGCGTCCACATCGTCCAAAAGTCCGTGGTCAACATAGTATTTAGCCCCGCAGGCTGTCTCCTCTCCTGACTGGAAAATAAATTTCAGCTTTCCCCTTAGTCTATGTCTGATTCTCGGTGAAAGAAGTATTTTTATCGCTCCCAGAAGCATGGCTATATGGGTATCATGACCGCAGGCATGCATTACACCTGGTGTCTGTGATGAAAAGGAAAGACCTGTGCACTCATGTATAGGCAGAGCATCGATATCGGCTCTGAGCAATATGGTTCTGCCCGGCTTTCCTGAATCATAGTCCGCAACAAGCCCCGGATAATCATTAAAAGTGGTTATGCACAAATTATTCACTCCTGCAGATGATGCTATTTTTTCCAGATCATCTTTTATTGAGGAGGTAGTCGCAAACTCTGTAAGGCTCAACTCCGGGTGGCTGTGGTAGTATCGTCTTCTTTCAATTATGTAGTCCCTGTTTTTCTCTGCCAGAGTTCTGATGGAATTCTGCCTGGTACTTTTCTCGTTGCTCTTTCTGATGCCCTTCTTCATAATTTTTTCCCTCGCATTGTGTATTCTGAGCTTCGGCTTTCACTTTTAAAACTAAAAAAACCTCGAAATATCCGACACTTGATATTTCGGGGTTTATAATCGTGGTTGCGGGGACAGGATTTGAACCTGCGACCTCCGGGTTATGAGCCCGACGAGCTACCAACTGCTCTACCCCGCGATATCGTTTCATACATATTAATTATATGAATAAAAATAGGGCTTATGCCCAAATCCTTATGCCAAAGTCATAGATGGTGCCGGAGACCGGGGTCGAACCGGTACGATCGGTAAGGATCGCAGGATTTTAAGTCCTGTGCGTCTGCCAATTCCGCCACTCCGGCATTCTTTGGGCCTGCTTAAAACTGGCTCCGGGGGAGGGGCTCGAACCCTCGACCTTGCGGTTAACAGCCGCCTGCTCCACCATTGAGCTACCCCGGAATGCCTTATTTATCGGTCTTATCATTGCCGACAACAATAGAAATTATACCTTAAGAAGTACGGTGTGTCAACCCCTCTTTCGCATTATTTTCTATTTTTTTGCCTCT
>CALZFA010000016.1 GCA_945644815.1 uncultured Clostridia bacterium
TATTATTATTGCCTGAGATTTCCATTTTTATAGCACCCTCGGCAATTTTTAGCTCACTTGCCAACTTTTTGATATAAATATCAGCTTCCACAGGACTTAGTTTCCTCAAAATATCCGAGGCTTGCTTCATGTAATCAAGTTTTCCATCATCTGTTTTAAGATCTAGCCCGTTTTTAGCTGCATTTAACTTGTAGTCCGTCATCGGCAGAGCTTCATCCACCAGTTTTTTAAAAGCCTCCCTGCCGTTTTTCTTTATAAACTCGTCCGGGTCTTTGCCGTCGGTTACATGAAGGACCTTTACCTTTATATCTTCCGCTCCCAGCACATCTATTCCTCGGAGTGCTGCATTACGGCCGGCAGTATCGGCATCATATGAAAGCACCACATTTTTTGTGTATCGCTTCAGAAGCCGCGCCTGATTTTCGGTAAGAGCTGTGCCAAGAGAAGCGCCCACGTTTTTAACTCCATGCTGATAAAGGGAAATAGCATCCATATAACCTTCCACAAGAATTGCATTTCCTTCTTTCCCGATATCCTGTTTGGTAATATTCAATGCATACAGGTTGTTCTTCTTTTGAAAAACTATGTTTTCAGGAGAATTAAGGTATTTAGGTTCCGCATCACCTATAGCCCTTCCTCCGAACCCTATTATTTTTCCGCCAGTATTAATTATTGGAAAAATAACACGATTCCGAAACTTATCATAATATTTACCGTCTTTTTCGGAAATCAAACCAAGCTCCAGCAAAAGCTTTTCTTCGACACCTTTATTCTTAAAGTAGTGGTACAGACTGTCCCAGCTGTCGTCGGCATATCCTATACCAAATTTCTTGAGAATAGGATCTTCAATACCCCGCTTCTTCATATATACATAGCCCGGATTTCTGCTTTCTGTAAAAGCCCGATAAAAGAACCGTGCCGCTTCTTTATTTATATCGTAATACTTTTCTCTTTCTTTATTGGTATTTTTTTTAATTGGAACCTCAAGACCATTCTCCTTGGCTAGTTTTTCAACGGCTTCAATAAAATCAAGATTGTAATAACGCTTTGTAAATTCGATAACATTACCGGATGCTTCACATCCAAAGCAGGTAAAAATCTGCTTCTGTTCGGAAACAATAAAAGAAGGCGTCTTTTCGTTATGAAAAGGACACAGCCCCTTATAGTTTGCACCTGCTCTCCTAAGGGGAACAGCTCGTCCTATGACGTCTACAATATTAATCTGATCAATAAAATCTTCAATTGTGCTTTCAGAATTTTTTCCAAAAGAGTGACCCATCTTTGTCTCCTGTAAAATCATTTATATATTAATATACGACAAAAATAGGCCTTTTCCTTTTTTACTTATGTGTTTTTTATGTGAAGCTATTTCCATCCTCTCGGCATGAAAAGCTCGGTATATGTTGCCAGTGCAAATCTGTCCGTCATTCCGGCCACATAGTCTTTCGCCGCTTCATTTTTTCCGTATATCTCTGCAATTTGCTGAAGATCATCAGGCATCTGTTCCGGATTTTCAATAAAATATCTATAAAGAGAGCTCAGCACCACTTCAACCTTTGCCAGATCCTCTTCTCTCTTAACCCTTCCGCTCTTATACACATTGGCAAACATGAAGCTGCGCAGGCTGTTAAGTTCCTCTTTGAATGCAGGGCTCTGGTATATGGCATCTTTGCCATCACTGTTTATGATAACATCAACCACCATATTGTTAATGCGTTCACGATGACTTCTGCCGAAGAGTTCAAGAGAAGACAGGGGAATATCTTCAATGGAAATGACCCCGCTCCTCACGGCATCATCTATATCGTGATTTATATAAGCAATTCTGTCACTTATCTTTACTATCTGTCCTTCCATTGTAAAAGGCATGTTGCTGCCTGTATGATTTACAATTCCGTCCCGAACTTCTTCAGTCAGATTCATTCCTCGTCTTGAAGCTGTAGACTCCAGTACATCTACCACTCTGAGGCTTTGCTCGTTATGTTTAAATCCACCTTCATGTATCTTGTCCAGAACCTCCTCCCCGTTATGGCCAAAAGGAGTATGCCCCAGGTCGTGTCCGAGAGCTATTGCCTCTACCAGATCTTCGTTCAGGATTAAAGCTCTTGCAATGGTTCTTGCTATCTGTGAAACTTCTATGGTATGAGTAAGCCTCGTTCTGAAGTGGTCTCCCTCAGGAGCCAGAAAAACCTGAGTCTTGTGCATGAGTCTTCTGAAGGCTTTGGAATGTATTATTCTGTCTCTGTCACGCTGAAAATCAGTTCTGATATCGCACTTTTCCTCAGGAAATCTTCTGCCTCTGCTTTCTGCACTTTTAGCAGCTTTTTCTGAAAGAAATTCAAATTCCCTTTTTTCTAAACCTTCTCTAAGTAACATCTCAACCTCCTATTTCATTCCGGTATGTCCGAAGCCGCCTTCACCCCTGGCAGTTTCATCTATTTTTTCTACCGGATCAAAGCTTGCCTGAATGTAGGATGAAAATACCACCTGTGCGATTCTGTCGCCGTTGTGTATTGTATATGGCTCGCTGCCCCAGTTAATAAGCGGCACATTCCATTCACCGCGGTAATCACTGTCAACGGTTCCCACACCGTTCACAAGACCTATGCCATGCTTTACTGAAAGTCCTGACCGTGCTCTTACCTGTGCTTCAATGCCTGGGGGAAGTTCCACAAAAAGACCGGTAGGTATTAGTCTTCTTTCACCGGGCAGCAATGTCACAGGTTCTTCAATGTATGCTCTGAGGTCTGCTCCTGCAGAGCCCTCTGTGGCATATTCCGGCATATATCCGCTTCTGCTTACAATCCTGATTTTATTCATAATGCTTTTCTTCATAACTCTTCTCCTACTGCCATTTCCATATTTTCTTCCAGTCAACTCTCTTATTGGAAACCGCCACACCTGTATATGCGGATGGATCACATATAAGTTTTTTTACAATGTCCATGTCCTCAATGCTTACTTTGTCAATACTGTCAACCACTTCATCCGGTGTAAAGATTCTTCCTGTCAGGATTAGATTTTTACCGTTGGCAAACATGCGGCTGGCCACGTTTTCCTGACCGAATATGTAGCTGCTTTTCATCTGTTCTTTAGCCATGGAAAGCTCATCTGATGATACACCTTCACGACTGAGCATTCCAAGCTCCTCTTCAATGCCTGAGAGAGCATCTCTTATTTTATCGTGTCCCACACCTGCATAGATGATAAAACATCCATCACTGCTGTAGGAACTGTTCATGGAAAAAACACTGTATGCAAGACCCTTTTCTTCTCTTATGTTCTGGAAAAGTCTCGAACTCATGCTGCCTCCCATTATGCTGTTAAGAAGAGATAAGGCATAATATCTTTCATCATCTAAGGAAATTCCTTTTACAGCAAGGCATACATGACTCTGCTGTATGTCTTTTACGAGTGATTTATATGCAGGTTTATATTCAGTTTTAACAGCTTCCATATGAGGTTTAGACATGGCGAGATTTCCGAATTTATCTTCAAGGAATTCGCAGAACCTGTCTTCGTCAAAATTCCCCGCAACAGAAACTACAATAGAATCTCTTGTATATTCATTTTCCTTGTAGCCGGCAAGCACCTTTCTGCTTATACCTTTGAGAGATGTAGGTGTGCCGATAATGCTCTTTCCCAAAGGATTGCCTTTAAACACAAGCTCCGTCACTGTATCATGAGCCAGATCATCGGGCTGATCCTGTATCATCTTTATTTCTTCGCATATGACTTTTCTTTCTTTGGTTATCTCACGGCTGTCAAAGACAGCATTATTTATCATATCAAGAATTACTTCGGCACCCTTTTCCAGATTATCCGAAATAGTCTTTACATAATAGCATGTAGCCTCCTTGCCGGTAAAAGCGTTCATCTGTCCGCCTATTTTGTCTATATCCTCTGCTATCTGACGAGCACTTCTTTTTTCTGTACCCTTGAACATCATATGTTCTATAAAATGTGAAACACCGGAATTATCCTTGGTTTCGTAAACAGCCCCGGCTTTTACCCAGATGCCAAAAGCTGCAGATTTTACATAATCTATCTTTTCCATTATAACTCTGACACCGCAGTCAAGAGTTCTCACTTTAATACTGCTCATCTTGTTTTCCCCTCCGGTAAATATTTATTTGGTCTATACAAGCAAGGATTATTGTAACACACTTTCAGACAAATTCATATACTATGAGAGAAAGATATTGGACTTTAAGGAGGTAAATTTATGAGCTGCTTTGGTGGAAGAGTATCCCAGGACCTCTATCAAAATTGCTGTAACGCCAATGTCCTTTGCGAATTCAACGGAGATTTAAGCAGTGTGGTTTCAGAGCCTATATATGTACAGAAAGTGTATGATGCGGTTTTGTTTAACCTTCAGGGTATGAAAACAGTTCAGAACCAGGGCTTTTCTCCCCGTATACCACAGGGACACAGAGTTAAAAGAGTAATAGATATAAGATGCAGGCGGAGCTTTAATCCAGACAATGTAGAAGATTCTACAAATCTTAAACTTGATGTTGACACCACCATTTCGGGTGCCACATTCCTCAGAGACGGTACAGGCGAACAGATTACTGTTGTAGGTGCTGATGGAAACTTTTCGGAAAAACTGCTTTATGCAGATACTTCTGAATGTGATGACAAGTGTATGGGTACGCCGGTCTTCGGCACACAAAATATTTCTATCACGGGAAATGTGATAATCGAAATAGATTTGCTGTTATGTGATAGCTGCAACAACGAAAGCACATTTACCATCTGTACTGATGTTAATATTGCAACAAAAGAACACCCGCTGGTACTTACAAACTTTTTCGAAATTTGCATGCCGTCATCCATTGACACAGCTTTTCTGCCCAGATTTACTGAATTCTGTAATTCAGCCTGCGAAGCAAGACTTGCCACAAACAATTACGGCAGAGATTTATGCATAAGTCCGGAAGGCTGCGTCACAGGAAATCTTATCATAGCAATTTGCGTAACATGTGAGAAGAAAATAGTAGTTCCGGTTCAGTTATGTGTCCTGTCAACAGGTTTTGTTCAGGCTGCTTCTCAGCAAAACGCCATCTGTACTACATTCCCTGCTCTTTTCCCTAATCAGGTTAAGCCTTGTGACACTGTTGAAAACTGCGGCGAAACGGATGAAGAAGAAAATGAAGAATGCTGTCAGTGTGATGACAGATGTGATCGGAACAGACGGCCTCAGCCGAGAAGATAAGCCGTCAATTAAAGATTTGGTCTTTGGAATATTCCAAAGGCCTCTTTTATTATAGACAAAAAAATATTGCCAACAGCCCTTCTGTATGTTAAAGTGTAAATGAACAAAAGAAATCAAGGAGGTTATCTATGAAAAAGAAACTCAGCGTTGTATTAGTTGTTGTTTTGGTCCTTGCCACAATCCTTTCAGGCTGCGGCGGAGACAGTACTACCGAATTGAAAATGGCTACGGGCGGTACCGGCGGTACTTATTATGGTTACAGCGGCATTATCGCTCAGGCGCTTGCAGATGTGGTTAAAATTACTCCTGAATCTACCGGTGCTTCAATGCAGAATGTACAGTACCTTCAGACAAATGAATCACAGATTGCAATTATTCAGAATGACGTTATGTCATATGCTTACACCGGAACTGATCTTTGGGCGGCTTCTAATGCTGAAGCATACACTGATTTTTCGGCTGTAATGGCATGCTACCCTGAAACTGTTCAGATTATTGCAAAGAAAAGTATTACATCAATTGACCAGCTCAGAGGTAAAAAAGTATCTGTAGGCGATGCAGGTTCAGGCGTAGAATTTAATGCTACCCAGGTTTTAGCTGCATACGGCATGGATATTAACAAGGATATCGTAAAGAATAATCAGAGCTTTGCAGATTCAGCCGATTCCATTAAAAACGGCACAATTGATGCAGCATTCGTTGTTGCAGGAGCTCCGACAACTGCAGTTCAGGAACTTGCTACCACTTATGATTTTAATGTGCTTTCCATTGATAAAGAACATGCAGATCAGCTTATGAGCAAGTATGAATTTTATACCAAATTAACTATTCCTGCAGGTACATATAAGTGTGTGACGGAAGATGTTGAAACTGTTGCAGTAATGGCTACTATCGTTGCCAGAAATGACGTGCCTGAAGACACTATTTACGCTCTTGTCAAAGGAATCTTTGACAACAAAGAGACTATTGCTGCAAATCACGAAAAAGGCAAGCTTATAGATCTTGAAACTGCTGTTTCAGGCATTACTATTCCTTTCCACCCTGGTGCAGAAAAATACTTCAAGGAACAGGGCGTATTATAAAACAGTTAGGATAGGTTAAATTTGAAAAAAAGAATAGCAAAATTTATAACCGCGGCGGTGATTATCGCTGCGGTTATAATTCTAATTTTTAATCCTTTCTCAGATAAATATCTTATTCTTGAGGACGACCAGACAGGTGAAATATACACTAAAATTCCGGTAGAAAATCTGGATGAGTTTGAAATCACCTTTACACATTCCGTAAATAAATCCCCTGTCACCGACATTTATCAGATTCGTGACGGAAATATATATCTTACAGGTAATATATACTACAGTTTCGGTGCGGGTGTCCCGACAGAAATATACGAAGGTCAGAAGTTGTCCTACGGAGAAAACGGTGAAATGATTATTTCCGACATGGATACGTTAATGCCAAACCTTGTGTATATTATCGGAACAGTAACAGATTACTACCTGTCCGTAAATGGTGGGGAAAAAGTGTGCCTGCAGGATCTTTACGGAACTAACAAGCATATCAGAATATACTGCCGTGGTTTTTGACCCGGTTTCATCAATCTATAGAAACGAGGTGTAAGCGTTGTTTAAAAAGAAAACAAATCAGCAGCCCCCTGAAACAGAGAATAAAAATCCTGTCTTTGATGCAGACGGTGATATAGACAGTCAGGTTCAAGCCGTAATGGAGAAATATGATCGTGAATCAAATGTTCGCCGATGGGTAGGTCTTCCGAGGAATATCATACGATATCTGATGGTTGCCTTTACTATATACTGTGTACTTATAAACTTCCTTTTCTCATGGGAAACACGAATAGAGAGAGCATCCTTTGTGGGGTGCATCGTTTTTCTCGTGTTCCTCATATTCCCTGCCAGAAAAGGCGGCGGAAAGAGGGAAAACTACATTCCATGGTATGACGTGATTTTAGCACTCTTGGGCGGGTTTTCATTTTTCTATTTTGTGTTTAACTGCCAGAAAATCATTGCTCAGGGTATTATGCTGAGCCAATTTGAGGTTATGCTCGGAATTATCGGTATATTATGTACCCTTGAAGCCTGCAGACGTTCCGTGGGAATACCCATTGTTATCGTTTCATCCTGCTTCATTATTTACGGACTTACCCAGAAGTCTCTGCTTCTGACAGTATACAATCTGTTTTATACCACTGAAGGTGTTATAGGTACACCGATAAGAGCCTGTTCGACCTTTATCGTTCTTTTTGTAATGTTCGGCAGCTTTCTTAAGCAGACAGGAATAACAGATTTCTTTATTGAGTTGGCCAACTCCATCGCAGGAAGCTCCGACGGTGGACCTGCCAAAGTGGCAGTTATATCATCTGCTCTTTGCGGCATGGTTTCGGGCTCATCGGTAGGAAATACTGTTACTACCGGGGCAGTTACCATTCCTCTCATGAAAAAGACCGGTTACAAGCCGGAATTTGCAGGAGCGGTAGAGGCCGCAGCATCCACAGGAGGACAAATCATGCCACCTATTATGGGTGCCGCCGCTTTCCTGATGGCAGAATATGCAAGTGTTCCGTACGGAACCATTGCCAGCAAAGCCATCCTTCCGGCTGTACTGTACTTTGCCGGTGTATTCATCGCAGTACACCTTGAAGCTAAAAAAACAGGACTTAAAGGTCTTCCTAAAAATGAGCTTCCTAACTTTTTCAATGTGCTCATAAAAAAAGGATACCTTCTGTTCCCTCTTATTGCATTGGTAATTCTTATTATAAAAACTACTATGGCCCTTGCAGCCATAATAGGCACTGTTCTTGCTGTAATAGTGAGTCTTTTCAGAAAAGATACGAGAATAAATTTAACAAGGTTCTTTGATGCCCTTGAGGACACGGCAAAAAGCACGCTTACTGTTGGTGCTGCTTGTGCTGTTGCCGGTATCATTGCCTGCATCATTACCACCACAGGCATAGGAACAAAGCTCATTTCAGCCATTGTAGGGCTTTCCGGAGGCCACATGTTTATTGCCATGTTTCTTACTATGATAACATGTATTGTGCTGGGAATGGGCGTTCCTACAACCGCAAATTATGTTATAATGGCAACGACCTGTGCTCCTATTCTCATTTCAATGGGAATGCCTGCACTTTGTGCCCATATGTTTGTATTCTACTTTGGTATAGTAGCCGATATTACTCCGCCGGTAGCTCTTGCAGCATATGCGGGAAGTGCTATTGCAGGTTCACGGCCTATGAAAACGGCTGTCAACGCCACCACTCTGGCCATTGCAGCCTTTATTGTTCCGTATTGTTTCGGCTTCAATCCTGCTCTGCTTTTCATTGAATGCACATGGTGGCAAGGAATCCAGGTTGTCATTACTGCTCTTATCGGCATTTACGGTGTAGCTGCAGGATTGAGAGGTTATGCGTTTGATCACCTAAATGTCTTGCTTCGTATTGCAATCATAGCAGGAGGACTCCTTCTCATAGACGCAGGTGTTGTCACAGACATTATCGGTATAGTCGTAGTAATGGGAATCTCTTTATTCCAGCAGATTGCTAAGAAAAGAAGACTTGCATAATATGCGGTAATACATCTAAGAATAAAAAAGAACAAAACCCGAGTATTCGTAAACACGATGTGCCCGGGTTTTATGTATTTTTTTAATTTACAGCTTACTGATTACATAATCGGCAAATTCTCTGCATTCAGCCCCTTCTGATGTTCCTGTAATGACAATCTTTTTTTCCTTTTCTCCGCAGATGTAAAGAGCCTCTGCCAACCTGTCGGCTTTTTTTGTAAAGCCAAGCTGCCTGATCATCATCTCAGCAGCCTTAAATATGCTGGATGGATTAGCATAATTTTCTATACCTTCCTCCACCATTCTCGGAGCAGAACCGTGTATGGCTTCAAACATTGCATACCTGGAGCCAATATTTGCACTTCCAGCCGTTCCTACTCCGCCTTGTATCTCTGCCGCTTCGTCTGTAATTATATCACCGTAAAGATTTGGCAGAATAAATACCTGGAATCTGCTTCTGACATTTTTATTAACAAGATTTGCACTCATAATATCCACATACCAGTCCTCAACATGAATTTCAGGATAATCCGCCGCTATTTCATGGCAAATCCTTGAAAAGCTTCCGTCTGTTTTTTTCATTATGTTCGCTTTCGTGACGATTGAAACATTGGTTTTTCCGTTAGCTCTTGCAAAATCAAAAGCTGCTCTTGCAATTCGTCTGGTTCCCGGCTCAGTAGTCACTTTAAAGTCCATTGTCAGTCTTCCGGGAATTTCAATTCCTCTGCTTCCCAGCACATATTCACCTTCCGTATTTTCTCTGAAAAAAGTCCAGTCAATTCCCTCCTCAGGAACACAAACAGGCCTTATGTTGGCATACAAATCCAACTCGCGTCTTAAGGTCACATTTGCACTTTCCAAAGCGCCGCCCTTTGGCGTAGTGGTCGGTCCCTTAAGGAGTACATCACAGCTTTTGATCTCTTCCAAAACGTCCTCAGGAACCGACTTCCCTAAAGAAATCCGGTTTTCAATGGTCAGGCCGTCAATTCTTTTTAGCTTTACCCTGCCGCCTTCTATTTCATCTGCAAGAATATTTCTTAAAAGTCTCTCCGCTTCCTTCATAATTACAGGACCTATACCGTCTCCTTCTATGAGGCCTATGGTAACTCCCTTTTCAATATTACAGTATGGATAATCGCCGCCATCTCTCATTTTATCAGTCCTGTCCATCTGTTCACGTAAAATCATTTCAAAGTCGTATATAGCTCTCTGAATATAATTCTCTCTTCTGTCGTCAAACACTAAAATCCACCTCCCTGTCCAACATATCTGAGGAGCCCTCCTGCCTTCAGAATTCCCTTCTGACGGTCCGTAAGGCTACAAGCGAGTTTTATATCAATACCCGTTTTTTCATCTGTCAAAACAAGTTTTCCTGTATCCATACCATTGAAGATATCTTTTATACAAAGGATATCCGACTGGTTAAGACAGTCATAGTCTTCCGGATTTTCAAACGTAAGCGGAATAATACCTGCATTTATAAGATTTGCGGCATGAATTCTTGCAAAGCTTTTTGCTATGACAGCACGTACACCAAGATACAGAGGTACAAGCGCTGCGTGTTCCCTTGAAGAGCCCTGACCGTAATTGTTGCCGCCTACTATAATACCTTGCCCTGCAGCCTTTGCTCTTTCAGGAAAGGTTTCGTCGCATACTCTGAAGCAGAATTTTGAAAGGTAAGGAATATTTGAACGGTAAGGCAGAATTTTAGCTCCTGCCGGCATAATATGGTCGGTAGTTATATTGTCCCCTACCTTAAGTACAAGCTCAGCCCTCAATATGTCAGCTTGCGGTATACTTTCAGGAAAAGGTTTGATATTTGGACCTCTTACGATTTTAAGTCCTTTGGCTGTTTCTGCATCTGCCGGAGGAATTACAGCGCTGTCGTCTATTTTAAATTTTTCAGGCATTATCACTTCAGGCATGTTTTCCATAAGCCGAGGGTCGGTGATTTCTCCTGTAAGTGCTGCTGCAACGGCTGTTTCCGGAGAAACAAGATATACATGTCCGTCAGCCGTACCGGATCTTCCCTCAAAATTTCTGTTAAATGTTCTTAATGACACTCCTCCCGAATTCGGCGAAAATCCCATGCCTATGCACGGCCCGCAGGCACATTCCAGAAGTCTGGCACCGCTCGCCAGAATATCTGTAAGTGCACCGCAGTCAGCCAGCATGGAAAGTACCTGTTTGGAACCCGGCGACACCGAAAGACTCACTGAAGGGGCAATGGTCTTTCCTTTTAGCAGAGCGGCTACCTTAAGCATATCGTAGAGAGATGAGTTGGTGCATGAGCCTATACATACCTGATCCACCTTAGTTCCTTTAAGGCTTTCAACGGTGACAACATTATCGGGACTGTGAGGACACGCTATCATCGGCTTCAGCTCAGATAAATTTATATCTATTATTTTGTCATAAACAGCATCACAGTCACTCTTAAGTTCCACATAATCCTCTTCCCTTCCTTGTGCTTTAAGAAAATCTCTCGTAATCTCATCTGAGGGAAAGATTGATGTGGTAGCACCAAGCTCAGTGCCCATATTGGTAATTGTGGCACGTTCAGGAACTGAAAGTGTTTTGACGCCCTCACCGCCCCATTCGATTATCGCTCCAACACCGCCTTTAACCGAAAGTATTTTGAGGAGTTCAAGACTTACGTCTTTTGCTGTTACAAATTCTTGCAGCTTTCCCGTCAGATTCACCCTAAACATTTTAGGCATGGTAATGTAATAGGCGCCCCCGCCCATTGCTACAGCAACATCCAGACCTCCTGCCCCCATGGCAAGCATACCGATGCCGCCACCTGTGGGAGTATGACTGTCTGAGCCAATAAGGGTTTTACCTGGTTTACCGAAGCGTTCCAGGTGAACCTGGTGACATATTCCGTTTCCCGGCCTTGAAAAAAACAGTCCGTATTTTTTTGCAACAGACTGTATGTATATATGGTCATCAGCATTCTCAAAACCTGACTGTAATGTGTTGTGATCAATATAAGCCACAGAAAGTTCCGTTTTTACTCGAGATACTCCCATGGTCTCAAATTCAAGATATGCCATTGTGCCCGTAGCATCCTGAGTAAGTGTCTGATCTATTCTGAGTGCAATTTCACCGCCGGCAATCATCTCACCGCTTACTATGTGGTCTCTGATTATTTTCTGTGCAATAGTAAGTCCCATTTATGTGTTCTTCCTTTCTTATCCGTTTATAATGCTGTTATGCGCATGTTCTATATGCATAATCATAAGTTTTTTTACTCCATCTTCATCACGTTTCATCATAGCTTCATATACCTGTCTATGCTCCCTGACCGAATTTATAATTCTGTCATTTTTTTCAAGAGAAGCCATTCTGTATTTTGAAAGCTTATGGTGTATAGTTGAAAGTATAAGTTCATAGGTGGTACTGCCGCTGCAAGAATATATTATATCATGAAATCTTGTATCCAGGTTCTTTACTGCTTCGACATTTCCGGTCTTCACCGCCTGTTCCTGTTTTTCAAGTATTGCTCTCATTTCCGAGAGTTCCTCGTCCTTTATATTCACTGTAGCGAGAGCTGCCGCCTCTGCTTCTATCTTTTCTTTCACGTTAAACATATAATCAATTTCTTCGGAAGATATACCGATAACCATATAACCATCCGCTGTATTTTTAATAAGCCTTTCCGTTTCCAATCTGATAAGAGCCTCTTTTACGATCCCTGTCCCCACTCTCAGATCTACAGCTGCCTTTTCCGGGGAAATAATACTTCCTTGAGTATATTTTCCGTGAAGAATGCCCTCCTCAATCTTTTCAAATATCTGATTTGAGAGGGATACTTTTTTATGATCTATCATTTTACAAACTCCTTGCCTCCTGTCAATTCCTTTATTTTTATTTCTATTTCACTGTTTGAAAGACTGGTAGTCCTCCCGTCCGAATACATTTCATCTACCCAATCTTTAAGCTTCTGAACCATAACATCATTTTTGTTCAGTTTTTCTTCGTCTTTCAAATGATAATGCTCATTGATCCAGTATGCTATTCCTGCGGCTCCCGATGTTTTGCTTACAGTTACGCCGGGTGCTCTGTTGAGGATTTTTTTTGTATTAAAGATGTTGTAAATCTCTTCGTCCTTCATAAGTCCGTCGGCATGTATTCCCGCTCTTGTAACATTAAAATTCTCCCCAATAAAAGGAGTCATCGGCGGAATACTATATCCCATTTTGTCTCTGAAATATTCTCCTATTTCAGTTACCGCAACAGGATCCATCCCGTCAAAAGATCCTCTTAGTGATGCATATTCAAATACCATAGCCTCCAAAGGTATATTGCCTGTTCTTTCACCTATCCCCAGCATAGAGCAGTTTACGGCACTGCATCCATAGAGCCATGCTGTGGAGGCATTGGTTACTGCCTTGTAAAAATCATTGTGCCCATGCCATTCCAGCATTTCACTTGGCACACCGGCATAATGCTGCAGACCGTAAATGATCCCGGGAACACTCCTTGGAAGTGATGCACCCGCGTAAGGAATGCCATACCCCATTGTGTCGCATGCTCTTATTTTAACGGGGATACCGGCTTCCTCTGAAAGCTCCATGATTTCATTTACAAAAGGAACTACGAATCCGTAAAAGTCAGCTCTCGTTATGTCTTCAAGATGACATCTGGGGACAACTCCCGCATCAAAAGCGTCTTTTATTGTAGCAAGATAAAAGTCCACGGCTTGTCTTCTTGTCATATTCATTTTTTTAAAGATATGATAATCGCTGCAGGAAACAAGTATGCCTGTCTCCTTAATTCCCAAATCTTTAACCATTTTGAAGTCTTCTTTTGATGCCCTTATCCATGTGGTTATTTCAGGAAAGGTATATCCAAGCTCCATGCACTTGTCGATAGCTTCTCTGTCTTTTTTTGTATAAATAAAAAATTCTGACTGCCTGATAATACCATAAGGACCCCCCAGCTTGGCCATCAGCTTATATAGGTCAACTATCTGATTAACCGTGTAAGGTGCCATGGATTGCTGACCGTCTCTGAAAGATGTGTCTGTAATCCATATGTCTTCCGGCATATTCATAGGAACACGTCTGTGATTAAAAGCAACCTTAGGCACTTCGTCGTAATCATATATCTGTCTGTAAAGATTAGGTTCTTCTATATCCTGCAGGGAGTACTTGTAAATACCCTGTTCCAGAAGGTTTGATTTTTTTGATATTTCAAGCATTTCTTTATGGCTCCTCTTCTTTGATTTTATATGTTACAAGTATAAAACTGCAGTGTGTAAAAGTCAATACAATTTCCAAAAATGTTTTTTAATTGTTCTTTGTTTTGCAAAAAAACCCGGAAGTCATCTTCCGGGCATCTAAACTACAAATATACAAATCTACTTCTTTGCTTCCTGTACAAGCTGTGCACCGTAATGGAGAGCATTCAAATTTACTTCTTCTGTTCCCTTTGGCACATGGTTCAGAACCGCCTCCTCAACAGCCTTCTGTGATGCCACGTGGAGAAGTTCGTTCACCACACCTACAGAGATAATGTTGGCCGACATACGATTTTTGATTACCTCTGCTGCTCCTTCAAGAATCGGAAGGTGGTAAACCGTATGGAGTGCTTCAATCTTATCGGGAACATTGATTTCCTTGTCAACCACCACAATTGCATTGTTTTTTAGGCAGTCTACATACTTGTCGAGAGAAACCTGAGTAAGCGCCAGGAGCAGGTCAGGTCTGATTACCTTAGTATATGTAATCTTTTCGTCGGAAACGATAGTCTCCGCTTTTGATGAACCTCCTCTGGCCTCAGGTCCGTAAGCCTGACACTGAACAACATGCTTGCCGTCCTCATAAGCGGCTTCGGCAAGGATAATGGTTCCCATTATTACGCCTTGTCCGCCGGATCCGGTCATTCTGATTTCTGTCTTTGCCATTACTTGTCACCTCCGACCTTTTGAATAATCTCCATATACATATCCGTGTATTCTTCCTTATTATCTTCCTTTGAAAGTTCTCCTATAAGAAACTTCCCTTCAAGCTGCTCAGGTGACATCTTCGCCGCAGCTTTCACATCAACAGCATTGTCCTTCTGCCATGTAAGCATCTTGACAGAATCACCTTTTTTATTTTTTCGACCGTAGTATGTAGGACAAACTGAAATACCCTCAATGAGTGAAAATCCGTGGTGTTTTATGCCTGCTTCAATAAGCTTAACAGCCTGTTGCGCATGATAGGCTGTACAGCGACCGGTAAATGTGGCTCCTGCAGCCTGTGCCAGCTGAGGAATGTCAAAGTTATAGTCAATATTTCCGTAAGGAGCAGTAGTACCCTTTTCACCATGAGGTGTGGTCGGCGAATACTGACCTCCTGTCATACCGTAAATATTATTATTAAATACAATTACTGTCATATCTATGTTTCTTCTGCAGGCGTGAATCAGATGATTTCCGCCGATTGCAGTAGCATCGCCGTCACCGGTGATTACAATCACGTGAAGTTCAGGATTTGCCAGTTTGACTCCTGTCGCAAATGCTATTGCACGACCGTGAGTTGTATGCAAAGTATTATAGTTCATATAGCCGGCAGCTCTTGATGAACATCCGATACCGGAAACAATAACAACTTTATCCGGGTCAAGGTTACAGTTCTCAATTGCCTGCGCAACATCTCTCATAAGAATCCCATGACCGCATCCCGGGCACCATATATGAGGAAGTCTGTTAACACGCATTGTTTTTTTAATAAGATTACTTGGCATATTAATATACCTCCTTTACTTTGTCTATTACATCTGTAGGGGTAATAGTCGTACCGTCAATTTTGCCGAGGAAGTCAACAGGAACTCTGCCTTCCACAATTCTCTGTACTTCAAGCAGCATCTGTCCATCGTTATGCTCGGCGACAATAATCTGTCTCAGATGTTTATTTTCTTTGATGACCTTTAGAAGGGCTTCTTCAGGGAACGGCCAAACTGTGATAGGTCTGAACATGCCGATTTTTACAAAATCCATCTTCTTTGCATCTTCCATTGCACCCTGAACTGCTCTTGCGGTTCCGCCAAAACAGATAATCATAGTTTCGCAGTCATCGCAGTCAACCTCTTCCCATTTCTGGATGCGATCTCTTCTCATTCTGATCTTATCAAGCAGACGTCTTTCCTGAGTATCGGTGATATTGTTGTCGTTGGTCGGGAACCCGTCCAGATCATGGAAAAGTCCTGTTACATTGAATTTATCACCTTCTCCAAACGGTGCGTATTCGGGAACATAGTTCCCTTCCTGAACAGCATATGCCAGCGTACCGTTGAAAGAACGGTCAACTCTTCTGTCTGAAATTGTAAGTTCTTCCGGCGGTATAAGTTCGCATCCTTCTCTCAGGTGTCCTATAATTTCATCCATAAGGAAGATTACAGGTACTCTGAATCTTTCTGCCATATTGAAAGCCCTGACACATTCGTTATAGCACTCCTGAACTGAGGAAGGTGAAATAACAATAACAGGGTGATCACCGTGAGTTCCCCACTTAGACTGCATCAGGTCTCCCTGGGAAGGCGACGTGGGAAGACCTGTAGAAGGGCCCTCTCTCTGTACGTCTACAATAACGATCGGAATTTCTGCAATAGCAGCATATCCTATATTTTCCTGCTTCAGTGAAAATCCGGGTCCCGATGTTGCCGTCATTGCCTTCAGGCCTGCAACGGAAGCTCCAAGTGCTGCAGCAATGCCACCTATTTCGTCTTCCATTTGGATAAACTTGCCGCCTACCTGTGGAAGTCTGAGTGCACTTCTTTCTGCGATTTCTGTTGAAGGAGTAATAGGATAGCCTGCATAAAATCTCATACCGGCTGCGATTCCTCCTTCTACAACAGCTTCATTGCCTTGCAGTAATTGAAATCTCTTTCCCATTAGTTTTCCTCCTCCATATAAATTGCGTAATCAGGACAGCGCAGTTCACACAGTCCACACTTGATACATGCTTCTTCATCTGCAATATGCACCTTTTCGTGCTCAACTACCAACACATTTTTCGGGCAAAAAGCCACACATATTCCGCAGCCTTTGCACCACTTCGGATTAATAACCAAAGTCTTGTTTTTTGCCATTTAAGCTCACCTCGTAATTGTATTTAAGTATTATCACTTCTTCACATAATACCATATATTGTTGAATTTTCAACTTTTTCGTAAAAAAAAACACTTTTTTTATACAAAACGGCTTTTTGTATAAAAGAAAACAAAAACTTCTGCAGAAAAAATTTGCAGAAGTCTGAATATAACAATAATTCTATTTTTCAAAATAAGAAATAAATCTTCCGGCTTTTTCGTTAATTATCTCGCCTTCCCGAGCTGCAAGCTTACCAGCGACTATTACCCAGTCTATGCCTTTCGGTGGTTTGGAAATATCTCCGAAGGTAGCACCGTCGATTATTGTCTCCGGATCAAAAACGGTTATATCCGCGTCTGCCCCTATCCTGATGATACCCTTACGGTGTTCAAGATCGAGACGTTCTGCCGGCACGACAGTCATCTTCTTTAATGCTTCTATCAATGAAAGTTTCTTTTCCTCTCTTACATATTTACCGAGAACCCGTGGAAATGTTCCTGCGGCTCTGGGATGTCCGTTACCGTGATTAATGATGCCGTCGCTGGCTATCATGCCTTTTGGATTGGCAACAGCCAGGGATATTTCCTCTTCATTCATTACGAAAGCGACCACCAGCATCTTAGGATAATTCTTTCTGGCATTTCTAAAAATTTCCTCCGTACAATATACGTTTTTGTACGGGTCATCCGTAAGCATAAGGTCTTTATAGTCTTTGCCCCAGGCCTCAAGGCAGCCGTCATCGAAAACAGTCGAATTAATTTCCGTAGAAAAAGCATTATATGGATATGTATCGTAATTCAGTCTGGAATCTTCATCCATTGACCTGTTTATCAGTTCAAGAGATTCCTTCATCTGCCCCAATGCCGAACAGCTTGAAAGATGTGATATTTGAAATCTCTTATTAATGTGCTTTTGAATTTCAACCATTTCCCTGATGGAATCAATATTTCCTATACAGTCGCTTCTATAGTGAGCTGCAATCAAAAGGTCAGGGTCATCTGAAGCCTCTGTTCCGTAAATGATTTCATCAAAAGTGATACCCGGGTCATATTCAATTCCGAAGGAAATTCCCATAGCTCCTTCTTTGAGGTCCTCCTTTAGCTTGCCTCTGATTAGATCCCACTGCTCTCTGGTAGCCGCATCGTAATGTCCAAGTCCCAAAGAGGTTCTGTACCGGTTATAACCTGTAAGCATGGCATAGTTTACCGGTGAACCGCCAAGTTCATCTATTGTTTTCTTGAATTCCTTCAGTGTCTGATACTGCACGCCGCAGTTTCCCCCTACGCATGTGGTTACTCCCTGTCTAAGCATCATCTTGGAAATAACATATTTTTTCCCTTCACCGGCAAAGTTTTCTTCATGCATATGAATATCGATGAAACCCGGGGAAACAACTCTGCCTCTTGCATTTATAACCTTCTCTGCTTCAGGACATTCGATTCCAATAAAGGTAATTATTCCGTCCTTTATTCCTATGTTTGATTCTATCATCTGATTTTTTTCATAATCAGGATATTTCCCGCCGGAAATTAAAATATCTAACATTATTATATCTTCTGCCTTTCCCTAAAAATCCGCTTTCATTCTGCTGATTTTTTCTTCGTCGGAGAAAATCTTGGCAACCTGAAGTCCTATTACCATAGCTCCCTTCCTGATGGAGTCATGGGCTCTCTGGCTTTTTACCGCGTCTGCGAATTCTCTTGTATGAATCGGAATTCCCCTGTCAACAATCTGGAGTGTAGGGTGGAATGTAGGACATACAAAGCTTACATTTCCTGCGTCTGACGAACCGAATATTTTATCATGGTCTCCGTTAATTTCAATTCCTAACTCGTCATAAACTTCTCTCAGGTACTCAATGCCTGCATCGTCGTTTTTTAAATTATCGTATGCAGCTGCTGTCGGAGTTTTTTCCCATGTGGTACCCATTGCAAGAGATGCACCTTCAGCACAGTTGTCCGCTTTTTTTACAAGATCAAGAAGGTAATCTTTGTCAAGGGCTCTAAAGTAAAACTCCGCACTGGCCTCTTCAGGAACGATGTTAGGAGCCTCCCCTCCGTTTCTGTAAACGCCGTGTATTCTCACATCAGAGGTCACATGCTGCCTAAGCATGTCAAGTCCATGGAACATAAGCTGAGCTGCATTAAGAGCATTTACTCCTTCCCAAGGTGCCGCTGACGCATGAGCAGCTTTGCCATGGAAAGTATAAAGATACGAATGTAGTCCCAAAAGTTTACAATATAACAGATTCTGATCATACATATGTATCATCATTGCCATATCGTACCCGTCAAAAATCCCCTGGTCAACCATTGCGCACTTAGCACCGTCAATTTCCTCATTTGGAGTACCTATTATATGAATATCACAATTCAGCTCATCCTGAAGTTCAGACAGTGCAATTGCAGCCAAAACGCTGATAGAACCGCTTACACAGTGCCCGCATGCATGTCCGATACCCGGAAGAGCGTCGTATTCTGCCATAATAGCAACTTTGTATTTGTGATTGTCATCTCCATATATTCCTCTGAAGGAGGTATCAAGACCTGCAAAAGGCATCTCCACTCTGAAGCCCTTTTTTTCAAGTATTTCTGCAATTTTTTTTGATGAACGATGTTCTTCTCCCGAAAGCTCAGGATGATCAGCTAAATCATCATTCAAGGCAATCAAGTCCGAAAGATTGTCTTCAACTTTTTCGGTCAATATTTCTTTAAGCTTTAAATACTTATCCATTTTTTAATCACCTCTTTCTTTTATTCTATTATTTTATCACAATTTTCCGAAAAATCAACTCTTGCTAATCTGATTGTAATCTCAGCGTTAAGTTTATATGCATTAAATGGCTGATTGGCGCTTCTTCCCTCGCTCCAATACACCTTACTGTGTTCTTGAAGAATTTCCTCATCGGTAAGACCATGGGCGATACATTTAAAAATAAGCTCCTGTTCAGACTTCGCCGCATTTATATAGTCATCAAAGAATGTCTTCTGTTTTTTTTCATTGAGCATCCCATAATGAGGAACAATAATGTGACAGATTTCAAGATTTTTAAGCTTATATGCCGATTCAACGGAGCTTTTATAGCTTTTAAGAACAGAAGGATATATGAACCCTGTCCCGTTTATTACCCCTGTGGACTCACTTGCGAAGAGAATCTTCTGAGGCTCAAGGTAATAACTTACGGAGCAGTCTGTATGTCCTCCGGTTATAAATGCCGTCATCTTTTCATTTCCGAGGCTTATGCTTGTTCCCTCCGTCACTATTACATCTACTCTCATTCCATCAGCGGTTATTTCCACGCTGCTGCCGAATTTTTCTCCGGCAACCCTCCCTAACCTGACCATTGTTTTCTTCGCCCCCTCGCTGGCAAAAACTTTTACCGCCTTCTCTCCCGCACAGACTTTTGCATCGGGCCACTCTTTTATAATATACGGAAGTGCTCCTATATGGTCATAATGGGTATGTGAAAGAAAAATGTAATCTAAGGTTCTGTTTTCACGGTCAAGAACCCTATGAATATTTTCTATCAGCTTATCTTCAAAGCATGCCATACCACAGTCATAAAGTCCTGTTTTTTCACTGCCTAATATCAGTATGGCCTCTCCGCCGCTGCCTCCGGTTACACGCACCAATGGCTCCGGCAAATTGAAGCGATCACATTTTTTCTTACTTTCTTTACTCCATACACAAAAAAAATTAATAGCTATCATAGCCATTATTACAAAGCCAAGATACCCTTCTATAGGAAACATATATGCCACTACGTTCTTAAACCCTACAAGTCCAAGTACAAATGCCGTGGCAGCAGCACATATTACCAGCCTATTTTTGAATGGACCATCTTTAATTTTAGTCGTAAATCCGTAAAAGTTGCTTGTTGCTGACGAATAAATTGCAGCAAACAAAATAACAGCATATGTAATTCCCACTGCAGAGTTAACTCTCATTGAGTATGCCAGCATAGGCATATCTGCGTCCTGCGCGAAGGACATATCAGATTGCAATGCCTTTACAATAACTAATGCCAGTACACCGAGAAATATTCCTCCTAAGCCTGAACCTATCAATGCTGTTTTTTCTGATTTGGCATTCACCGATGATGTGGCAACAATAGGAATCATTGCCAGAATATTATAGGATATATAAAGACATGCTGCCAAAATCCAATTCCCTGCAATAGGCGACGGTTTAAGGTCTTCCGGATCCACAGCTGTTTTTTCCACTGAAAAGATTACTGCAATGCTGATTATCACTACTGCAGCAAAAAGAACAGGCATAACAAACTTAAACACCTTTGATATACGATGAAACTCTCCCAGAACGGTAGCCACTACAAGAACAGCTATAAGTACCCCTCCTATCATGGGATTGATACCAAAAAGCTGATTCACCATGGCACCACAGGCTGCAGTCATGTTGATAAGAACCGTAAACAGGATTATGGCCATGAACCAACTTACAGCATTGGTAACCGCCCTATTGTTCCCAGGCACAATAATTCTTCCCATTTCATTTGTGTCAAGCTTCCTGGCTATATAGGCAGTCATTGTTCCCAGAAAAATAAAGAGAATGCCTACCAAAAGCGCTCCAACAATTCCTTTTTCTCCGAATACACCGAAAAACTGCCATATTTCACGTCCGGACGCAAAACCGGCTCCCATTATCGCACCGACGAACATGAGAGCCACATTGAGCACATTTAAGTTTACGGATTTGGAATTATCCTTCATTTAAACTCTCCTTAGAAAATTTATAAGCTTTGAATTCACCGTAGCTGAAGAATACCAGTCCAACCCAGATGACAGCAAAAGCAACAAGCTGTATCTTTTCGAAAGGCTCATTAAACAGAAAAATTCCTATTATAAGTGAAATCGATGGCGAAATGTATTCCGTAAGACCCAAAGCAAAAAGATTTATCTTGTTTGCCGCATTGGCAAACATACCTAACGGAAATGCTGTAAACAGACCGCAAAACATGAGCAGTCCGTATTTATAAAGCTCCCCGCTTTCAAGAGAAGTCAGTGCGCCTTGGCCGGTTACTTCCAAATAAATAATAACAGCAAGAGCAAAAGGGGCCAAAAATACTGTTTCATAAAGCAATGACAGTATAGGCGGCATATTAAAATTCTTTTTGCAAGCCGCATATATGGAAAAGGTAACTGCAAGACCAAGGGCAATCAGCGGCACCTCTTTAAAATATATGATTACAATCAATACTCCTGCAGAGGCAAGGGCCAAAGCTGTCTTCTTATATACTGTAAGCTTTTCCTTAAAAAGAACAACTCCAAAAATGCATACCA
>CALZFA010000017.1 GCA_945644815.1 uncultured Clostridia bacterium
TGTTGTTCCATTTACCAAAGACCTCAGGTTTGACTATTTTACGTAAACCTTAGGCAGTCTCTGCCCGAAGGCGCAGGTGATTTCATAGTTGATGGTGCCTGTTGCCTTTGCGATATCATCGGCCAGAATGGTGTTCTTGCCGTCGGTTCCCATTACGATTACTTCGTCTCCGACCTTTACACCAGGAACATCTGTAACGTCAATCATGCACTGGTCCATGCAGATGTTGCCTGCAATAGGCGCGATAACGCCGTTGACGATAACCTTGGCCTGAGCTGAATAAGGACGAGGGTAACCATCGGCATAGCCAAGAGCGATGGTTGCAATCTTTGCAGGCTTTTCGGATATGTATTTGCGGCCATAACCTACGGAGAAGCCTGCAGGAACGTCCTTTAAGTGAACGATGTTAGCTTTGACCGACATAACCGGCTTAATGGAAAGCTGGTTTACATCCACTTCGTCTGAAGGATAGCATCCGTAAAGAATGATTCCCGGGCGGCAGGCATCAAAGTGAACCGTAGGAAGCTCCATGATGGAGGCACTGTTTGCTAAAGTTCTGAAAGGAATATCTATTCCGGCGGAAGTCAAGGTTTCATAAAACTTATTATATTTTGCCTCCTGCTGGTGGGAATATGTCTTATCGAAAGCGTCGGCTGTAGCCATATGCGAGAACATACCTTTGATTTTAAAGTTAGGAAGAGCTGCAATTTTCTTTACATCTTCTACAGCATAGTCCGGTTCGTCTGCCAGATAGCCGATTCTGCCCATACCTGTGTCGACAGCAATAAGACCTGAAACGACCTTTCCTGCCTCAGCGGCTGCATCAGAAAAGGCCTTAGCATTGGCCGAATCGCATACAACAGGTGTTATATCGTAGTTTACAATTGTGTCGGCGTATATATCGGGAGTAAGACCCAGCATGATGATTTCCTCCTTGGCACCTGCTTGTCTTAAAGTGATTGCTTCCTGCAAAGTTGCGATGGCAAAGGTCTTGCAGCCGTTTTCTCTGAGTACTTCGGCAACCTTGATGCTGCCGTGGCCGTAAGCGTCTGCTTTGATTACACCGATCATTTCACGGTCGCCGATTTTAGCTTTAATATTTTTAATGTTATAATCAAGATTTGATAAATTGATCTCTGCCCAGACAGGCCTTAAGGCTTCTTTATACATTTTGTTATCTCCTTTTTATTAAGTGTGACATCTAAATCGCATATTTATTTTGTATACAACAGTTGTACACCACATCAATTATAGCCCTCTTTTGAACATTTGTACAGATTTACTTGAATTTTAACAAAAAATATAATATGCTATGTACCATAAAACAATAAGTTTAGGAGAAAAATGATGGAAAAGATTGCAGAAAGAGATAGCTTTAAAAGCAGAACAGGCTTCATCATAGCTTGCATCGGCTCGGCCGTGGGCATGGGCAATATCTGGCTGTTTCCTGCCAGAGTGTCGGCCCTGGGAGGTGCGGCATTTTTAATCCCATATTTTATCTGTGTAATTGTAATAGGCTTCACAGGAGTTGTAGGAGAAATGGCTTTTGGACGAGCTATGGGAGCCGGTCCTATGGGAGCTTTCGGAAGTGCAACCGAAAGAGCAGCAAAGGGCAGAGGTCTCGGAGAAGTGCTTTCTCTGATTCCGGTTCTGGGAAGTCTGGCTTTGGCTATAGGATATTCCGTAGTGGTTGGCTGGATACTGAAATACTTAGTAGGCTCCATCACAGGTTCCGTATTTGAGGCACAGAATGTGGATGGATACGTAGAGGCTTTTAATTCCACAGCCGGACCTTTTGGAAATGTCGGATGGCACATTGTGGCGCTGGCACTTACCTTTGCTATAATGATATATGGTATTGCTTCGGGAATTGAGAGGGCCAATAAGGTTATGATGCCTCTTTTCTTCGTAATGTTTGTAGGCATGGCAATCTACATAGCGACTCTGCCGGGAGCTTCTGACGGGTACAAATATCTGACTCAGCCTGACTGGTCTCTTCTTGCAAGCGGCAAGACCTGGATATATGCTCTGGGACAGGCATTTTTCTCCCTGTCTCTGGCAGGCTCGGGAACTCTGGTGTATGGGTCATACCTAAAAAAGGATATGGATATTCCGTACAGCGCAAGAAACGTAGCTTTGTGGGATACAGTGGCAGCACTGGTTGCAGCTGTTACAATCATACCGGCTATGGCTACGGCAGGGCAGGAGCTTACAGGCGGCGGCCCGGGGCTCATGTTTATTTTCCTGCCTAATGTTTTTGCACAGATGCCGGGCGGAAGGATTGTTATTATCATATTCTTCCTGGCCGTGGGTTTTGCGGGGCTTACATCCCTTGTAAATCTTTTTGAGACACCCGTTGAAGCACTGCAGACTAAATTCGGACTTTCGAGAAAGAAATCAGTGGGAGTTGTTGCGCTAATAGGTACCGTGGTTGCCCTTTGCATTGAAGGTATAGTATCCGGCTGGATGGACGTATGCTCAATCTATATTTGTCCTATAGGTGCGCTGCTGGCAGGTATAATGTTCTTCTGGGTGTGCGGAAAGGATTTCGTAAGAGAACAGATAGACTTGGGAGCAAGAAGACCTCTCGGCAGGTGGTATGAACCGGCCAGCAAGTATGTTTTCTGCGGACTGACTATCCTGGTTCTGGTACTTGGAAGTGTTATGGGAGGAATTGGATAGACGCACAATTCAAAAATTAATGGCTCTATGTCAAATGTTGGGGTGGAGAACCCTACCGCTCAGAAAAGAGCTCTCGAAAAATGCAATGTCGTATGAAAATGGAAATAAGATTCTCTTATGCGACAAAAGCTTCGGCGGGGCCTTTTTTGAAGGTCAAAATGACCATGAATGTCGCATAATACAGAACTTTTTAGTTATTATACGACAATAATTACATTTATTTACAATTATGCAGTATGAAGTCTATGTTTACCAAAAATGATGCGACACCACCCGGCCATTTAAGTCCCAAAAAACCAAGAGTAAAGGGGGAATGTCGCATGTCCATATCCAATATTGGATTTTATGGGACATGGGCAGATGTCTGCAAGATGTTTGCCATCGCGCATGAGAACAGTGCAATCTTTGCTCCACCCCAATATTGTCACAGAACCAAATTTTAGATGAGAAATAAAAAAGACCGGTGTACTGAGGTGACCCAAAAAGTCTAACTTTTTGGGATCGGTTCATACCTCAGCACCGGTCTTAATTTACGTCATTATAAAGCCTCCATGCCGGTATTCAGGGAATGCTTGACACGGTCTGCCTCCTCTGCGGCCTTGGCGTTGTTCCATTGCTCCATAGTGCCCACAAGATATCCTGTGATACGGCGGATTCTCTCAAAAGGAACCTGCTCGAATTCATAGTTTAAATCGGCATAGTCGCCGTCGATGTTAATATCCAGGGCCTTAAGCTTTCTGTTGTATTTTTTTTCAAGATAGTCTACGTATGCACGCTGCTCCCTCTGAGGGGCATTTCCTGTGATTGTTACAGACATGTGATACCTCCTGTGTATTTCAATATTTAGAATCTTTTTTTCTGATTTACTTATTATACACCTATATGTAGTGCTTTTAAACAGTAAAATTAAAAAAATCTCTAAATAGTATCAGAAGCAGATTATTGTCGTATAAATCCCCTGCTACAAAAGAGCTATCAAGCCAGCCGCTGACTGTCTCACACTGCGATGGCATAAACAGACCCACAACCGGAAAAAGCAAGGCAAGGAAGAGGAAAACGTACAATATTCCCAGTACTGTGCCTAAGACAAGGCCTAAAAACCAGTCCATGGTTCCGGCAAAGCCATCATTATACTTGTGTGAAAGAGATCTCCCCACAAACAACAGGATAACCCGCAGCAAAATGATTATGGCGGCAAAGCATATAATAGTCAGAAAGATGCCGGCAAGTTTATATGAACCACCTGTAATGAGCGTGCCTGCCGCGCTGTTGCCGCTTTCCTTGAAAAGGTCAGGCAATGCCATATAGATGTCCGAGGTTTCCCATCTGGAAGAAAGCCCGTCACTGATTTTTTCGGCAATTACCTTACCCGCGCCAGTGCTTTCCATGAGCCACGCAGCCATATCATCGCAGAAAAGCCAGGCGATTATAAGAGAAACGAAGCCTTTGCAAAAGCCGACCACAGACATGGCAAACCCTTTCCGCATGGTAAAGAAAACGGTTAGTACCAACACCGCCAGCACTGCAATATCCATTATCATAGAATACTCCCTTCCTACTGCCGGCATAGCCAGGCAGGAAAAAACATATTATGTAATGACATTTTACTAAAAAAAATAAAAGGGCGCAAGCCTAACCGGGGAGGTTGCCATGGGAGGTCAGTATGGGTCGTATATTATGTATTTTTTGAGCCAGCTTTTGGAAAAGCAGCGGCAGATGGAAAAGAGAAAGCAGCCGGCAGAGACAGGTGCAGAGAAAGCACCCGGAGGAAGAACTGAAGAGACAGAAGAATACTTTACATGCGATGAGACTGCGGCGCAGTGGCATAAAGAGAAAGATGTGGAGCTTTTAAAACAGTTTTGCAGAGAGGGCTATGCCCAGGCAAAAAAACACGGGCATTTTATTATAGGTACGGGAAAAACCGGCGGATTTATCGGCATACCGGGCAGATTTCTCATAGAGGAGCAGCCTGCAGGCGGTGCTACGGGATTTACATTGTGGCAGCCCTTAAAGGGCGGAGAGGAGCTTTATGAAAGTTTAGACGAAATGGATGAAAAAGCGGCCCTTCAGATTTACGGATACTGGATTGCGGCAATCGACAGCCGGACATTGAAGGTGAGCGAAGTGTAGCAAAGCGTCAGGGACGGGTTTAATGTTTTTTGTATGCAAAATCCAGTTGAATAATTTTCGAAGATATGGTATCATCTAATAATGTATGGATAAGTTTATGTTAGAGGCCCTTGCAGAGGCCCGAAAGGCAGCGGAGAAGGGTGAGATTCCTGTCGGAGCCGTTATCGTAAAGGACGGTGTGATAATCGGCAGAGGACACAATTCAACAGAAACGGACAGAGACACCACCGCACATGCAGAGATGTCGGCCATAAGGCATGCTTCCCGGTATCTGGGAGATACTTTGGGGTGGAGAAGGCTTACCGGCTGCGATATGTATGTGACCATGGAGCCTTGTGCCATGTGCGCCGGAGCCATAGTCTGGGCGCGAATAAAGACCCTGTATATAGGAACCATGGACCCCAAGGCCGGAGGCTGCGGGTCTGTCTTTAACATAGTGCAGGAACAGAAACTCAACCATTACGTTGACATAGTGCAAATAGAAGACGGTCCCATTAAAGAGGAATGCCGGGAAATAATCCGGAGTTTTTTCAGGGAGCTCAGGGATCTTAAAAAACTTACTAAAGAGAAATCGGAGGATACAAAACTATGAAGAGAGCAGGCCGTATTTTAAGCCTAGTAATTATTTTTGTAATGATGACAACAGCTTTCTGCCTTACAGCAGCTGCAGCGGACGTGCAGCAGACAGGATCGGAAGGGGGTCTTAAATTAGAGGATACATATCCGAAGGATGGCTCCAAGGGTGCATCTATAGAAAATATGTCCGTAAAATTATATTTTAACAGCGAATTTACGGAAGAAGTATTAAAAAAATCTAATGACGGGGCCATCCAGTTCATAGGACCGGAAGGCGAAAAGCTTCCTACCAGAGTGCTTTATTCCACTAAGGAAAAGGGCGTAGTACTGGTTATTGTGGATAATGACAAAGAAGGAAAAATAATAACAGGCGAAGGCAATTCAGAATATACCCTTAAAATATCAGGTTCTTTTAAAGATGACAAGGGAAATACCCTGGGACAGGACAAGACTATCAAGTTTACTACCCTTAATCAGAAGGTCAATACCATGGTAAATATGTTATTGATGTTTGTAATGTTCGGCGGAATTATGGTGATTTCCATGAGAGGAGCCAAGAAGGAGGCTGAGAGACAACAGAATGCCGCAAAGAATGAAAAAGTTAACCCTTATAAAGAGGCTAAGAGAACCGGCAAGTCTGTTGAGGAGATTGTAGAGAGAGATCAGAGGAACAAGGCTAAGCAGGCAGAAAAGGCAGCAAAGAAAGCAGCAAAAGAAGCCGAGGAAGCTGAGGATTATGATGATTACATTGAAGAGGGCGTTTACAGAGTAAAAGGCCCGCGCCCGATTGCAGCAGCAGGCGGTAAATATATAACCGGGAGAAAAGCTGCCGCAGAGGCAAAGAAGTCTAAAGGTAAAAAGAAATAAACAGGAAGGATGAGAGGGCTTCCTCTCATTTTGCCTATAAGGGAATATGAGGTTTTTTATGACCAAGGAGCAAAGCCGGAGTGTACAGCTGAATCTCAGGTCCTATGCAAAGATTAATCTGTCCCTCGATGTTACAGGTGTAAGAGATGATGGATATCATCTTCTGGAGACGGTGATGCAGCAGGTGTCCCTTTATGATGATATTGGCATCAGATGGGAGCCTGATTCATGCGGGGAGCTAAAAATTACAGTTACAAACAGTAAACCCTATCTTCCTGTCGACAGCAGAAATCTGGCATATAAAGCGGCGCTTGTCATGGCAGAACAGGCAGAGTCACTTATAGGAAAGAGACCACGGGGAGTTTTGAAAATACACATCGAAAAGAGAATACCGGTGGCCGCGGGTCTGGGAGGCGGCAGCGGCAATGCTGCGGCTATGGTGATAGGTCTTAATCGTCTGTGGGAGATGAAAATTGACACACCCGGACTTTGCGCCATAGGGACACTTTTGGGTGCCGATGTACCTTTCTGTATTCTGACCCAAAACAGCAGATACACCTGTGCTCTGGGAACTGGCATAGGAGAGGTTCTGACTCCTGTGAAGCCGGGAATGAAAAAGCATATAGTCCTTGCCAAACCTGCCTTTGGAGTATCCACTAAAGAGGTTTTTCGTGAGATTGACAGATTCCCTTCGTCGGAAAGGCCGGATACTCAGGAACTTATTAAAGGGCTGAAGCAGGGCGATATGGACAGGGTGTATCCAAATATGATAAACATATTGGAAAACTATACGTTAAAATGTTATCCGGAGGTTCAGACGCTAAAAGATCGTATGAGTGCTGCAGGAGACGCCGAGAAGGTTTTGATGAGCGGAAGCGGGCCGACGGTAATGGCAATATATAACAACTACGGATCGGCGCGCAGAGCCTGCCTTGAGATAAGACGTCATGGCTACGAGGCCTATTGGGCGCACACAGGAAAGGAAATTAGAGGAGAAAGAAATGATAAACTTTGATTTGCAGAACCATAGACCGCTGAGAGAAATCGTGTATGAGGAGTTAAAAAGACAGATACTCATCGGAGAGATTGCACCCGGGACCAGGATGATGGAAGTGGAGCTGGCTGATGAAATGGGCGTGAGCCGTACCCCGGTAAGAGAAGCAATCAGAAAGCTGGAAAAAGAAGGCCTCGTATCTATCGAACCAAGACGTGGAGCTTACGCTTCAGATATTTCCATCAAGGATATAGTAGATGTAATGGAAGTTCGTCAGGATCTGGAAGGCATGGCGGCAGGCCTTGCTGCGATCAAAGCCACAAAGGAAGAGAAGGAAGCGCTAAAAAAAGCCACAGAGGAATACAGACGTGCTGTAGAAACAGGCAGCATTGATGAAATCATCAAGTGGGATGAGGCTTTCCATAAAAGGGTGGTGAGCTGCAGCGGCAATAAGACGCTTATACAGCTGGTTTCTCAGGTGCAGGAGCTGGCTCTTAGGTTCAGATATATTTATTATGATGATTTTTCCAGATTTGAAGGTCAGCCTATGGAGCATAAGGACATTGTCGATGCAATTATAAGCGGCGATGCAGAAAAAGCCAGGAAGTCTGCCGACGAGCATATTTCAAGGCTCAAGGAGTTTGTAATTAAAGAAGGTGAAACCGTTTTTCACGGTAATCACGGAAGGAACCCGCAGTAAGCGGGTTTTTTTGATGGATGCACATAAAACAGGCTCTTTCCGAATAGATTGTAGCAAGACCAAGTTTGGAAAGGGGAAAAGCTATGACCTACGAAAAGGACATTCCGGATTACGCCATGGTTCCGGCCAGAGAAATAGAAGAAAAAGTTATTGTACCGGTTACGGGAAATGCAGTCTACACACCTGTACAGGTGACAAATATCAGCGAAAAGCCAAAGACAGTCATAACCATTGAAGAAGACATTTTGGTGCCCGACACCAAGCCGGACCTTCGGGAAATTCTCCTTATTGACGGCAGTGCGCTGCTATCTTCCCGTGAGATAGACAGGATAAACAAAACAGACGATTACATAGGGCTTTCGGGAGAAGTGGAACTTAAGACACTTTATGTTCCCGAAAACAGGCAGGCGGCCGGTCCTGTAATTGCAGTTCAGACCAGAGTGCCTTTTAAAGAAAGATGGCATACGGATATAGCACCGGGAGCCACCCTTATTATGGACTGCCGCGCCGAAAAAATAGAGTATATGGTCATTAACGAGCGAAAATACCGGGTGAAGATTTCCCTGTCGATTGCAGCAAGAGAATGTATAGACCGCAAGGTAGATATTTTTGAGGGGCTCAGCGGAGAAGACCTGCAGATGCTTAAGGAAAGAGCGGAGATTACCAGTATTTCTCTTCGCAAGAAGGACACATTGACCATAAGCGAAAACCTGGAGATAAAAGAAGAAGGTAATTTTGAGTCCATTCTCAAACAGGACATAAGTGTAACGGAGAACTATAAACAGATCACAGCGGAGAAAATAGTAATAAACGGGTTTATATATGTTAATCTGCTGTATACTGTAACTGGCGAGTCCACCTGTGATTCCATAAGGCAAGCCCAGGAAAGAGTAGAATTTACCCAGTTTATGCCTATAAAACAACAGGCGGAAGGTGTGGGCAGCATATGCTTTGACAGCAGCGGTCTTCGTGTAAAGCTGGTACAGGACGAGGAGCAGGGCGAAGTCTTCCGGCTGGAAGGAGAGATAATTACTTTTGCTGAGCTGTATACAGTTACCGAGAGAGATATAATTGTGGACGGATATCACAGAGAAAAAGACTTCATCTGTGACTTTACTGAGGAAAGAAGCCGGGTACCTGTAGCCACATCAACAGGAGAGGCTTCTGTAAGGGAGATCATTTCACCGGATGCAGCTTACGGAGAGGTTGAAAAGATACTGTACACCACGGGAGAAATTGTGGATAGTGAAAGCCGGGGAGAACAGGGAAAGGTTATTACCGAAGGGACCCTTCAGGCTAAGATGATATGTGTCTCCCTCAGAAATGAAGAAGAACCTCAGATATTTTCAATAAGGCAGGGTGTGCCTTTCCGCGTGGTGACAACAGTGCCGCAGATGACAGGAGGAGAAATAATATCCGCAAAAACTCAGGTAAGAGATATATGGGCAGAAAAGATAAACGGCAAGCAGCTGGAGTTCAATGCAACTGTCATGGTAGGAGCAGAGATAATGAGAGAGGTGGCTTTTAAGGTACTGACCAATCCTGCTTTTGAGGAAAGCACATCAAAGGAAACCATGGCTCCTATGGTGGTATATGTGGCAGGAAAAGACGACACTCTGTGGAGTATTGCAAAAAAATTCAAAACATCAGCGGATTCTGTCAGCAAGCTCAATGAGCTGGAAGATGAGGGAATTGTCCAGGGACGGAAACTATTAATAATAAGATAAAAGCAAAAAAAACAGGACGGTCTGTATTAAATGCAGGCCGTCTGTCTATACTCTCTTTGAAACAAGGGGGTATGAAAATGAATTTTAAAGGATTAAAAGTATATTTTTTGCTGTTAATATTTGTTGCAGGGCTGTGTATGGCTGATTACATACCCAAAGCCCAGGCCGCAACAGCAGAGGTAAACAGGATCGAACAGATTCAGTGGCCGGCTGACAAAGAAGGTATGATAAATGAATACGAAGGAATAATCAGGATGCATGTCATTGCAAACAGCGATTCGGATGAAGATCAGGAACTAAAATTTAAAGTGCGGAATCGTGTGCTGGCAAAGGTTCAGAATGCTCTTGAAGGAAGTATAGGGGCGGCTCAGACCAGAACCTATATAGAAAATAATCTTGAAGAAATTGAAGCTTGCGCCCGGCAGTGCGTCAGGGCAGAGGGCTATGATTACGATGTGAAAGCGGCAATAGGAGTCACCGCAATTCCTGCAAAACAGTATGATGATGTATACTTTCCGGCGGGTACCTACGAGGCACTTACCATTACCATCGGTGAAGGCAAAGGGCAGAACTGGTGGTGTGTAATTTTTCCTCCGCTTTGCCTTGTAGACGCTCAGGAAAGCCAATACGAAGAATTGTTTGACGAAGATATAGAAGGCAGGCTGGTGCTGAAATCCAAGATACTGGAGCTGCTGCAACAGAGCGGCTTAAAAGAGCAGGAAACAAAAGAGCAGGGCAAATAACCCTGCTCTTTCGCATCTATTATCATGTGTTTGGAGAAGTATATGAAAAAGAATTAGCTTTTATGCTTTTTCTTGTTCGCTTAATTGCTGCTGCCTGCTGCTTGCTGAGCATCCTGCAGCTGAACTTTGATTTTTTTCATCTCATTATCCCTTACTACGGTAAACTCAACGGTGTCACCCACCTGGTGACTCTGTATGGTCTTAAGAAGTATAGCTGAATCTGTAATTTTCACATCATCCAGGTAGTAGATCAGATCTCCTGCCTTCAGTCCGGCCTTCTTTGCGTTCTCGCCTGTAACCTCCTGAATATATACCCCGGTAATAGATACTCCGTACTGCATAGCTTTCTGAGCAGATGTCAGGTCTACGATTGTAATGCCGGCCGCAGGACGTCCTTCCACATATCCGTTTTCAATGAGGGATTTAACCACGTTTGAAACCTTGTCACATGGAATAGCGAAGCCCAGGCCTTCCACATCAGAACCGGATGATTTTGCTACTACAATTCCGATAAGGTTTCCGTGCTGGTCAAACAGTCCGCCTCCGGAGTTCCCCGGATTGATTGAAGCACTGGTCTGGATAAGGGTCATAGTCTTTCCGTCAAGTGTAATTTCTCTCTCCAGTGCACTGATGATGCCTTCCGTTGCCGTGCCAGACAAAGTGCCCAAAGGGTTGCCGATTGCAACCACCAGATCCCCCACAGAGAGGCCGTCCATATTGCCTATGGCAACAGGAGTAAGGTCTGTCTTGTCAATTTTGATAACTGCCAGATCTGTCTGCTCGTCTGAAGCCACCAGAGTTGCATCGTATGAAGAACCGTCGTATAGAGTAACCTTGATGGTGCTTGCACCCTCGATAACGTGATTGTTGGTTATGATGTAGCCGTCCTTACTGTATATCACTCCGCTGCCTGCTCCTTGCGTGATGTATTGGCGGAGCCAGGTGTCGGTAGAAATCGATTCGGTGGAAATTGCCACGACAGAGTTTTCGTTTCTGGCGATGATTTCCTGAACTGAAAGCTCGCTGCCGGTGGCGCTGGCAAGATTGTAGTTTGTTGTAGTCACGGTTTTATCTATGACTGCACCTCCGAAATGGCTCATGGCCAAAGCATACGCGCCCGCTCCCACGGCTGCAGAAATCACCATGCATATTATCAGTGTGACGGCAAAGGCTTTCCTGGTAACATAAACCGGTTCTTTTTTTTCTTTCGGGGCTCTTTTGGGAGCCTCAGCCGTATCGGTATATACGGTTTTATTATCGTCATATTGAAATTTATCCCAATCGTCCATAATATGGCCTCCTTGCAATATTTCTTTTCTGAATTTATCCAAATTATAATCGGTTTTTGTGTATTTCCTGTGTAAAAAAGATGTGAAATATGATAAAATAATTTGTCGAGGTTATAAATATTATGGAAAGATGCTTTATAGAATATACAAGGTGGAGAGAGGAGAATCTCCCGGAGGATCTGGCGGCAGAGATTACAGCGATAGCAGAAGATGAGGACGAGATATACGATCGCTTCTGCAGGGATATCTCCTTTGGAACTTCGGGTCTCCGCGGAAAGATGGGAGCGGGAACCAACCGGATTAATTCGGTGGTTCTGAGAAAGGCTTCAATGGGTGTAGCTCGATATCTGATGGAGCAATATGAGAACCCGGGCCTTGTAATAGGATTTGACACCAGAACAAATTCAAAAGAATATGCAGCTTCCGTGGCAGAGGTTTTTGCCGACAACGGGGTAGATGCATTTTTGTTTGATAAAGCTACTCCCGTACCGGTAGTCTCTTTTGCGGTGCGCCATCTTGGACTTAGTGCGGGTATTGTCATTACGGCAAGCCACAACACAAAGGAATATAACGGTTACAAGGTTTACGACCATTTCGGCAATCAGATAGACAATGCCAAAGCAAGGCTTATAGAAGAATATATAAGGGCGGAAGACCCTTTTTGCGGCGGGAACAAACCGGGTGGAGGCCGGGTATACACCTTGGGCGACGAAGTGAAGACCGAGTATCTCAAGGCAGTGCAGGATAACATACTTTTTTGGGACAGGCCTGAGAGCTGCAGAGAGTCTCTCAGGAAGCTTAAAGTTTGCTATACACCTCTAAACGGAAGCGGTCTGGGCTATGTGACACAGGCGCTGGAAACTCTAGGGGTGGAGACACTGGATGTGGTGGAAAGCCAAAAAGAGCCGGACGGAAATTTTCCTACCTGCCCTTCACCTAATCCTGAAAACAGCGGCGCATTTACAGAGGCTCTCAGGCTATGTGATGATAGACAAAATATATATGATGTGATTATTGCCACGGATCCTGACAGCGACAGAATGGGCGCTATGGTGCGCACCGGTGAAGGATATGCCCGTCTCAGTGGAAATCAGGTTGGCGAGCTGATGTTTGACTATATTTTAAGATCCTGCAGCAGAAGCGGCGGCAGAGGCCTTCGTCGGGGGATGACAGCTTTTAAAAGCTTTGTGAGCTCACCTCTGATAGAGGAAATGGGAGAAGCTTACGGTGTAGATGTAAAAAACGTTTTTACCGGGTTTAAAAATATTGCCCTTGAAATGGAGCGGCTTAAGGCTGCAGGACGAAATGATGATTTTCTCTTTGGCTTTGAGGAAAGCCTCGGATATCTGTACGGTGACTATACTCGAGATAAAGACGGAATTATGGCATGCCAGTTGCTCTGTCTTATGGCGGCAGAGCAGAAGGCACAAGGAAAGAATCTGACTGACAGGCTTGAACAAATATATGAACTGTACGGGCATATTGAATCCATAACCACAGCTTTGGTTTACAAGCAGGAAAAAGACAGAGCAAAAATGACCGGGATTTTGGAATCTCTCTTTGAGGGCAGACTTAAAGATTGCCCTGCACTTGGAATTCAGATAAAAAAAGAGTTCTGCTACCGGCAGCAGGGTATGTACTGTGCGGATCTTGAGGGTGGTCACAGAATAATTGTGAGACCATCGGGAACGGAACTGAAGCTAAAGATATATATTTTTGCTAAAGGGGAAACCAGGGACCGGGCCATTGACACGGCGGCAGATCTTTGCGGACAGGTAAGAAAAGTATTAGAAAAGGAAGAAAGAACAAATGAGTAATGTTTATACGGCCATAGATAAAAGCGGCTCATACAGGGTTTACCTGGCGGTGACAACAGACCTCGTAGAGGAAGCTCGTGTAATTCATGATACTTCACCGGTGGCCACGGCAGGACTGGGCAGGGTGCTGACAGGAACCGGACTTATGGGGCTTATGCTTAAAAACCAATCGGACAAGCTTACCGTTATATTTAAAGGAGACGGACCGGCCAAGCAGATTCTGGCAACGGCTTTTGCTGACGGAAGAGTCAAGGGTTACATTGCAAACCCTTATGTGGATCTGCCTCTGAATGAGTGCGGAAAGCTGAATGTGGGAGGCTCCTTGGGAATCGGAGATCTGACGGTGATTAAGGATCTGGGCCTAAGGGAGCCTTATGTGGGCACTATCGCTCTTGTAGACGGTGAAATAGCAGACGACCTTACTGCATATTACTACATTTCTGAACAGCAGAATACGGCCATCTCTTTGGGTGTAAAGATTGACACAGACTGTTCCGTAAAGGCTGCAGGAGGGATGATAATTCAGATGCTGCCCGATGCAGAGGATGGGGCTGTTGATGCACTGGAGAAGATGCTGGCTGAACTTCCGCCTGTAACCACATTAGTGGAGGATGCAGCAAAGGCAGCAGATGGCAGAGGAAATGAACAAATTCTCATGTTGATGATGGACAGGATTTTCGGCGCAATGCCGGAGGCTTACAAAACAGAAGGCCTTGAATACAGAGAATTAAAATGGGAATGTGACTGCTCTGAGGACAGGCTTGAGCAGGTTCTCATGACTATAGGTGAGAAGGAACTTTCGGATATTATTGAAGAGGACGGACAGGCGGAACTTGTATGCCAGTTCTGCTGCAAAAAATATCATTTTGATAAAGGACGTCTTGAGAGAATTCTGGCAAGCATAAGGCAAGTATAATGGAGTGGAGGTGTTAATGATATGGACAAGAAAAAGATAGGCATAATCTTTGGAGGCAAGTCAGGAGAACACGAAGTTTCCCTGCTTTCCGCAGCTTCGGTTATCAGGGCCATCGACAAAGAAAAATTTGAACTGCATTATATAGGCATAACTCGTCAGGGACGGTGGATGGAGGTGCCGAAGATTCTTGGAAGAGATATTGATGGGGAACGAGATATTACTGCAGATATAATAGAAAAGGGTTCATGGGAAAAAGCTGCAAAGGAGTTTAATCCCGGAGAATTAAAGGGTCGCATCGACTTTGCTCTGCCTGTTATGCATGGGCCTTACTGCGAGGACGGCAAGATTCAGGGGCTGTTTGAGATGCTTGATATTCCTTACGGCGGCTGCGGGGTCCTGGCTTCGGCAGTAGCAATGGATAAGGCCTTATCAAAGAAAATCTTTGAAATGGAAGGTCTGCCTGTGTGCAGATACGAACTTCTCACCCGCAGGGATGTTAAGGGCAGTTTAGACGCCGCAGCCCAAAGAATAGAAAAAAGTCTGGGGTATCCCTGCTTTGTCAAGCCTGCCAATATGGGCTCAAGCGTGGGTGTAAGCAAGGCAGCGGACAGACAGCAGCTGAAAGAAGCCTTAAATCTGGCCCTTGAATATGACAAAAGAATCATAGTGGAGGAATTCATAGATTGCAGAGAGATAGAAACGGCAGTATTAGGCAATGACAGTCCCCAGGCGGCAGCAGTAGGTGAAATTCTTCCGTCTGCGGAGTTTTATGACTATAATGCCAAATACTGTGACGGAGGGGCTTCCAAGCTGTGCATACCTGCAGATATTTCTGAGGAAGCAGCGACCCGGATAAGAGAGATGGCTCTGAAGGCATATATGGCTATCGACGGAGAGGGATTTGCAAGAGTAGATTTCTTTATAGATAAAAAAACCGGCAAGATATATCTGAATGAGATAAACACTATCCCCGGCTTTACCAAGTACAGTATGTTTCCGCTGCTTTGGGAGGCTGCAGGCGTAAAGTACGGGAAGACCATTGAAAGGATTGTAGAACTGGGATATGAGAGATATTACGCTGAAAATAGTGGGCAAACAGTGCTTTGACAACAAAGAAGAGGAGCAGATGGAGTTCATCACCGACGGACAGCTTTATGTGCGGAACGGTTCCGTGTATATGATTTATGATGAAAGCGAGGTTTCCGGCATGGTGGGATGCAAGACTACCCTCAAGGTCAAGGGAGACTCTGTTAAGATGCGCCGTATCGGTCAGGTGGGATTCAATACAGAGCTTTACTTTGAAAAGGGAAAACGCTTCAGCAGCACTTACGACACACCTTACGGTCCTATGGACGTGGAAGTGCTCACCAGCAGGGTAGAAAACAATCTGAATATGGAAGAACTCAAGGGAAATATTGATATTGAGTACAATGTCAGTCTGGAAGGTATGGCCGAGGGCAAAAACAGACTGACTATAGATGTAATGTAAAAAGGAGAGGAAAGATGCATAGAACAGGTTTTGACGCAGAAAAGTATATTGAAGAACAATCCAAATATATTCTGGAAAGGATAAATCACGGCAACAGCGAAAGACTGTATCTGGAATTCGGCGGCAAGCTGGTTCACGACAAGCATGCTATGAGAGTGCTCCCGGGATTTGATGAAAACGCAAAGATAAAGCTTCTGCAGAAGATGAAGGATCAGGCGGAAATCATAATATGCATATATTCCGGGGACATCATCAACAGCAAGACACGCCAGGATTTCGGAATCACCTATGATCTGGAGGTTCTCAGACTTATAGATATTTTCAGAAAGTATGATCTTAAAATAAACAGCGTGGTAGTAACCAGATATGAGGACGCACCGGCTGTGAATATGTTCATTAACAAGCTGGAAAGACGCGACATCAAAACCTATAAACATTTCTATACAAAGGGTTATCCGACAGATGTGGAGACAATTGTAAGTGAGGAAGGATATGGGGCAAATCCTTATGTAGAAGTCACCAAGCCCCTGGTAGTTGTAACCGGTCCGGGCGGCGGCAGCGGCAAGCTGGCAACCTGCCTGTCACAGCTTTATCATGAGTACAGGAGAGGGAACAAGGTAAGGTATGCCAAGTTTGAAACCTTCCCTATATGGAATCTGCCTCTCAAGCATCCTGTAAACATTGCATATGAAGCAGCCACTGCAGATCTTCGCGATGTGAATATGCTGGACTCTTTTCATCTGGAAGCATACGGCGAAATGGCGGTAAATTACAACCGCGATCTGGAGGTCTTTCCTGTAGTAAAGAGAATTATAGAAAAGATTACAGGAGAAAGCGAGTATCAGTCGCCGACGGACATGGGAGTAAACCGAATCGGACTTTGCATCACCGACGACGAGGTGGTAAAGGAAGCCGCCATACAGGAAATAATAAGAAGATTTATGATAGCCAAGTGCGACTATAAGAAAGGAAAGATTACAGAGGATGCTCTGGAGCGCTCAGAGCTTCTGATGAAGGAAGTGGGGGCTGCAGAGGAGGACAGAGCAGTAGTCATCCCTGCCAGGGAGTACGCTGAGTACAAGAGAAACTGCGCAAAGAAGTATGTCAATGTGGTTGTAATGGCCGTTGAAATGCCTGACGGCAGCATTGTGACAGGCAGAAGCAGCAGAAGAATGGTTGCTGCCGGTGCTGCAGTGCTTAACGCGGTAAAAAAACTTGCCGGAATTCCTGACGACCTTTACCTTATAGCTCCCAATGTGTTTAACAGTATACAGGAACTCAAGGGTGGTGTGCTACATCATGACAGAACCAGCCTGAATCTTGAAGAAATCCTGACGGCTCTTTCAATATCGGCAGAAAGCAATTCCTGCGCAGAAAAGGCTGTGAGAATTCTGGAGCAGCTTAGCGGCTGCAGAGCGCACTGTACAGCAATTCTCAGCGAACGTGACGAGCAGACGCTGAGGGCCATGGGTATAGATGTAACCTGTGACCCTGAATATCTGACTACCAATTTATACTTTGCATAAAACAAAACAGGAGATTTTACATTTAATTTCGTATCATGAGCAAAAAAACACAACGAATAAGAAAAAACAACTCAGCGGAAGGTATGCCGCGATTTCTTAGGGTTTTGGGGAACCTGAAGTACAGACTCATCGTTGAAGGCATCTGTGTGGGAATTCTGGCCGGAATATTAGTTTCAGCTTTTCGCCTGTCGCTGATGAAAATTGATGAAATCAGGAATATGCTTTTGGAAGGTGCGCAAAGCAGGCTTTCTGTTGTGATCTGTTGCCTGCTTCTGCTTTTCTTCTTTGCTGTCTGTGTGTCTTTCCTGGTGGTCAGAGAACCGCTTTGCACGGGAAGCGGTATTCCTCAGGTAAAAGGAGAGCTGGAGGGCAAGGTAAAATCAAACTGGATCAGCGTCATAATAGCTAAATTCATAGGAGGAATCATGGCTGTAGGAGGAGGTCTTTCTCTGGGCCGCGAAGGTCCGAGCATTCAGCTTGGCGCCATGGTCGGAAAGGGATTTTCCAGGATAAACGGCCGGTTTCATTCCGAGGAAAGGCTTTTGATGACCTGCGGAGCAGGAGCCGGACTGGCGGCGGCATTCAGTGCACCTCTTGCAGGAGTGGTTTTTTCTTTAGAGGAGCTTCACAAAACATTTACTGCAGAGGTTCTGCTTTCCACAATGGCAGCTTCAATTACTGCCGACTGGGCAGCATCTTACATATTCGGTCTTAGGCCGGTTTTCTCACTGACCTTATCCAACAGTCTGCCCCTGTCACATTACTGGATGGTACTTATTCTTGGAGTGATAACGGGGGCTTTTGGCGTACTTTATAACAAATGCATAGCTCTGTCACAGGACTTTTTCAGTATGTTGAGGCCTGTATGGCTTAGAGCTGCGTTGCCTTTTGCGGCCATAGTGATTCTGGCCAGGTTTTATCCCCATGCTCTTGGCAGCGGCCACGACCTTGTGTCTTTTGCCGGTGAAGGCGGTGCGGGGGTGAAGATCCTGTTGATTTTGCTTGTAATAAAGTTTCTGTTTTCGGTCTTCAGCTTCGGTACCGGTGCGCCGGGAGGAATTTTCCTGCCTTTGTTGGTGCTGGGAGCAGTGACGGGGGGTCTTTTTACTGAAATTGCCAGTCCTTTAGTAGGGTATGCCAATACATATTCGGCATATTTTGTGATTCTGGGTATGGCGGGATACTTTGCTGCCATAGTCAGAGCTCCTATTACGGGAATAATTCTCATAAGCGAGATGACAGGGATATTCTCCAATCTTCTGCCGCTGGCAATCGTTTCGCTGGCAGCTCATATAACTGCCGAAATTATGGGCGGCGTGCCCATTTACGACCAGCTTCTGGAGAGGATGCTGGCGGCAAGAGGAGGCGAAGCGAGAAAGCCCGTCCGCAAAGTCTGAACACAAAAAAAGAGCCGCTGCAGGAATGAGGACAGCGGCTTTGTTGTCTGTATGCGTGGATTTGACTCAAAACTTGAATAGACTTGTTTATTTTCACACACTTTCATCAGATGAGCAGGTCAAATCATGCATACAGGACTCTCTCAAAACACCCACTACTTATTAGATATCAAAAAAGGAAAAAATGTGGCATAATTTACAAAATTAGTCGAAATTTTGCCTGAAAGATTTAAACTTAAGCTGTAAGTTTATTTTGCTTTTGGCTAAAAAGTACTAACCTTAAGAGGGAAGGCCATTTCTTCACCGGAGAGGATAGTTACTGAAGCCGTATGAGAAAGAATTTGAAAAAAGATGATATACCCGCCAAAGCGGAGCTTGAGGAAAAGCTTTGGACATTGCAGGGATATGTGGCTCGTTATCTTCGAACCTTTGGCATAGGGGACAGTGTTCTGGAGGATGCCCTGCAGGAAACCATGATAAATGCGTGGATGCATATTGACCAGTTGAGAGATGTAAACCTGATTAAAGGGTGGGTACGCAGTATTGCCAGGAATGTAGGCCTTAAGTATGCTAAAAAAATTAAATATAGACTGAGCAGGGAAATATCCCTGGACACAGCACTGGAGAACCTCGTCTCCGAAGAAGATGAGGAGGAACTCTGCCAGGCGTTATGTGTTTATGTGGAAAAAGCAGACACGGATAGAATTTATGAGCTGACTGCCTGTCTCAGCGAAAGGGAAAAGAATGTCATATTGCTGCAGTATGTTTTCCAACATCCTCTTAACGAGGTGGCTCAGATTATAGGGGAAACATATGCCAACACCAGAACCATCTCATCAAGAGCCAAGCGAAAGATGAGAGAATACGCAGCAAAGGAGGACCGCCGTGGAAAACAGGAAGGATTATGAAAAGCTCCTGGGCGAAAGGCTTGAGGATGCATATATGAGGGAAGATTTTGTCCCGGTTATGTCCCGCGAAGAGTTTCACCGACTGATTCAGACTGCGGAAAAAAAGAAGCGAGCCAGAAGGGCTCTGATGAGTTTTGCGGTGGTCTGCGTGGCATTGTGTCTGGTGTGGGGAGGTTTTATGGCGGGAATGACCATGCGTGAAAGCGCCAGTGCCGGTAGGGATGACGAGAGCAGAACCATGCAGCAGGGCGACAGCGTGGTTATAGGCAGCGGCGTCAGCGAAGATGACGAAAATGTGGGCGTTTCCACCAAGACATATACCAATATTGATGATATACCCGAGGATATCAGGAATGAGATTTGCTTTCTGGACAGCGATGAGTTTGAGCTGGAGAAGGTGAAGGTTGTGA
>CALZFA010000018.1 GCA_945644815.1 uncultured Clostridia bacterium
GCCATCATATAAATCGAAATAACAGCCAGAACCACAACAGCCGCAGCAGCGGCTTTTTCTGTTTTAAGGGTAAAAATCGGCAGTCCTTTTTCCTGCCTGCCTCGTATGAATACAAGCAGCCCCGGAGCATACAGCACAGTGGTTATAAGCACATAATCAAGACCTCCTGAGTAAAGCATCCAGAAACCGTATATTGTACCGATAAAGGCGAACACCAGAGCCACAGCCCGTGAACCTCCCGGAGCCTCAGTGTTGCTCTCTATGGCAATGGACCCGCTGCCCAACCTCTCGAAGCCGTCGCCCTTCAGGGAGAGCTTCAGATAATATGCGGCACTGAGCAGATAAGGAATCATTATCATAGAAGTGCTCAGAGCATAAAAGGCCTGATAGGTTGAGGCGCTGAAGTAGCAGATTATCAGAAACAGCTGTATAAGGCCGTTGGTAAGATACAGAGAAAAGGCGGGAGAACCGTGTCTGTTTGCACGGCCAAAGGCCTCCATGAAACCACCCTGCTGTGCAGCTGAGTAAGGACAGTCTGCGGCCAGGATAGTCCAGCCCAGCAAAGCGCCGGCAAGGGAAAGAATAACGCCGATGTTTATAATTGCGGCTCCCCAGGGACCTACGGCATATTCAAGAATTCCCGCCATCTGCGGTGTGGCCAGAGCAGACATTTCTTCGGTGGTCATGACACCCAGGCTGAGAACAGCAGTCATGACATAAATAGCAAGAATCCCTATAAAGGCGGTAATTGACGCTTTTCCCACGTCGCTTGCACGGCGTGCACGGCCGGAGAGGACTACAGCGCCCTCAATACCTATAAATGACCAGACCGTAGCGGACGTTGTGGATTTTACCTGATCGCTCAAAGTCATAGTCCCGTCACCCCAGAAATTGTTCAGAAATATTGCCGGATCAAAGGCTCTGACAAAGATGACAGCAACTACAAAGACCAGCAGCGGAATCAGCTTGGCTATGGTGGTCACTATGTTTATTATGGCGGCTTCCTGCATGCCGCGAAGCACCAGGTAGTTAATGAACCACAGAAATACAGAGGCCAGGATAATGGAAAGGAGATTGTTTCCGGTACCGAAGGCAGGAATAAAATAGCCGATGGCTCCGAAGAGAAGAGTCAGGTATGAGACATTGCAGAGAAGGGCGCTGACCCAGTAACCCCATGCAGAGGTAAAGCCGATGTATTCGCCAAAGCCCTCACCTGCATAACTGTAGACTCCGTTTGTAAGATCCGGACGGACTTTGTTAAGACCAAAGTAGCACATCATAAGACCAAGCATGCCTACTCCGCATATAAGCCAGCCTATGAGAATTGCACCGGTATGGGCTCCTGCGGCAGCCATATCGGCAGTAATGGTAAAAATGCCGCTTCCTATGGTGGAACCGATTATGACGGCAATAAGACTGAGAGGGCCCAGCTGCTTTTGAGAATCGTTCATTTTATTTTTCCTCCTAAAACCTATTGACAAATGTACACAAATGTATTATTGTACTAATTAGATAATACAATAATACAACCGCCAAAGCCGCATACCGGGCGGCATAAAACCGGTCAATAGGTGTTTTACTGTTTTAGAGGTAGTATTGACGGAATCTGTAAAAAATATAGAAAAAACTGAGGAGGTGAGAAGATATGGACAAAAAACTCAGCGAAAACATGCCGATTTATGTACAGATAATGAACAGCGTAAAAGGGGCTATTGCTGCGGGAGAGCTTGCGCCGTCGCAGAGAGTGCCGTCTGTACGGGATCTGGCGCGTGATTTTGAGGTAAATCCCAACACAATGCAGAGAGCTCTTAACGAGCTTGAAAGAGAGGGACTTCTTATAGCGGAAAGAACCTCCGGGAGATTTGTGACCTCGGACAAAGAGCTGATAAACAAGCTTAAGACCGAGATGGCGGTCATAACTGCAGATAATTTCCGTAAGGAAATGGCAGCTCTGGGTTTCAGTGATGATGAAATGATTGATTTTTTTCGTGAAAGGTGCCGGAAGGAAATAGCGGCGACAGCTGCAGCACCGGAAAGGGCGGGTTAAAGATGGAGGAGAGAAAACTTAAACTGGTAGAAAACCCTCCAGTAGCGGAGCTTAAAGGTGTGAGCAAGAGTTTTGACAGGGTCTGTGCTTTGGATGACGTGAGTCTTACCATACCTGAAGGCAGAATAATAGGCCTTACCGGACCGAATGGAAGCGGCAAGACGACGCTTCTCAAAATAATGGCCGGCTTTTATGCGGATTATCAGGGGAGCGTCACTGTTGACGGATTAAGACCAGGAGCCGAGACCAAAGCAAGAGTGGCATACCTGCCCGATAAGGACGGACTGCCTGAAGATATGGAAGTATCAGAGATGATAAAGCTTTACAGCACATTCTTTGACGATTTTAATGAGGAAAAGTGCAGAACGCTTCTCGGCATGTTTGAAATAAGTCAAAAAAGTATGCCGAAAGAAATGTCAAAAGGGGTTATAGATAAACTGCAAATTTCCCTCCTGATGTCGAGGAGTGCAAGGCTGTATCTTCTGGATGAACCTATCGGAGGCATTGACATTGAGGCAAGAGAACATGTACTGGATTTGATTCTGGATAATTTCAATCCCAAAGGCACCATGCTCATAGTGACCCACCTGGTGCACGACATAGAGAGACTGTTTGACTCTGTTATAGTGCTGAAAAAAGGGAGAGTTGCGGCGTTTGATGATACCGATGTGCTCAGAGCCAGGTGCGGAGGAAGCCTGGAGGAGGCGCTGAAGGAGATTTTCAGAGGAGAGCCGGAAAGCAGTCCGGGAGGCGGATTATGAAAATAAAAGAGAGGGGTAGTTTAAATATTTTAAAAAGCCGGTATGTGGTCATCACCATGGCTGCTGTGCTGTGCCTGGCGGTGCTCATGGCAGCGGCGGCAAAACTTATGCTGTTTAAATCTTCAGGAACATGGCATACACCCGATGAAGAAAAGGTACAGCAACTTCTCGGGAGAGGAGCAGAAATAGTGTTTCCTTTTGGAAAATACAGCGATATTGTAATTCTCGACGGCGAAAAAGGGATATTCGGTGTCAGGGAGCCGGGTGATAGCCATGATGAAAGCGGCGAATACAAAACGGTGGATGCAGAGGGGAATCCGGCAGATTACCATGGCAAAGAAGATGCGAAAGATTACCGGATTACAGAAGACAGAACCGCCATCGTGGATTCACACACCGGAAAGGAGCTTTTCCATACTTCTCCGGGTGAGTACATTGCAGACAGTTTCGGAGATTTGTGGATTATTGACGGTACCGGTTCTGAAGAGTTCAAAGCGGTTCATGATAAAATCATATTTTCGTACTATTATGCTATGGACAGTGAGTTTAATATTGCCCTTGACGGTATGATATTTTCTGATTTTAAACCTGACCGGAGCTATATGCTCATTCAAAAGGAAAAGGGGGTTGACTGCAATACGAGAGAAAAGCTGTACGGCAGATCTCTTTTTGGAGGCTACACAGAAAAGGTTGTAATCAATTTGGAGGGCAAAGTGGTTTATCACGATGATGACTATGACGATGAGGACGGATATATAAGGGGAATTGCCGGAAACATCATGATTAAAGGAAATGACGAATATTTCACATATATAGATCTCGATAAGCTGGCGACAGGAGAAAATGACCCTGTAATACGCAGGGACAAGAAAATCATGTGCAGAATGGATTTTGAGGACGGAACTGCGGCTGCCTGCATCTTAGCGACAAAGAATGAATCAGACAACAGGATGCTGGAGGATTTTGACCCTAAAAATTCAGATGCCGAAAAACAGATGAAAAAATATAAGTGGGGTTTTGTGAATGAGGACTTCGAGCCGATAACCTCGATGGATTTTGACGGCGCCTATGCCAGCGAAAACGGCTATGCTGTAGTTATTTATGACGGGAGCAAGGCCCTGATCCGGCTGAAAGGAGGTCGGGAAAGTTGACTAGACTTGACAAGTGTATAAAACTTAATTTCCAAATGGTGGGAAACGACATAGGCATAATGTGTGTAATGGCAGGGACGGTGCTTATCTGTGTATTAGGCATAATTACACTCGTTCTTAGCCCCCTGTTAGCTGTGGTTCAGGTTATTTTTGCGGTAAAAATGTACAAAAAACTTTTTTATACAAGCCTTTACGGGCAGACCGCCGCTTTTTATCAGTCAATCCCTGCAGCTGCAGAGGAAGTGGCTGCAAGCAAAATTTTCACGGCCGGCACAGGCCTTCTGATGTCCAACGTAATATCGATCATATGCATGATTATTGTATGGTTTTCAGGGAGCATTGCAGGAGATCTGATGCAGACTCTTATGGATGCAGCAGATGCGGACATTAAAGCGTTTTTATCCGCAGAGTTCCTGATTCTGAAATTTCTCGCATTGACCTCTTCTCTGTACAGACAAAGTGCGTATATTCTCATGGCGGTGGTAATATACAATTCCCTTGCTCCAAAACGCAGGAACGAATGGACCCGCGTACTTGCTTTTGTCATTGCAGGCGCAGGACATATTGCTATAAGCAGCCTGGATGATATACTGAGGCTGGCCGGTTTAGAAGCAACTGCGCTTTTGATACCGGCAGTGTGCATACTCTTTGATATAGTGCTGACGGTGGTGTTTTACAGGATAACAGTTAATAAACTTGAAACCAGATATGCACTCAGCTGACAGGAGGGGGAGCAGATGAAGGAAAAGGACGGTTTCGTCAAGCTTATAGATTTCGAAGAAAATCTGCTTATGGACCTTAAGCCCTTTACAAATATAGGCATGGTCTGCGGAAAGAATATGACTCTTAAGCAAGAAAACGGATGGTGTGCCGTTAATTATGAAGATGTAATGGAAGGCGGCATAATACCCGACATCGCTTTTGATAAGGTTTTTGTCAAGGAGGGCAGAAAATACTACGTGGGAGAAAAGTATGACGAAAAAACTGCTAATTAGAAGAGGAAAACGAACTCGATTATTTTACGGGCGGGAGCTTCCGGACGCCGGCCGACGGCGTTGTGACAAGAGCGGGGAGGATCAGCGATAACGGCAAGTACATGATTGTTTCAATTAAAAAAGAAGGAAAATCTTTCGATGGAGTCATGGACAGAAGCGGAAAGATTCTTTTCAGCGAGGAAAACAGAAAGGCGGAAGGAAAGGATAGAAATTATCTGGAGGTTATCGGAAACACAGTGGTAGCTGAGCGCTGGAATAATGAAATCTTCGCTAAAAGCTACATAGACATTTCGCAATCAGAAAAAGCAGGAGAGCCTGTTTCATATAACATAGGACGGCGCAGCGAGCCTTTCTGCATGATGGACTTTGATGACGGCATTGCCCTCGTGAATAAAGATAAACCTTCTGACAATGACCCTTTTACTACTGACTTTATCATACCAATGACAAAAAGGTGGTATTACCGTCGTGACGATACAAAGTGGATGGAAAGATATGAATGGGGTTTTGTAAATGAGGAAAGAAAGGAAATCTGCGACTATATTTTCAGCGGTGCTTTTCCGACGGATAACAGATATGCAGCGGTTTCCGTTTCTGATATGTGGGGAGGATCAGATTCAGATGAGCAAGAGCAAATTTAAAGAATACTATGCCTTGAATTTAAGATTTATTTCGCCGGTGATTTTTGTATTAAGTCTCGTTATGGGAATCGCAGGAGGACTGCTTACAGGCAGATGGATAAGTTTCAGGTGGTTTGTAATTTTCATATGGGCTATATGCGTTCCCGATATAGTTAAAGTGTGCTCAAAGACGTTATATCAAAAGGAAGCATATTTTTACCAGAGCTTCCCTGTGACGCCTTTTCAGACGGTGTTGGCTAAGACACTGGTATGTGCTCAGCTTCTGCAAATGGGACCTTTTGCCTTCCTTGCGGCCGGGTTCATAAAAACCGGCCGGCTTTATGGCTTGGAAAGGGGCGGGCTGCTGGCCATGCTGCTGGGATTTATCGGTCTGGAAGCATTCTGTCTGCTGACTTCGGGGATAATACTTCAGGGCTTTGACTTTGGAAATATATTCAGAGACAGAAAAAAAGGAAAGCCGGCATTGGCTGTCAGTGTAATCACTATGGGATTACAGTTCGGTATAGTTTTGATGCTGCTGCTTAAGGCATTGGAAGCACCGGATAATTTATTCGTTGTGTCATTATGCTCCGGGGGATTGGTGCTGTTCGCCGTTTTAAGCATATGGATGAACAGTGTCAGACTGGGTAAGCATTATAGCGTGTAGTTGACTTTTGTCGTATTCGGAAGGCCTTTTAATTTGCACAAAACAGGGGGAAATAAGTAAAGCTGTAATGATGATCGTGTAACAGATAAAGGCTTATTTTAAAAACATGGAGACTTTTTGAAATAAAGAGTGTATAATTAAGACAGTTAATTTCAAATGCAGATTTGTTTGTATCTATGTATGTGAGAAAAGAGGCATTGATTTCGTCTCAAATCGAAGGAACACAATGCACTCTTGATGATGTACTTGACCCTGAAGCGGAAACTAACGCAAATCTTGATGTTTCAGATGTTGTAAACTATGTAAAAGCGACACGGTATGCATTAACCAGATTAAAAAGCCTGCCAATTTGCTGCAGGTTAATTCGGGAAGTGCATGAAGTATTGATGGACGGCGTACGCAGTCAAGATAAAACACCGGGAGATTTCAGGCGTTCTCAGAACTGGGTTGGTCCTGCTAATTGTGCATTAAAGGATGCGAGATATATTCCTCCGAACGTAACAGATATGGAAGAATCCATGTCCTGCTTAGAGAAGTATATTAACGAAGCCACAGAATATGATCCGCTGATTCGTGCGGGACTCATCCATTATCAATTTGAGACGATACATCCTTTCCTGGATGGTAACGGAAGGTTGGGGCGTCTTCTGATACTACTTTATATAATGGAGCAAGGGCTGCTTGAAAAGCCGGTGATATATATTTCGTATTTTCTTAAAAAAAATCAGATTGAGTATTATGACCGCATCAGTGAAGTAAGAAAAAGCGGAAATTATGAGCAATGGATAAAATTCTTTAATTAGGAATATTATATGAGAAAACCAATGCAGCCAGGAACAGAGTGTTTGCCTATGAAGACTTTTTGCAGATATTGAGGAAAGATACTTAGGGAAATAGGCAATTTACGCAAGTCCGATTTTATGGTAAAATAAATATGTATGCACGCAAGAGCTGCCGCATGAGCAGCTTTTGTCGTATAAATGAAAAGAAATCTGAGATAAGGAGTAAGACTATGCTTAAACTTGACAGCATTAAAGCTGAAATCCCGGCACTTAGACCGGTACTGGCAGAAGTCGGTGACTCTCTTTGACCTGGCTCATCTGAGAGCAGAGCTTGAGAGAGCAAACAGAGAAATGGAGCAGCCGGACTTCTGGGACAACCCGGAAAATGCACAGAAAGCCATGAAGGCCAAGAAATCAATGGAGGGAACAATAGACGGTTTTGAGAGACTCGAAAAATCCCTTGCCGACATTGAGGAGCTTATAGAGCTTGCCGAAATGGAAGAGGAGACCGGAGCATCCGAAGAAGAGCTGACCCAAATGGCGGCAGACATCGAAGATGGATTTGAAAGCTTCAGGACAGACCTGGAAACCTTGAGGCTAAGAACCCTTCTTACGGGCAAGTATGACCACTGCGGAGCCATAGTTTCCGTTCATGCGGGGACAGGCGGTGTGGATGCCATGGACTGGGCCGGGATGCTTCTCCGGATGTATACCAGGTGGTGTGATAAAAAGGGATACACCGTAAAAATGCTGGATTACCAGGATGATACAGAGGCCGGCATCAAGAGCGCAACCTTTCTTGCAGAAGGAGAAAACGCCTACGGCTATCTTAAAAACGAGAAGGGTGTTCACCGCCTTGTGAGGATTTCGCCTTTTAACGCGGCGGGCAAACGGCAGACCTCCTTTGCCATGATAGAGGTGACACCTGAATTAGACGAAGAAATAAATGTGGAAATCGATGCCGATGATTTGAGAATCGATACCTACAGGAGCAGCGGCGCAGGAGGTCAGCATGTAAACAAGACTGATTCGGCCATCAGAATTACCCATCTGCCTACAGGCATCGTGGTCACATGTCAGAACGAGCGAAGTCAGCATCAGAATAAGGACATGGCCATGAAAATTCTTATGGCTAAGCTGACCGAACTGGCGGAGCAGGAGCATAAGGAAAACCTTAAAGAATTAAAGGGAGACTACTCCATGAACACCTGGGGTTCACAGATACGCTCCTATGTTTTTCAGCCATACACCATGGTTAAAGACCACAGGACGGGAGCCGAGACTGCCAATGTGACTGCAGTCATGGACGGCGATCTGGACTATTTCATCAATGAAAAGCTAAAGAAGAAAGATTAATACAGAAGAAGGAAAAACAGGATAAAACTATGGATATAATTCAGAAACTTGCAAGCGAATTTAAACTGAGAACTGCTCAGGTGGAGCACACCGTGGACCTCATAGACGAGGGCAATACCATTCCCTTCATCGCCAGATATCGTAAGGAGGTTACAGGAGGTCTTTCTGATGTGACCCTTCGCGATCTGGACGAAAGGCTTAAATATCTGAGAAATCTTGAGGAGAGAAAGGAAGAGGTAATCCGCCTCATCGACGAGCAGGGAAAGCTGACAGAAGAACTTCGCGAGGAAATAATGAAGGCTGAGGTGCTCCAGAGAGTCGAGGACCTGTACAAACCATACAAGCAGAAAAAAGCCACCCGTGCTTCCAAGGCCAAGGAAAAGGGCCTGGAACCGCTGGCTGTGATTATTTTTGCTCAGCTTAAGACTGACGGCACACCGGAAGAAACGGCGGAGCCTTTTATCAATGCCGAAAAAGACGTTAACACGGCAGAAGAAGCCCTGCAGGGAGCCTGCGACATAATTGCGGAGATGATAGCCGACGATGCGGAAATCACCAAAGATGTGAGAGAAAAAACCTTCAGTACTGCAGTCATTGCAACAGAAGCCGCAGACCCCGAGGAAAAAACCGTCTATGAAATGTACTATGACCATCAGGAGGCTCTTTCCAAAATTCCTAACCACAGAGTCCTTGCCATCAACAGGGGGGAAAAGGAAAAGAAGCTGAAGGTTAAGGTTACAGTGGATGCAGAAAAGATGCATGAAGCAATTGCCCGAAGCGTAATCAAAAACGAAAAGAATATTTTTTACGGTCTTCTTCAGAACACTATTGCCGACGCCTATAAAAGGCTCATGGCGCCTTCCATAGAAAGAGAAATGAGAAATCTTCTCACCGAAAGGGCTGAAGCCGAGGCAGTAAAGATTTTTGCAAAGAACACAGAGAGCCTGCTCATGACACCTCCTGTAAAGGGAAAGCGCATTATAGCCATCGACCCGGGCTACAGGACGGGCTGCAAGGTGGCAGTCCTCGACGAAACGGGAAAGCTGAAGGCATACACCACCATCTACCCTACAGAGCCGAAGAACGACATTAAGGGCACAGAGGCGACGCTCAAGAAAATTATAGAAAAGTACAATACAGATATTATCGTAATAGGAAACGGCACAGCGTCCAGAGAGACCGAAGAGGTTGTGGCCAACTTTATCAAAAAAGAAGGCTATGAGATTCAGTACACAATAGTAAACGAAGCGGGAGCCTCCGTATATTCGGCATCAAAGCTGGCGGCAGAGGAATACCCTGACCTGGATGTTACCACAAGAGGAGCCATGTCACTGGGACGCAGACTGCAGGACCCTCTGGCCGAGCTTGTTAAAATCGACCCTAAGAGTATCGGCGTGGGGCAATATCAGCACGATATCAACCAGAAGCTGCTGGAAGGGGCCCTTACCAATGTGGTGGAGGACTGTGTAAACAGAGTAGGAGTGGATCTAAATACAGCCTCTCCGTCTCTGCTTTCATATATTGCCGGTGTAAACATGGGAATTGCCAAGAACATTGTGGCCTACAGAGAAGAGCACGGCCGCTTCAACAACAGAAAGGAACTGATGAAAGTACCTAAACTGGGCGAAAAGGCCTTCAACCAGTGTGCAGGATTTATGCGCATTACGGAGGGTGAGAATCCGTTGGACGCAACCTCTGTCCATCCTGAATCCTACGGCGCAGCACAGGCAATGATGGAGAAACTGGGAGTAGACCCGGAAGCGGTGCAGTCCGGAGGGGACAAGGATATGGAAAAGAAAATCAAGGCGGCATATCCTGCCAAGTCACTGAATCAGAGCATTGCGGCCATGGCATCGGATCTGGGGGTAGGCGAGATGACGCTGACCGATATTATCGAGGAGATGAAGAAGCCTGCCAGAGACCCTCGTGAAGATGCACCTCCGGTGATTTTCAGAAACGATGTGAAGTCCTTCGAGGACCTGAAAATAGATATGGAAATGACCGGAACCGTGAGAAACGTGGTGGACTTCGGAGCTTTCGTGGACATAGGCGTGAAGAATGACGGACTGGTACACATTTCCCAGCTGAGTGACAAGTATGTAAAACACCCTATGGACGTGGTTTCCGTGGGAGACACGGTCAAGGTAAAAATCATTTCCATAGATTACGACAAGAAAAAGGTGGGCCTGACGATGAAAGGCCTGAAAGGTAATAATTAGAATGACAGAAAGAATGAATGACAGCAAGACGGCGGGCAGGAAGATAAATACGGTTCTCTTTGACTTTGACGGTACGCTGGTAAACACAAACGATGTGATCATAGCTTCCTGGCAGCATACATACATGCATTATCTGGGCAGGGAGGAATCCGTCGAAAAGATAACCGCCTGTTTCGGCGAGCCTCTTCTTCTGAGCATGGCAAGAGAGTTCCCGGAGGTAGACCCGGAGGAATCGGCAGAGGTGTACCGCCGGTACCAGCAGCAGTATGCAGATGAGATGGTCAAGATATTTCCCGGTATAAGGGAGCTTCTTGAAGACCTGAAAGACCGGGGCTGTCGAATGGGAATCGTCACCTCCCGCACAAGAGAATCAGCAGGAAGATATATGAGAATGTTCGGTATCGAAGGGTATTTTGAGGCTATGGTCACCTGTGAGGATACTGACATTCATAAGCCTAACCCTGAGCCCATTCTCCTCTGTCTGGACAAGATGGGTATCAGGGCAGATGAAGCCCTGATGGTAGGCGACAGCCCGTTTGACATAAAGTGTGCAAACAATGCGGCAGTAAAATCAGTGCTGGTTGGCTGGAGAATCACTGCGGAAGGCGAGGCTCTCATAGATGACGCGGCAGAGGATTTCACCATAGCCCGGCCGGCAGAACTTATAGATATTCTGAAACAGCTGAACAGTTAAAGGTCAGGACAGGACAGGCAGACAGGAGACATATATGCTTACCATCTATTACGGACGGGAAAACGTTGACAAAGAAAAGTTCATATTTGACAACATAAAGGGTCGGGCGCTGATCATAGTTCCCGACCAGTTTACATTGGAAGCGGAAAGAGAGCTTTTCAGAAGCATGGGCGTCAATGCCCTTATGGATATCGAGGTGCTTTCCATGTCGCGGCTGGGATACAGACTGCTTTCCGAACTGGGCGGCGCCAAGCGAACCTTCATAGACAAATACGGACGGCATATGATACTGACCCGGGCTGCCATGGAGGAAAAGGACAATCTGCAGGTATTTAAAGGGCTGGAAAGCAAAAGCTCATTCATAGATATGGTGAATAACTTTATCACGGATATGAAGCAGAACAACTGCGGCTCCGCTGACCTTGCAGAAATGGCCCGACAGGCGGAAGACGGCTCATATGTTCAGAAAAAGCTGCAGGACCTTCAGCTGCTTCTTTGCCGTTACGAAGAAAAAATAGAGGGCAGATACACCGACTCAGAGGACTATATGAATCTTGTGCTGAACAAGATAGGCACATCACGTCTTATCAGTGGCAATAACATCTGGATCTACGGCTTTGACAGCTTTACGCCCAAATCCTTGTCTGTCATAGGTGAGCTTATGACATACGCCCGGCAGGTAAATGTAGTTCTAACCGGCTCGGAGGATCTGAGCCGGCGGGACGGAGAGCTTTTTCAGCTGAGCCGCCGTGTTATGGAGCTCCTCGCTGCAGAGGCCCAGGCCAGAGGAATAACAGCAAGAAGGGAAGAAATATCAGCAGAATATGCTTTCAGAGAAAAGGCGCCGGATATAGTTCATATTGAGAAGGAGCTTTATGCTCTGCCCGCAGAAGTCAAAGAACCCGATACCCGGGGGCAGAGAAGCGGCCTTACTCTTTTAAGAGCTTCAGGCCCTTACAGCGAAGCCGAAAGCGCCGCCTGTTTCGTACAGAAACTGGTTCGCGACAAGGGGTATCGCTATAGCGATATAAGGGTCATATGCAATGACCAGGATGTGCGAGGACCTATACTCAGAAGAATTTTCAGAGAATACGGTATGGAGCTGTTTTCCGACGGGAGAAAGGATATACTCCAGAGTCCCGTTCTCCAGTTTGTCATATCGCTGTTAGACGTTGTAATTGAAAAATACAGGTCCGACACGGTTTTTCGGGCACTTAAATCGGGGTTTGGCGATTTGACTGCAGACGAGACCTCTGACCTGGAAAACTACGGAATCAAATACAGAATCAAGGGCACAATGTGGAAAAGACCTTTTCTCAAGGGGGAAAAGGAGTACGGAGCAGAAGAACTTAAGCGGCTTGATCAGATCAGAGAACGGGCAATTGCACCGTTGGAGAAGTTTGAAGAGCTTATCAGGGATAATACCGGCAAAGAAAAAGAGCATAAAAGAACCAACAAGGCGTTCATAGAAGCCTTTTACAGATATCTTTACGACGATGTCTGTCTGCCGCAAAAGATTGTCTCCTTTGCCGAAGAACAATGTGCTTCCGGCAGAGATGATCTGGCAGAGGAGACTGCTCAGATATGGGGATGCCTCATTCACATACTGGATCAGATAGCAGGTATATCCGGCGACGATGAATTCAGACCGCAGATTTTCCGCGACCTCCTCAAGACAGGACTGTCTCAGATGGATATAGGCCTGCTGCCGCCGGCAAAGGACGGTCTTGTCATGGGAACCATGCAGCGAAGCCGGAGCGGCAAAATAAAGGCTCTGATTGTGGTAGGCGCCAATGAGGGCGTGCTGCCGCAGGAAAACACCGAAAGCGGACTTTTTGGAAGTGAAGAAAAGGAGCTTTTTGATGAGAGAGGCATAAGGCTCTGCAAGGTGGATGCAGTAAGGCTTATGGAGGAAAGAATGGGCATTTACAGAAATCTTTCCAAGCCCAATGAAGAGCTTTATGTCAGCTGTTCCATGACAGATGCAGAAGGAAATACCATAAAACCGTCTCCGGTGTTTAATAAACTTAAGGAACTCTTTCCTCATACGCCCGTTGAGCGGGATGTGCTTAACAACGGCCGGCAGAGGGAACTGATAAACGGCTTTATGAGCGGTCTGAGGCATATGACCGAAGCCCTGAGGGAAGTGAGCGAAGGGGGAATCCTTGATGACAGCTGGAAACAGATGGCGGACTGGCTTAAAACCCAAAAACCGGAGACGATCCAGCCTATAATAGAGGGACTGTCCTTTACCAACAGTCAGGAAGCTCTCGGACGTGAAGCCGCCGCTGAGCTTTTCCGAAAAGACCCTGAAGGTGAGCTGAGCGTAAGCCCTTCCAGGCTGGAGAAGTTTTCACGCTGCCCTTTCTCCCACTTTGCGGCTTATGGTCTTAAACCGGAAGAAAGGCGGATATTTGAAGTGGCGCCCAGGGAAATAGGTGATATTTATCACCGGTGCCTTATGGAGCTGACCCGAAAGCTTACAGTGCCGGGGGTGAATGTAACAGATCCGGCCTCGCCATGGATGACCATAACTGATGAAGAAATCAGAGAATTTGTTATAGAAACGGTGTCCTCTCAGCTTAAAGGATACAGAGAAGGTGTATTTGATCTGGGCAATGAGGAAAAGTACCGTGGAGCCCGTGTCATGGACATCTGCGAAAAGGTGTGCAGAGCAATAATCCAACAGGTGCGGGCAGGCAGTATAAAGGAATGCCGCTTCGAGGTGCCTTTTGGAAGAGGTGCCGGCTCTCTCATCAAGCCTGTTGAAGTCAGGCTGGAAAATGAAACAGTATACATAGAGGGTAAAATCGACAGGGTGGATTATCTGCCCCATGACCGCGTTAAGATAATAGATTACAAAACAGGAAACGAAAACTTCAGCGCAGAGGAGGCGGCAGCCGGCTACAGACTGCAGCTCATGCTCTATCTGGAGGCATCTATGGAAAACATCCGCCGCCCTGCGGGAGTGTTCTATTTTAACATAAGCGAGCCTATGATAGATATGTCGGCAAAGGCCATAGACGAAGAGGAAATTGCAGACAAGGTAAAGAAGAACTTTAAACTTAACGGTGTCATTGTGGATGATCCGGATGTCATAAGAAATGTGGCAGGAGACTTTACCGGATACTCGGACATCCTTCCTTTGCACAGCGGCAGGGATGGTATAGTACCGTCGGGAAAGGAAGGTCTTCTCAGCGAAGAGGATTTTGACAGGCTCCGTGAGGCCGTAAATAAAAAAGTCCGCAGCATCTGTGCGGACCTTGTTGAGGGCAGAATAGACATCCATCCTATGAAGACCGGTGACAGGTCTGCCTGCACATATTGCAGCTACAAGGGAATCTGCCGGTTCGACACACAATTTTCCGGATGCAGCTACAACATTATTTAGTCATTTCTCCTCTTAAATCGGTTTCCATTAGCTCCTTGATCTTTTCTCCGGAATATCCGCAGCTGAAGAGATAGTAGAGCTTGGCTACCGCAGCTTCCGTGGTCATATCATAACAGCCCACAGCACCGAAATCTTTCAGGGCGCTGCTGGTTGCATAGGTTCCCAGCTTGGTGGTACCCTGATAACACTGGGAGCATACGGTGACAATGGCCCCGTTTTCGGAAGCGCGCCTGATACTGTTTACAAGAGGGCGATTATTGCTTGGAATATTGCCCTCGCCGAAGGTTTCCAGCACTACGCCGGAAAGCTTTTCGGATATGATCTGCTCGAAAAGCTCGAACTGTATGCCGGGGAAAAACTTCAGAACTCCGATGGGAACCTGCCGGAGCTCCGTCAGCTTGAAACTGTCCGCCTGCTTAGGCTTGATTAGAGCCTGGTGGTTATATTTTATGTCGATGCCTACGTTGGCAAGGACGGGGTAGTTTGGCGAAGTAAAGGCCATAAGCTCGTCTGCGGAGGTTTTGGTGGAACGGTTGCCGCGAAGCAGCTTTCCTGCGAAATATAGGCAGACTTCATTGGCTACTCCCTCGGCGGCGATGACCATGGAATTTATCAGATTGTCACGCCCGTCGCTTCTCAGCTCGCAGAGAGGAATCTGTGCTCCTGTAAGAACTACCGGCTTGTCAAGCCCCTCCAGCATGAAGGAAAGAGCCGAGGCGGTGTAGGACATGGTGTCTGTGCCGTGGAGCACCACAAAACCGTCGTAGTTGTTATATCTGTCACGGATTTCCCGCCCGATGTTCACCCATTCGCTTACAGCCACATTGGCTGAATCCAGAAGAGGGTCGAATTCTACAATATCCCAGTTGGGCATATCCTTGTTCTTTAGCTGAGATATTTCGTCCAGAAGCCCGGTAAAATATCTCTTTTTAGGTGCATACCCATGCTCCGTCGGAACCATGCCGATGGTTCCTCCTGTGTATAAAATGCATACTCTTTTTTTCATTATGCGTTTACCTCTTTCTGCTGATACAGTTATGATAACATAATACCATATTTTCTGTTCCATTTCCATCTATTGTTTTAATGCCGTCTCCCTTGACAGCTCGGCAATTTAATAATACAATTTTCTCATAAGAAACCATACCGCCAAGGGAGGAAGATAAAATGTCAAACACACCTACACCTCACATAGCCGCCAAACCCGGCGATTTTGCAGAAACGGTCCTTATGCCGGGAGACCCGCTGAGAGCCAAATTTATCGCAGAGACTTTCCTGGATAATCCCGTACTTGTAAACAATGTCAGAGGGGTACAGGGCTATACCGGAACCTACAAAGGCAAGGAAGTATCCGTAATGGCATCCGGCATGGGTATGCCGTCAATAGGAATCTACTCCTACGAGCTGTTCAACTACTACGATGTAAAGAACATAATCAGAGTAGGGACCGCAGGGGTAATCAGACCGGACCTTAAAGTGCGCGATATCGTCTTCGGTCAGGGAGCCTGCACCAACTCAAACTACGCCAATCAGTTTGAGCTGCCGGGAAGCTATGCCCCGATCTGCTCCTTTGAGCTTCTGAAAAAAGCAGTAGACGCAGCCAAAAAAATGGGCATAACTCCTGTGGTGGGAAACCTTTACTCATCGGACGCATTTTACGATGATTCCATGGGACTTTCCAAGTGGCAGAAGATGGGAGTGCTTGCAGTGGAAATGGAGGCTGCAGCTCTTTACATGAATGCCGCAAGAGCAGGAAAGAACGCCCTTGCCATCTGCACCATTTCAGACAATCCGTTTACCGGAGAGGTGACCACTGCAGAGGAAAGACAGATGACCTTCACCAAAATGATGGAAATCGCACTTGAAATCGCCTAATACAGCGGATTTTGACAAAGAAAGGCACCCAAAAAGTGCCTTTTTGTATTGATAAAACCGGAGAAAAATGATAGAATAAAAAAATATAGCATAGATAAAGCGTATAAATTTCTAGGAGTAAAAGATGAAGGAGAGATATCCGAGGCTGGAGATAAATCTGGCCCATTTAAAACACAATGTTGCTAAAGTCGTAGAAAAATGCGGCAGCTGCGGCATACAGGTTGCGGGAGTAATAAAAGGCGCCACCGGTATTGTAGAGGTGGCAGAGCAGTTCGACAAAGGCGGCGCGGCTTTCATAGCTTCCTCCCGGCTTGAACAGATAGAAGACGCAAAAAATGCAGGCATACAAAAGCCTATGATGCTTATCAGAATCCCTATGCTCAGCGAGGTCAGCCAGGTCATAAGGCTTGCCGACATCAGCCTTAACAGTGAGCTTGAGGTTGTAAAAGCACTCAACGAGGAGGCAAGAAAGCAGGGCAAGCTGCATAAAGTTATTATAATGGCCGACATGGGAGACCTGAGGGAAGGCTTCTGGGACAAGGAAGAGATGGCAGATGTCTGCGAATATATTGAAAATCAGCTGAAGAACATCCGGCTGGTGGGAATCGGTACCAATGTGGGATGCTACGGCTCCATTTCTCCGACAGTGGAAACATTGAATGAGCTGGTTGAAATTGCCGAGCATATTGAGTCCCGGCTGGGAAGGAAGCTGGAATACATATCCGGAGGAGCCACCAGCAGCCTTATGAGGGTTCTGGATGGAAATATTCCGAAGAGAATAAACCTGCTGAGAATCGGTGAAGGTATCTTGCTGGCTCGTGACCTTGATGTGTTCTATGGCTACGATATGAGCGACATGTATCAGGATGTGTTCAGGTTGAAAGCAGAAGTCATCGAGGTTAAGAATAAACCGTCTCATCCGGTTGGAACAATTGCCGTTGACGCCTTTGGGCATACACCGGTGTATGTTGACAGAGGGATGAGAAAAAGAGCGCTTCTGGGTGTGGGCAAAGTTGATTACGGCGATCCTTCGGAACTTTTGCCTCTGGAAGAAGGTATTGAGGTTCTGGGAGCCTCCAGCGACCATACCATCATTGATATTGAGAATGCACCAAAGGAATGGAAAGCAGGAGACATAATGGAGTTTGACGTATGTTATGCTACCATCGTTTACCTGACAAACTGCAGAAATGTAAATATCGCATTTGTATAGCAAAAGCAAATCGAAAGGAGATAGAAGATATAAAATGACTGAAGAAATTCTGTTGACCCGTGAGGGCTATGATAAAATCGTTGCTGAGCATGAGGAGCTGGTGTCGGTCAGAAGGAAGGAAGTATCCGAAAGATTAAAGGAAGCCATTTCCTACGGAGACCTCTCCGAAAACGCCGAATACGACTCGGCAAAGGATGAGCAGGCAGAGCTGGAGGAGAGAATTGTAAAGTTGGAAAATATGATCAGAACTGCCAGGATCATCGACGAGGAGGAAGTATCGAACGACTATGTAAGCGTTGGGCTTACAGTTAAAATAAAAGATGTGGATTCAGGAGAAAACATGGAGTTTACCATTGTTGGCTCTACAGAAGCAGATCCGTTTGCAGGCAGAATCTCTAATGAATCCCTGGTAGGACAGCACCTTCTTGGAAAGAAAAAAGGTGAAATTGTGGAAATCACAGTACCGGACGGAGTGCTCCATTATGAGGTGGAGGATATTACCAGATAAGAATGTATTGATTAGCTGAATTCAGAGAGGAAAAGAAAAAAATGAGTACAGAAGACATGAGAGAAAACATAAATTCTGAAGTCGAAAATGAAGAGGTTTCAGAGGAAGTTCTCGGCGAACAGCGACGAATCAGAAGAGAAAAGCTGAGAACCCTGCAGGAAGCGGGCAGAAACCCTTTCCTGGAGGAAAACTGGAATGTTACAGCCCACAGCATGGACATAAAGGATAACTTCGAGGCTATGGAGGATCAGGAGGTTTCCTGTGCCGGCAGAATCATGGCCTTCAGACATATGGGAAAGGCATCTTTCATAGATATCCAGGATAAGCAGGGCAGAATCCAGTGCTTTGTCGGAAAGGACGCGCTGGGAGAGGAAGAATACAACTATTTCAAAACCTATGATATCGGCGATATTGTAGGAGTGGAAGGCGTGGTATTCAAGACCAGAACCGGGGAGGTTTCCATTAAGGTTTCACGCCTTGTGCTGCTTTCCAAGTCGCTGCAGGTGCTGCCTAACAAGTGGCAGGGGCTCAAGGACCAGGATCTGAGATATCGCCAGAGATATGTGGACCTTATCATGAATCCCGATGTTAAGGAAATGTTCTACAAGAGAGCAAGAATCATCAAGGAAATCAAGAGAGTTCTGGAGGAAGATTACGGATATCTGGAAGTTGACACACCTATCCTTACCACCATTGCAGGCGGAGCCAACGCAAGACCTTTCAACACCCACCACAACACTTTGGACATCGATATGAAGCTGCGTATCTCCAATGAGCTTTTCCTGAAGAGACTTATCGTAGGCGGACTTGACAGAGTGTATGAAATGGGTAAGATGTTCAGAAACGAAGGTATGGACAGAAACCACAATCCTGAATTTACATCCATGGAATGTTATGCCGCATACGGTGACATGGAGCTGGTTATCGAGGTTACAGAGCAGGTCGTTTACAAGGCCGCCATGGCTGTAAACGGCAGCCCTGTCATTAAATACCAGGGCAAGGAATTTGATGTAACCCCTCCTTGGAAGAGAATCGATATGACCGACTTCGTATGCGAGGTGACAGGCATTGACTTCCACAATATTGCAGACGATGAAACCGCAAGAGCAGAAGCCATCAAGTACGGAATGGATAAGGACGAGGTCAAGGACTGGACCCGCGGCAAGATTATTGCAGAGATGTTTGAAGAATACTGTGAGGACATTCCGGGCGTACTTGACGGACCGGCACCTGTATTTGTAACGGGACACCCTGTTGAGGTTTCGCCTCTTTCCAAGAGAGACAGAAATGACCCGAGAATCACCAGAAGATTTGAAGGCTACATCAACGGCTGGGAAATCTGCAACGGCTTCTCTGAGCTTAATGACCCTATCGACCAGTACGAAAGATTTGCCGAGCAGCAGCACCAGCTTGACGCAGGCATCGATGACGAAGCGCATCCGATGGATATGGATTTCGTAAACGCTCTGGAAGTCGGTCTGCCTCCTACGGGTGGATTAGGAATAGGCATCGACAGAGTAATCATGCTTATCTCAGACGCGCCGAGCATCAGAGATATAATCCTCTTCCCGACAATGAAG
>CALZFA010000019.1 GCA_945644815.1 uncultured Clostridia bacterium
AAAGCCACCCCTCCACATAATCTCAGTATCAGTCACTTCAATGTATGTGAAAGGGCGGTCAGCTATTCCTTATTTATCAAATCAGCATTACCAGGGTACCGGCTACAATAAGTACCAGTCCTGCTGCGGCCTTCCTCGAAAGGCGCTCGTGAAATACTATGTATGAAAAGGCGATGGTAACCAGAATGCTCAGTTTGTCAATAGGAACCACTACGCTGGCAAGTCCGTCATGAAGGGCTTTGTAATAACATAGCCAGGATGCTCCCGTGGCCAGTCCGGAAAGGCATATAAAGCCCAGCTCGTTCTTTGGGACGTTATGTATCTCTCCCTGCTTTTTCGCAGCAAATACCATTACCCACGCCATTATCAGAACTACTGCTGTACGTATGGCTGTGCCCAGATTTGATTCAACACCGGAAATTCCCACTTTTCCCAGTATGGCGGTTAAGCTTGCAAAGACTGCCGATCCCAGAGCATAAAAGAGCCAGCCTCTGCCTTTGTTTTCCTGATGCACGGTATCCTTTTTCTCAATCATCATGAAAGTCCCTGTAGCTATAAGAATCACACCTATGGCTTTAGGAAGGCTGATTTCCTCGTGGAGAAAAATAAAGGCCAGAATTATGGTAAGAACCGTGCTGGACTTGTCGATAGGCACTACCTTGTTTATATCGCCTATCTGTAATGCTTTGAAATAGCATAACCACGATGCACCGGTGGCAAGTCCCGAGAGTATAAGAAAAATCAGGGTTTTTCCTCCGATGGAACTGATCTGCTCCTGTGAGCCCACCAGAAAAACCATGAGCCATGAAAAAATCAGAACCACTATTGTACGAATGGCTGTAGCCACGGTGGAATCTGTCTTACGAATACCGCACTTTGCCAAAATGGACGTAAGGCCCGCAAAAACTGCCGAGCCAAAAGCATACACTATCCACATAAACTTCTCCTCCTTCTTAATCCCGCTGCTGCAATGATTACAATCCTATTATTTCTTTTATGAGCACAGGTTTCCCGCAAGGAGTATCTGTGATTCTGAATGCTTTTTTCGCTTCCGCCATGGCGGCATCCACCTTGGCTCTTTCGTTTCCGTAGAATACGGCCAGAGTTTCTCCCGCTTTCACTTCGTCCCCAACCTTTTTGTACAGGTATACTCCTGCGGCAAGATCGATGGATGACTCTTTGGTAGCTCTGCCTGCACCGGTGTGCTGTGAAGCGAGGCCTATGGTTCTGGCAGCTATTTCAGCCACGAATCCGTTTTTGTCAGCTTTCAGCTCATCTCTTACGGATGCCTGTGGGAACAAACTGTAATCTTCGATAACTGCAGGGTCTCCCCCTTGTGCTTCTATGAATCTGCGAAGCTGATGAAGTCCGCTCCCGTCTCTCAGAGCCTTTCCGGCCATGGCATAGCCTTCCTGAGGATCTTTAGCTTTGCCTCCCAGATAAACCATGATCCCGCTGAGTTTTTCGGCAAGCTCCGCAATATCTGCAGGACCCTTTCCCTTGAGAGTTTCAATGGCTTCTATAACCTCCAGACTGTTTCCCACAGCATTTCCCAGAGGCTGACTCATATCGGTAATGGCTGCGACAGTCTTTCTTCCCGCGTCGGTTCCGATGTCAACCATAAGGTTTGCCAGAGTAACCGCATCGTCAAGATTTTCCATGAAAGCGCCGTCACCGCATTTAACGTCCAAAACTATGGCATCACTTCCGGCAGCCAGTTTTTTGCTCATTATGCTTGAAGCGATAAGCCCGAAGTTGTCCACGGTAGAGGTTACATCACGGAGGGCATAGAGCTTTTTGTCGGCGGGAGTAATGTGTGCAGTCTGACCTATTACGGCCATTCCGATTTCATTCACCTGATTGATAAATTCTTCAGGCGCAAGAGACGTCCTGAAGCCCGGTATGGATTCCATTTTATCTACGGTACCTCCGGTGAAACCCAGTCCTCTGCCGCTCATTTTAGCAATAGGAACGCCTAATGCCGATGCTAAAGGCGCTACAATAAGGGTCGTCTTGTCTCCCACTCCTCCGGTGGAATGTTTATCCACTTTTATACCCTTGATGGAGGAAAGATCGATGGTGTCACCTGAATAGCGCATTGCACCGGTCAGGTTAAAGGTCTCCTCTCTGTCAAGACCTCTGAAAAAGATTGCCATAAGAAGGGCAGAAACCTGGTAGTCGGGAATATCTCCCGCTACATAGCCCGTAATCAGGTAATCTATTTCTTCCTTTGAAAGCTTTCCGCCTTCACGTTTTTTATATATTATATCGTTCATGTTGAATGTCATATCTATTTCCCCACTTCTGCGAGAAAGCTCCTGCCGATTTCAGGCTTTTCCACTCCCAGAAAATCCGATACTGTGGCCCCTACATCAGCAAAGGTTTCTCTTATACCCAGGTTTACACCATGTTTCATATTCTTTCCGTATACCAGCAGAGGCACATATTCTCTGGTATGATCCGTTCCATGGGCCACAGGGTCGTTTCCGTGATCCGCACATATCATCAGAATATCATCGCCCCCCAGAGCTTCCATAATCTCAGGAAGTCTTGCGTCAAATTCTTCGATGCAGCGTCCGTAACCCTCGGGGTCGCGGCGGTGTCCGTACTTGGAGTCAAAGTCCACCAGATTGGTAAATATAAATCCCTCAAAATCCATCTGCATGGCCTCGAGAGTCTTATCCACGCCGTCCATGTTGCTTATGGTGTGAACGCTTTGTGTAATGCCTTTTTCGTTGAATATGTCGCCGATTTTTCCAACGCCGTACATCATTTTGCCGCCCCTTGAAACCATATCGAGAACCGTATCAGAAGGCGGCGTCACCGCGTAATCTCTTCTGTCGGAGGTTCTTTCCCTTTTGCCGTCTCTGATAACATAAGGTCTTGCGATTACTCTGCCACAGGCCCACTGTCCTACCAGCAGACGGCGTGCGGCTTTGCATATCTCATAGAGTCTGTCCAGCGGAATCACATCGGTGTTTGCAGCAATCTGGAACACACTGTCAGCGGAAGTATACACGATAGGCTTTCCTGTTGCCTCGTGTTCAGGCCCCAGTTCCTCGATAATGGCAGTCCCGGATGCCGGATAGTTTCCCAGACAGCCAATTCCTATTTCCTTCTCGAAGGCTTCCATAAATTCCTTTGGAAAGCCCTCAGGGTAGGTTTTAAAAGGTACTTCGGTTTTAAGTCCTGCAATTTCCCAGTGTCCTGTGGTTGTGTCCTTTCCCTTGGAAAGTTCCGCCATTTTGCCAAAGCAGCCCACAGGCTCACTCTGAGCAAGCTTTCCTCCGCACACTCCTTCAATGTTTCCCATGCCTAACTTCAGCAGGTTCGGAATTTTAAGACCGCCGCATTTTTCTACGATATGTCCGAAGGTATCGGCTCCGGCATCACCGTATTTGTCAGCATCGGGCAAAGCTCCAACGCCAAGGCTGTCAGTTATTATCAGAATTGCTTTTTTCATGTATTGCCTCCTTTTGAATCAAAGTATACGGACAGGTTTTCCTTCAAGGTAGTCCAAAGATACCAACTTATATTCTACACCATTGTATATACCCTTCATTCCGTTTTTAAATGCCTCACTGCCGTGGAGGTGGCCGTATACACAGGTCTTTACTCCATACTCGGTCATCAGGTCGGTAAATGCCGAGCCCTGCTGTTTGTCATTGGTAGGCGGAAAATGGAGCGCCCCGATAATAATGTCCGCCCCGGCCTTTCTTGCATCCTCCAAGGACATCTTCAGCCTTGCCGCCTCTCTGTCATATATTTTCCTGTCGTGGTCGCAGAAGCCCTCTGTCCCCGGGCAGATCCACCCTCTGGTGCCGCAGATTGCGGTCTTTCCGGTTTTCCCGGTTTTTTCTGTTTTCCCTGATTTGCCGTCACCTTCATGAAGGCTGTCCTCGCCTTCTATGAGTATGCACCGGTTCTGAACAAACTGCATAGTTCCGTCATCGTAGAGACCGTTAAGCTTTCCGATAGACTTCCACCATAAATCATGGTTTCCTTTAAAGAGCAGCTTCCTGCCCGGCAGCCTGTGAATCCAGTTCAGGTCTGCCATGGCTTCCTCAAGCTTCAGACCCCATGAAATATCTCCGCAGATTATTACCATGTCCTCCGGTTTTACCATGCCGGCCCAGCTGTTATATAGTTTTTCTGTATGACCTATCCATTCTCCCCCGAAGATGTCCATAGGTTTTTCAACCCTGTCATCTAAGGAAAGATGCAGGTCACCAATAGCAAATATCCTCATCAATTCTCCTGTTTATCAAATTCAGGCATTTCCATTTCCGGCAGTTCCAGAACCGCTACCGCATTCTTGCTGTCAAGTGCCTCCACACCTCTCAGTTTTCTTATTATGGCGTTGGTTCTGGTTCCTATAAGCTTTTCAAGCTCGTCGTCTGCCTGTTTGATTCTTTTTCTCGTGGCCTCAAGAACATTGCCGAAATTGTTGAATTCGGTCTTTACGGCGCCCAGCACTTCCCAGACCTCGCTGGAGTGTTTCTGAATGGCCAGGGTTCTGAAGCCCATCTGAAGACTGTTCAAAAGGGCTGCCATGGTAGTTGGGCCTGCAATGTTGACTTTGTATTCTTTTTGAAGCACCTCGATGAGACCGTGGCGTACCACTTCCGCATAAAGTCCCTCAAACGGCAGGAACATTATGGCAAAATCCGTGGTGTACGGCGGTTCCACATATTTTGTTCTTATATCCTTGGCCTCTGATTTGATAACCCTCTCAAGGTTTTTGTACGCCGCATCTATAATTGTCTTGTCACCTGTATCATAAGCATCAACAAGCTTCCCATATGCATCTCCCGGGAACTTGGCATCTATAGGCAGCCATACCACGCCGTCTTCATCTCCCGGCAGCTTGACTGCAAACTCAACTCTCTCGGCAGAGCCGGGTCTTGTCTTAACATCGGTTTCATACTGTTCCTGCGAAAGTATCTGTTCCAGAATTGCTCCCAGCTGGACTTCTCCCAAAATTCCTCTGGTTTTTACATTGGAAAGCACCTTTTTGAGGTCGCCGACTCCTGCCGCCAGGCTTTGCATTTCTCCCAGGCCCTTGTAGACTTCCTCCAGTCTTTCGCTTACCAGCTTAAAGGACTGACTGATGCGGTCCTCCAAGGTCTTTTGCAGCTTTTCATCCACAGTTTCTCTCATCTTTTCAAGCTGCTTGTTGTTTTCATCCGTAAGGTTCCCGATTTTCTTTTCCATGGAGATACGGATGTTTTCAAGCTTCTGCTCGTTTTCCACAGCCATATTGCTGAATCTGGTGTTGAGATCCGCCAGTCTCTTATCTACATTCTCCGCGTTGTCGCGCTGGCCGCGGGAAACGGTCTCTCCGAAAAGACTCAGAGTCCCCTGAATGTTCTGCACCGTGTTTCTGTTTTCATTGCGTATTTCTTCCACCTGCTGAGTGAGCTTCTGGTAGGCACTGACCATGGCGTTTACTTCACGGTTCAGCCCCCTGTTATTCATTATTACCACCAGCAGCAGTATCACGGCCGCCGCCGTCACTCCCAGGAGTATGTATATCAAAGTTAATTCCGTCATATCACTTATTTCTCTTTCTCATTTTTGCTACTCGCCTCATATTTTCCTCAGACTCCTTTGCAATTTTCTGTTCCTGCGCTTTCTGCTGCTCCTCACGGGCTTTTGCAATGGCGTCCTTTTCCGATTGAAGTATCTTGGCATACTCGGGTTCATCGTCTGCCTTCATTTCCTTGTATGCGTTTTCCAGAACATCTATGTCTCTTCCTGCGGAATTCATAGCCAAATTGACTTTCAAAGAAATATCCTGCAGCTCGTCAAGAGTAACATGCTCCTTTTTGACTTTCCTGTTCTGAAAATCGTAGAAATCAGCATTTCGTGTGCATAGCCTTATAAAAGAAGTCTTGCATTTTTCAAAGGCTTCGGCAAGCTCCGCCGCCATAGTATCCTCCGCCGGAATATGGTCCTTTTTCACCGAGAGGGTCTCTGTCATAGCCGCATATTCACGAAATTTTTCTATGAATTCATCGTAATTCTTTTTGCTGAAGGGCTTAAACTTTTTTACCAGCTGTCCTGCTTCGGCAGCGGTTGTCCCGTAAGGTATTACGATTTCCATAAAAAACTTATCAACTGCATCATAAAGTTCTTTGCGATATTCCATAAACCGCTCCTTTCTGCCGCATTTATGCCTTGATATATTATTATACCACAGCAGGTGTATAAAAAACAATTCATCTCAACAGTTTATTACCTCTCCGATGTTTGTCAGATAAAGGCATGCCTCCTTGACCTCCTTGCCGGTTGATTCCTCCAGAGCCCTGCGATAAAGCTCAATCTGCAGGCTGTATTTTGATGCTATCTCTCCCTTACGGCGGTGAAATTCCTCGGCAGTTCTGACATTGGTGGTCTTGTAGTCCACCAGTACCAGTTTCCCTTCTTCTTCAAAGAAGCAGTCGATTATGCCCTGAACCATAGCTGCGCTTCCGTCCACATCACAAATCATATTAAAGGGTTGTTCTCTGTATACCGCCGGACTTGAAGCAATTCGTCTTCCCAGAGGGGATGAAGCAAATTCGGCAAGTTTTTCCATATCTACCACAGATGCTTCCTCAGGGCTGATAAATTCGGCCTCTGCCATTTCTCCGAGAAGCCTTTCAACATATGATATGCCCTCTGCAGATGCAGCCGCAAAATCCATCTTTTCCAGAACTTTATGGGTAATGGTTCCAATCTGAGCTGCGGTAAAACCGCTGCTGAGCTTAAAGCTCTCCGGCTCAGCCAGTTCTATGTAGCCTTTTTCGTCCTGCGTCTGTCCTGAAGATCTGCTCCGCAGGTACATCATACCCTCCCTGTTTTCGGCAAAAAGCTCGCTTGCTGAATACTTGGACTTAACTGAAAGCTCATTTTCATAGGGGTATCTAAATGTCATGCGTCTTATAATGTCTTCATCAACAGGTCCCGGTTCCTGCGTAAGAAGTTCAACCGCCGCCGCAGCAGAGCGTTTTCTGCTTCGTGACAAGCCGGCCAGGTCAGAGTTTAAAACTTCTTCCCAGGAGCCGCTGTTCATACATATGGTCCTGCCTACCATTGTGAAATAGCTGTAATCTTTGGGAACCCCGTCAATAACCTTTGATATGTCCTCCGTCGGCTCATTTGAAATACCAAGAATATACAGAATATCCCTTGCCCTTGTCATGGCAACGTAGAGAACACGTTTTTCCTCCTCAACCTCCTCGCGGTGAAACCTCTGAGCGATGGCATTCTGAAGAAGTGTATTCTGGAACCAGCTCTGGTCATAATTCACCAGCGGCAGTCCTATGCCGAAGTCCTTGTGGATGGCTGCATTTTTGCCGGTAGAAGTGTAGTTCAGCTTCCGGCAGAAGCCGCAGAGGAGCACCATTGGAAATTCAAGACCTTTGGACTTGTGTATGGTCATTATTCTTACAGTATCATCGTCTTCCGCGGCCATTTTTACCTGCCCCATGGCCACCTTCTGACTCTTGACAGCATCGATATACCCCATGAATCCATACAGCGAACCGTCCTGGTTTTTGCGATATGCGGCAGCTTTATCCACCAGTGCCCTGAGATTTGCCTGCCGCTGGCTTCCGGCAGGCATAGCACCCATAGCAACGTAAAATCCCGTAGAAAGCATCAGCTCCCATACCAGTTCCTCAAGAGGCAATACCCTGCTCTGCTGCTGCCACTTGTCAATCAGCTTAAATGTATCACATGCCTTCCGGCGCAGGTTTTCATCGCTCCCTCCCCTGGCATAAGCCTCCAGCGCGCCGTAATAGGAACCTTCTCTGTATTCCCGTCTTATACGAGTCATCTCCCGGATAGAATAACCCAGGATTTCCGAACGCATTACGGTCAGCAGGGGTATGTCCTGCTTTTTGTTATCTATTACTGCAAGAAGCTCCATGAAGGTATTTATCTCGATAGTGTCAAAATATCCGTCATTGTCGTCTATATATACGGGTACATTGTTTTCCGTAAGAATCCGGTAGAACATATCTCCATAGTTTTTCACACCGCGCATAAGTATGACTATATCCTTCTTTTGCAGCGGTCTTTCAATGCCCTGTTTACTGTCAAAGAAGGGCCTTCCCAGACTGTCCCTGATAATTTTAGCTGCAGCCAGCGCCTCCTTTTCAGCCTTAAGGAGAAGCTTTAATTCATTATCAAGCTCGGAATCCTCGTCCCATGGCGTACCGGCCATGAAAAGTTTCGGGCAGAATCGTGAACGCTCTGCAAAAGGATCTCCCGGGTAAAGAGCCGCCTTTTCATCGTAACCGGTCATCGTATGCTCAAAGACGTTGTTGATGAAATCGATTACCGGTTTTTTGCTTCTGAAATTCCTGTTCAGGTCTATTTTTTCGGAAACGGTTTCATCGCCCTCACGCTCCATGGCCTGGGCATAGGCTTTGTATTTTCCCTGAAAAATTTCCGGCTCGGCTAATCGGAATTTATATATGCTCTGCTTAACATCTCCCACCATAAACAGGTTGTTTTCACGGCATATAGTCCCTATGAGAGCCTCCTGTATCACATTGCTGTCCTGGTACTCATCGATAAAAATATGCCTGAATTTGTTTCGGAAAAATCCTGCAGCTTCCTCGTCTTTAAGTATTTCGTATGCCCGATGCTCTATATCGTTAAAATCCACCAGTCCTTTTGAGGCTTTAAGATCGTCATATAAGCGGCTGAACTCCTTTATCAGTCCGGCAAAATATCTGACATCGGAAGCTGTTGCCCTGACCTGATGCCACAGGTTTTCGGCTGTGTCATAAAAGCAGTTTTTCTTAGCTGATGAAACAACATCCTTGAGCACATTCCTGTTTTTTTTCATGTAATCCCTGAGTCCGGAAAGCTCCGTACTGTCGCCGCCGTTATTCTCAGGTGCAAAGTATTTTTTGTTCATCACAGGAAGCTTGAATTCTTCCAGAGCCTCCTTGATTTCATCAAATGTTTTTTCCTCCGACGTCTTTTTAAGATCAATTGCAGCAGCCATATCCATAGCCGCAAGTTCTTCTGCACCGTAAAAATCCTCGCGCTGTGTCTTTTTTAGATTCTCTTCTAACCTTAAAACGGCTCCGTCAAGGCTTTCTCTAAAATCCTCTATTATATATTTTACAGCCGGACTCTCCATAAAATCTTCAAATCCTGCGTCTATTGCATCTGCGCTTTGATCAAGCCAGAGGAAAGGCTCAGGAAGGCTCTGAATAGTGTCATAAGCCTTTTCTATCATTTCCCGGAGACGACTGTCGTTTCTGTCCCCGCTGAACTTTCTGAGAAATTCAAAAAAAATCTCCTCTCCTGCCTGATAGTATTGATCCAGAAGCATATCCATAGCCTGTCCCTTTAGTATAGTCTGCTGACCCCCATCACAGATTCTGAAATTAGGCTCCATATCCGTAAGATAAAAATATCTGTGTATCACGTCAAGAGCGAAGGCGTGGAAAGTGCATATGCTGGCAGCAGGAAGCAGATCAGCCTGTTTTTTCAGGAAAACAAGGCGCTGACTGTCCTCCTGTGGTGTTTCGCTTATGGCCTTGCCGATGGCCTTTTCTATTTTTTCCTTCATTTCGGCAGCCGCCGCATTGGTGAAGGTAACTATGAGCATTCTGTCTATGGGACATCTGTCCTCTATTATGATACTCTTTATACGCTCCACAAGGACAGCAGTCTTGCCTGAACCTGCAGCTGCCGCCACCAAAATGTTCTTATTTCTCAGTTCTATTGCTCGCTGTTGCTCTGTGGTCCAGTTCATCTGTTCCTCCTAAAAAAATCCGTACATCCCCTGCAGCCTTTCCTTCAGTCCTGAATTGCGGCTGCGGCTTTGGTTGTTTGATACCATCTTTTCCAAATACGCAGGGTTTCCTACAATTATCACCTGCTCCTTACCTCTTGTCACGGCTGTATAAATCAGGCTGCGTGTTGCCAGCACCGGCGGAAACCATGTCACAGGTATTATTACGGAGGGAAATTCACTCCCCTGACTTTTGTGTATAGTTACCGCATAGGCCAGCTCTATTTCGTCAAGCTGAACATAGCTGTACTCCACCCAGCGCTCATCGTCATACAGTACGGTGACTGTTTTCAGATCGGGATCTACGCCCTTGATCACACCGATTTCACCATTGAATACACCTTTACCTGTATCTCCGTCCGTCCTGCTGTCAAAAATGCCCGGGTTCTGCCTGCTGACCTTGTATTCCAGACGATAGTCATTTTTTATCTGCATTACTCTGTCCCCTGTACGAAAGATTCTGCTTCCCAGTTTCAGCTCTTTTTTTCCTTCTGCCGGCGGGTTCAGAGTCATCTGAAGCTGAGTGTTTAAATTTGCACTCCCCAAGATTCCTTTTTTAACAGGAGTAAGCACCTGTGCGCTTCCTTCAGGCAGAGATGCAGCTATATCAACTATTTTTTGCAGAATATCCTGCTGCTTATCAGATCGTATCAGCATAAAATCTCTGCTGTAAACGGGACTCTCGCCTCTGTTGATTCTGTGAGCATTGACTGCAATACTTCCTTCGGCACTCTGACGGTAAATCTCAGTAAGGCGTGTTGTATAAAAATAGTCGCTGTCAATAAGATCCGCAAGTACGTTTCCTGCCCCTACGGAAGGCAGCTGATCCGCATCGCCTACGAAAATAAGCCTTGTGCCCGGTCTAACGGCGTTGCAAAGAGCTTCCGCAAGCATCAGGTCAAGCATCGAGGCTTCATCAATTATGACCGCATTACAGTCAAGAGGATTTTCGGCATTTCTGCCGAATCTCATATAGCCTGTCTGTTCGTCATAAAAGTATTCCAGGAGTCTGTGCACCGTAGACGCAAAATGTCCGCCGGTTTCCATTATTCTCTTGGCTGCACGGCCCGTAGGAGCTGCCACCGCCACCTTCAGACCACTTTCTTCCATTATGTGAATCAGCGCATTTATTATGGTGGTCTTACCTGTGCCTGGTCCTCCCGTTATTATAGAGACTCCGCTTATGAGAGAATTCATAACGGCCGAAGTCTGCTGCTTGGAAAGCTCTATGCTGTGCCGGATGCCGGCTTTTTTAATAAGGGCAAGAGGATTTCCTGCCACGGGAGCCAGACCTTCTGCCGGCTCTGCAAGTGCAGCCAGCTTGCCTGCCACAGTACATTCTGCACGATAGTACCCGTAAAAATACAGTACCTGCCTGCCTCCCAGGTTTGTCAGCTGAACATCTCCCGAAAAGGACATGTCCTCGATTACGTCCCTCAGAAGGCCGGAATCAGAGTCCAAAAAATCCGCTGCCTTCCGGCAGAACTCTTCCAGCGGCGCGAAAGCATGGCCTTCCGAAGCATAGGAGCGAAGGCCATAAGCCACCGCGGCCTCAAGCCGCAGGTGGCTCTCCGGGCTGACGCCCAGCTTTCGCGCCACGCTGTCCACACGTTCAAAGCCCATCCTCGGAAATTCATCCAGCAGCCAGTAGGGGTTGTCTTCCGTCAGTCCAATGGCTGCATCACCCACTATGCCGAAAATCTTTATGATATAATAATCCGAAAATCCCAGATTGCGCAAAAACCAGGTCACCTCCGGGGTGACCTGGCTTATCTTTGTAATATTGTTTAACGTGTCCACTTTATTCCTCTGGTCATGGCAGCCAGCTTGTTCCTCTTATAGAGCTTGGCAAGCTTAAGAAGCTCACTGCGTTTATTCTGATTAGGTTTGATATGTATTTTTTCAACCAGCATGGAAAGCATTTTATCTGCTTCTTTTTCGTCACAGATACCTGCTTCTATAAGGTCGTTGGCATCTATTGCCAGATCCTCCGGAAAAATAGGTTCGTGAAGAGCATGGATTTCCTCCAGCAGATACATCTTACTCTTAATTTTTGTTTCCGAATCATAGTCAAAAACTATTCTCTGAGCCTTTTCAAGATTGGCCAGATAATTATATCTGTCCATTCCTCTTTCATAGATAAACTTTTTGAGCATCTCCTTTGTAGATGTAAAGTACAGCTTAGCCATATCGCTTACGGCATCTACCAGATGCTGGCGTGTCTTGCTGTCGAAATTGAATTTTTCGATAGACGGCATAGCCCTCTTTTTATCCATGGTTATATAGAAAAGCCCCAGCCTTCTCTCCGGTACCTGTTTTGAGCGGTCTATATTCTGCGAAAGCACTACAAGGTCACTCTTTTCACGTCTTGTAAGTTTTTTTACTACCTCATCGCCCAGGACAAGATTAATAATACCCGTGTCCATTATGAGTCCCAGCCCTTTGCCTGCATGAGAGGCACTGAGAGTCTTTACGAATTCATTTCTGAAACGGTCTATGCTTATCTTTTCCAATAGTCTGTAGTTTGCGCAGATTGCCTCATAAACGCTCTGTGTCAGGTCAAAATCAAGCTCTGCAGCCATTCTTATGGCTTTAAGCATTCTCACAGGGTCCTCTCTGAAGCTTTCACCCGGATCTCCGATAGTTTTTACCAGTCTGTTCTTTATGTCTTCCCTTCCGCCAAAGGGATCTACCAGGTCATACCCGTTATCCGCAAGTGCATTCATGGTAAATTCACGTCTGTCCAGATCCTCCTCAATGGTTTCTGCAAACTGAACCTCGTCGGTTTTTCCGCTTTCATCATATAAGCTGCTCTTTCTGAAGGTAGAAACGTCGACAATGATTCCCTCTTCACCTACGAAATCGCCTTCTCTGTCAAAGACTTCCTCTATGAATTCCATTCTTATTACGCTGTACTTCCGGCTGATAACCTTTGCTTCGGGGAATAACCTTGTCAGGTCTTCAAATCCGGCCGAAGTAGCAACGTCCCAGTCATATGGCTTCAGTCCTGCCAGACTGTCTCTGACGCACTCTCCCACTGTGTATGCTTTGAATTTTTCATCCCCGAGGGTTTTCATTATCCTCTTGACTTCTTTAGGTGTTTTAATCATTTTCCTCCTCCTTAGCCTCTATAGGCTTATAAAGCTTTCTGTTGTCCAGCGTCCATATCTTATCGCTGAAGCTGCCCGGCTCAGTGGCATCAAGAGCAGCCTGCATATCAAACATTCTCGCATCCAATATATCCAGATAATGAAGTACTTCGGCTTCCGGGAACAGAGGTTTTTTAGGACTGCCGAATTCCGGTTCATAGTGGTGAGACAATATCATATGCTCCACCATAATGGCCTTTTCTCTCGGAAAGCCCATCTCTAAAGTCAGCCTGTCCACGGCCTTCACTCCCTGTATTATATGTCCCAGCATCTGACCCTCAAATGAGTAGCCGGATGCAATGCCGTCCTCAGCTGCTTCAATTTCGTTAAGCTTTTCCATGTCATGCATTATAACACCGCACAACACTAAATCTCTGTCAAGATTTGTATATACCTGGCAGACCCTTTCACCGGTCATGAGCATTCTCTTGGTATGGTACAGAAGTCCGCCCAGCTGTGCGTGGTGATTTTTTGAGGCTGCCGGATAGTACATCAATCTGTCCTTATTATCAGTCAGTACCCTTATGCAGAGCTTTCTCAAATCATCATCACCAATTCCCTCGGCGGTCTTATATATATATTCATACATCTCGCCCGGATCCTCAGGTGCAGCCTTTACAAAATCCGCCATCATCTGGCCGTCTTCCTCTGTGGTCTTTCGTATTCTCTGAATACGAAGCTGCAGCTGACCTGCCCACTCTGTCACCAGTCCTTTTACTTTGACGATTTCCTTTTCCTTTATCTGAACAAGACTTTCCTGCTCTGCCTCGCTGACGTCCCATTTCTTGGCCGAGACCTCACCGGTTCTGTCTCCCAGCGCAATGTCAAGATACTGTTTGCCGTTGGCTCCTGTCTTGATTGCAGAAGACTTGACCATAAAAAAGTCCGTCACTTCCATATCTTTTCGTAAATTCTTAACAAATGTCTCTTTCATTTTTTCCTTTCCTTCTGGGCTGTTTCATAACACAGCTTTCAAAATATTATACAACAAACCCGGCTCTACTGCTACTTTTTTCTTTTCTTTTTTCTAAAAAAGGCGTATACTGTCCATAGCTAAATTGTATTTGAGGATTTTAACATATCATCGGAGGTATTGAATATGGCATTTGACGCACTTAAGGTAAAAAACGATGTAGTTGAATGGATTCGCCGCTGGTTCGAGGAAAACGGCCCCGGCTGCAAGGCGATAGTCGCTGTTTCGGGCGGAAAGGACAGTTCAGTAGTTGCTGCTCTGTGCTGCGAAGCGTTAGGCAAAGAAAATGTAATCGGTGTTCTGCTTCCCAAGGGCGAGCAGTTCGACATTGATGTGTCCTATGCCCTGGTAAATCATCTCGGAATCAAACATTATACCATAAACATCAAAGACTGCTTTGACGGACTGGTAAACCAGTTAAATTCCCAGCTGGACAAGGTGGAGACCCAGACTATCACCAATCTTCCGCCGCGTCTGAGGATGGCGGCCACATATGCGGTATCTCAGTCCTTAAACGGCCGCGTCGCCAATACCTGCAATCTTTCCGAGGATTGGGTGGGATATGCTACCCGATACGGCGACGGTGCAGGTGATTTCAGCCCTCTCAGTCATCTGACCGTTCAGGAGGTAAAAGCTATAGGAAGAGTGTTGGGTCTTCCTTCCATGTTCGTGGACAAGACTCCTATCGACGGCCTTCAGCCTAAGACCGACGAGGAAAATCTGGGCTTTACCTACGAAGTTTTAGACAGGTACATCAGAACAGGAGAAATTGACGACCCGGCTGCAAAGGAGCGCATAGACAGACTCCATAAGGCAAATGCTTTCAAACTCAAGTTTATGGACAGTTTTCCGTACGAGCCGTAAAACAAGCGGAAGCGGGCACGAACAATCAAAACACAAACATTAACACACAAAAGCCGTATCCTTGCTTTGCAAAGTCAGGATGCGGCATTTTATATTGGGCTATATTTCTATTTCTACTTCCATCTCTTCGGAAAGTTCTACCTTTCCTTCAATAAAGACTTTTTCAACTCTGCCGTCTGCAATATGCGCCGTAGCTTCAATGGTACCTGCCGGCTGAGGAAAAAGGAAATGATGCACTCCGTCACCCATGATCTGTCCGAAGGCGGCAGCACAGGCGGTGGTGCCTGAACCGCAGGATCCTTCAAAATATGTGGTGTCCACATCTTTTACATAAACCACCGGCACCATAGGACAATTAAGGCTATCTCCTTCTTTTTTCACCGCGCTGCTGCAGAACATCACGCCCATGGCCGGAGGGTTGAATTTTTTCATAATAAAATTTTTTATTAAGTCAAAGTTTTCCTCAGTTGCAGGAATTCCGCGCAGAATCACATGCAAAATGCCGCCGAAGTCTACGGCAGGAACTTCTGTCATGCGAACCTCGCTCATGCAAGCCTCGCTGCTGTCATTGTCTGAACCGTGTGGTTTTTCTGAGCCCTGTGCATCGCCTATTGCCAATGAACTAAGGTCAATTTTCGACACGCTGACAGGGTTTGGCATTTTAACCTTAGTGTAGCTGCTGTCAGTATCCACCTCTACGGTAAGTATTTCGTCGCATCCGCTTACATCAACGTTTACACTGCCTTTGCCCCGGATGCCCATTTCCCTGGCTTTTATCAGGCCAAAGGAACGTGAACCGTTTCCGCAAAATTCCAGTCCGCACATTTCCATCTTTGCCTCTGCTCTGCCGCAGGAAGGCGTGTCCAGAATGAAAGCAACCTGCTCTCCCCTGAGGCTATCCATTGCCAAAAGCTGTCCCGCCACTGCCGGATACTGCTTCCTGTCGAAATGGTCTTTTACGAAAATCGTGATATTCCCTGCAGGGTCTGCCACGATTATTTTTATCTTCTTTTTCATTTCACTGCTCCTTTCCTAAGGCTTCTTCCGATACCTTAGGTATACCATATTTTGATGCGGTGTGCAACGAGTACCATTTGCACAGTCTTTTTTATTATTGTATAATAATTCTAAGATAAAGCAAGTGTTTTAAGTTTTGCGAAAGGAGTACTTTTTATGGCAAAAGACAGCGGCGTTCAGTCCATCGAGCGAGCACTGGATATAATAGAAGTTCTGGCTGAATATCAGGACGGCATCGGCGTGACAGAGCTTGCCGGCAAGCTGGGGCTTAACAAGAGCACCGTCCACAGAATTCTTGCCACCCTGGCCTCCCGAGGTTATGTGAACAAAACCGACAAAGGCCTTTACCGTCTCGGCATCAATCTCATTGAAGTGGTCAGCTGCTATATCAACAACCTTGAACTGCAGACAGAAGCTCGCCCCTATGTGGCCCAGACCACGGCAGAGCTGGGTCTTACCTGCCATCTGGGTGTTCTTGACGGGGATCAGGTGGTGTATATTGAAAAGATGGATGTTTTTTCAAATGTAAGAATGTATTCCCAGATCGGCGTGCGGGTCCGCTCCTACTCCTGCTCTCTGGGAAAATGCCTCCTTTCCAACTACTCTGCCACTCAGGTGCGTCAGATTATGAAGGACTGCAGCTTTATAAAATTTACGGAAAAAACCGTCGGTTCCATTGACGAGCTTTTAGCTGACCTTGAGCTGGTAAGGCGCCGCGGATGGGCCATCGATGACGAGGAGTCCGAAAGGGGACATCGCTGCATCGGAGCTCCCATCTACGACTACAGAGGAGACATTATCGCAGCCCTTTCCGCAAGCGGCCCCGTCTCTTTGCTGACCGAGGACAGAATAGAGTCAGTGGCGGAATACGTTAAGAAACAGGCTCTTGAGATATCCCGCTCCATGGGTTATACAGGATGAATATACACCTGCACGGCAGGTTAAGACAGAAACGCACAGGGCGAAGGGCTCTGTGCGTTTCTTAAGTGTGTGTATAAACGTGTCTCGGAAAATGTTCTAGAATATGTTTTTAAGTACAATTGTCTTTGAAAGTGTCATCTCATCAAAGGTGGAGAAAACGCCCTCAGTTCCTATTCCGCTGTGCTTCCATCCTCCGAAAGGCTGCTCGAATGCTCTGAAGAAGCTTGCGCCGTTAATAACTGCTCCGCCGGCCTCCATCTTTGAAGCAACCTTGAAGGCACGCTTCTGGTCTCTTGAGAATACGCAGCTTGAAAGTCCGAATATGGACTTGTTGGCAATCTCGATAGCTTCCTCATCGGTGTCAAAGCCGATGACAGGAACTACCGGGCCGAATATTTCCATATCCTTGGCTACATCTGCAGTCTTCGGAACATCGGTGATTACCGTCGGTTCGTAGAAAGCGCCGTTTCTCTTGCCGCCCAGAATAATCTTTCCGCCCTGCTCAACAGTCTTATTAACCTGCTCTTCTACCTTGATGGCAGCCTTTTCGCTGATAAGGCATCCCACCTGAGTGCTTTCGTCGGCAGGATCTCCCACCTTGAGCTGACTGATTCTTGCAACAGCCTTCTTGGCAAACTCGTCCTTAAGTGAGTTATGAATCAGGAAACGCTTGCTTGCGCAGCATACCTGTCCTGTGTTGTACATACGACCCCATACCAGCTCTTCAACTGCCAGGTCAACATCGCCGTCGTCAAGAACGATGAATGCGTCGTTGCCGCCAAGTTCCAGGGCTGTGTGTGTCAGATTGGCTGCTGCCAGCTTGGCTGTATCGATACCTACCTCAGTGCTGCCTGTGAGAGTAACAAGATGTACTCTCGGATCCTTTACCGCAGCTGCCTTTACGCTTCCCGGAGCTGTCAGACACTGTATTGCACCGTTAGGAACACCTGCTTCTACCAGCATTTCCGTCAGTTTCATCAGCGTGAGGGGGTTGTCTGAAGAAGGAAGCACGATTGCCGCATTTCCCATCATCAGAGCCGGTGCAACCTTCTGGTCATAAAGGTCGCAAGGGAAGTTAAACGGAATTATGCAGGCCACAATGCCGATTGGCTCTCTTGTAATCAGCTGCACGTTCTTATCCTGTCCCTGCTCCTGACCCTGAGGAATGATGCTGCCGTAATAGTGCTTTGCCGCTTCAATGAAACCGGAAAATCCGATTTTAATATTACCTATTTCTGCTCTGGCCTCAACTATAGGTTTACCGTTTTCTGCGCACAATGTCTGTGCCAGGGATTCCTTGTTGGCATCAACTATGTCAAGGAATTTGTAAAGAACCTGTGCACGCTGCCAGATTGGAGTTTCGGCCCAGATTTTCTGGCCTTTTTCCGCAGCGTCGATGGCTGCAATTACATCCTTTTCCGTTGCCTTGGGAACGGATTCTATCACCTTTCCCGTAGCCGGATTTATAATATCAAAGGTAAGTCCGCTTTCGCTGTCAACCTTTTTTCCGTTTATAATCATTTTCATTTCATTTACCTCCTGTAAAATTGCCGGCCTGCAGACCCGCTGGCTCGTCTCCGCTGTCTGCAGCTATTTTCCAAATGCCGTGAAGGAAAGCATCAGGCCGCCGCATGTATTTCTGCCGTCGTCCTCGAAGCCGTACTCGCCGAAGGTGAATTCACAGATAAATGGCACATCCCCTGCTGCTTTCTTAAGTTCTGCTGCAACCTCGTCGATTCTGTCGCCGATTCCTGCACGTCTGCCTCCGCAGTGAACAAGGTGATATGCTGCCGGAGCCTTGCCCAGCTTGTCTGTTACCTTGGCTACTGCCTTTCCTGTTGATGCGATAAGGCCGTCAACGCTGCCTTTCATAAGGATGATTGCAGTATTTTCTGCAAGATTGTTTCCTACCGAGATAGTCTTATCATCGTTTCCGTTCATAGGATGTCTGATTGCAACCAGGTCGCCCAGGGGATCCTTTACGCCGAGAGGAGCTGTGATAGAGAAAGCCAGCAGATTGCCGCCTGCAACCTGCTCATCGGAAGCACCTGTCCATTCCTGATATTTCTTCAGTGCCGGAACACCGTCGATTTCTGCCAGAGTCCTGTAACTGTCAACCTTTGTGATGATGCCGGCATGTTCTGTTTCTTCATATGCTCCTGTGTACTCGTTAGCAAAGCCTGTATCGCCGTAGAAGAAAGCTACTGCAACGCCGTCAGCCGTTACCATCTGATCTGTGTAAAGCAGCCATTCTCCTGCGATTGCGTTATCTGCCGCACTTCCGCCGAAGAAAGGCACTCTGCCGATTACCTCGGTGATTCCCTTAAGGTAAAATTCCTCTTCTCCCGGAGGTGCTACCATGTAGAAATATTCCGGTGCTTCGGTCTTTCCTGCTTTTTTGAGCGCTGCCTCTGCAACCTTATGACCCGTTTCTCTTGCCGTGCCTTCTTTAGCCATTCCTGCAACGCCGACTGTAAGATCCTCACCGCCCATTGCCATAACTCCTACAAAACCGTCATCGCCGGTCACAAAACCGTCCTGTGTGATAACTCCTGTAAAGGAGGTGTTTCCTACGAGCGGAACACCCGGCAATTCTTCGCTGATGGCTGCAAGCAGAGCCTTCTGGTCATACTGAACGCCGCTGTAAACAAAAGCCATCTTAATATCTTTAACTTCCTTGACTGCCTGCGCTGCTTCTTTTCCCGCAAGCCTTACATCCGCTTTTGTGCTTGTTCCCGTTTTTGCATTTAACATAATTTTTGCCTCCTTTTTATACCCCGGCGGGTAGCCCGCCCTGTTTGTTACATCCTTTATGTCTGTATACTAATTCACAAAGTTTCAATCGTCAATAGCCCCTGTTCTGCTATGAGAACCGTCTGTTTCATAATGCGGAACATTATTTTCCTCCTTGCCTGAAGACCGGGTGTGGGGCTTGCCGCAATGAAAAATGCCGGCAAAATGCAACTTAAAACTTGAATAAAGGTCTGGGATGTGGTATAGTGGATGAGCGCGGAATACTTTGGAGACGTATCGAAGTGGTCATAACGGGGCGCACTCGAAATG
>CALZFA010000020.1 GCA_945644815.1 uncultured Clostridia bacterium
CCCAATTCTGTCCGCGTTTTTCTGCAAAAACCCGGACAAATAGGTTGGAAAAGCGGACAAATGTCCCAATGTGGTATATTATGTAAGCGAAATGGCAAAAAGACTGACTCTTTTCCTAAAAAAACGGACAAACCGGAGTTTTTCTCACTAAGTTGTCCGCCGCGCTCTTTCCTATCCCAAAATACCAAAAAAACCTGCCCGGCATTGTGCTCAGGCAGGATTGATTGTAAACTATTATTTTACGGATACTCTCGGGTACTTCTCCAGGAATCCGCGGATCTCCCCCAGTATCTCCTGGCAGCTGCCCTCGGTCACTTCCACATTAAGAGGCATAATCGGGTCATGAAGTGATTTACGAAGGAGACACCAGCCGGAAAGGCCGCTGCGTCTGAAATTAAGTCTTACGCCTTCATAGTTGGGTTCTACCACAGATACCCCCTCTGCAGCATGAGCCTCCGCCCATTCCTTGAGCCCGCACAGCACCTCCTCGCCGTATTCGCCGAAGTTCTCACCTGCAATAGGAAACCTTACTTCCACGGCCTCATCAGGCTCCTTCATACTGGAAAGCAGCACCTCTATGCCTTCTCCCTGCGCCTTGAGCTGCGCCGCCTTGATGACGATTTTGGTCGCCAGGTATGCCCCGTCATCGAGAAAATAGTTTTCCTTATAGGCTGCATGGCCTGATGTTTCAATGGCAAGCTGGCTGTCGGTGCCCTCTGCATTAAGCTCTATGGATTTATTTATTACATTTTTATAGCCTCTCTTAAATCTCAGGTGCTTAAGGCCCAGGCACTGCTCCAGATACTCGGTCAGCTGGTCACTGGTAATGCTGTCAGTGACAACCGTTGTACCCGGATGCTCTTTTGCAATTAGAGCTGCCGCCATGGCAACGATACCGTTCCTGCTGATTTCTTTGCCGTTTCTGTCCACAGCAGAGGAGCGGTCTACATCGGTATCGAAAATCAGGCCCAGGTCAGCACCCGATTCCACAACACGGCTGCAGATTGATGCCATTGCCTCCTTGTTCTCAGGGTTTGGAGCATGGTTGGGAAAGCTTCCATCCGGCTCCAGGAACTGGCTGCCGCTTACATCCGCTCCCAGAGGTTCGAGTATCTTCGATGCATAAAATCCTCCTGCACCGTTTCCTGCGTCCACCACTATCTTAAGCCCGGCAAGAGGCTTCTCTCTGTTCTCAGGGCTGTTCACTTCATCGATTATCTTTTTTCTCAAAAATGCCGAATATGTATCAATCAGGTCTGCCTTTATCAGCTGTCCTGCGACTTTATTTCCGCCTGCTGCAGCCTGTCTGCCGCCTTCTGCACTTCCCGCATCAGAGACGGCCTCTGCATAAGAAATTATCTCTGCGATATCCTTCTTGTTCAGTCCGCCGTCCTTGTCGAAATATTTAAAGCCGTTCCTGTTAAATGGCAGATGGCTGGCGGTTATCATCACTGCACCGTCGCAGCCGTATTCAGGAAATACCGTAGACATGAACATTGCCGGTGTGGATGCCATGCCGCAGTCAAAGACCTTCAGACCGCAGGCAGTTAAGACCCCTGTTACTGCTTCACGCAGCATATCTTTGGAAAGTCTGCTGTCCGTTCCCACTGATACTGTCAGCCGGTCAGGATCCTTTCCTGTTTTGCGGCAGAGCCACTCTACAAAGCCTGCCGACAGCGCCTCGGCTTCGGTCTTTCCCAGATTGACAGACTCGCCCTTAATTCCTTCCAGTGACACTCCTCTGATATCGCTGCCGTTCTGCAGCTTTTTAAAATCTGTTCCCATTGCTGTTGCTTCTCCTCTTTTTTTCTTTCAATCCACGGTTTCAGCCGGCAGGGCATGCGGCTGCAGCTCCTTATGAAAGCAGCTTCACCGAACCAAAAAATATCAGACAAATGGCAAACCAGATACCTGTAAATGTGGGGCAAATCTGTCCCAGAACATTCCCCGGCTGTGAAGAATAATCCCATACATCCCAGCCCAGTCTGAGGTTTACCACCACTCCGACAAAGAATTCGTAGAGTGTGACGATAAGGGCTCCCATGGCGGCTGCCGCAATAAGCGGCATGGACAAGAGCCAGCCACTGAGATAATAAAACGTCAGAACGCAGGCACCTCCCGTGATTACCATGGTCCAGTGAGTGTATCCTCTGAATAAGACCTCCATCATTCCGTATGCGGACGCTCCCAGAGAGAATACAATAAAATCTATCCAGATTGAGTTGCTTTCGCTGAAAAAATCTTTAATGCTCATAATTTTATTATGAGCTTTGAATCTCCTTTATAATATCGGTAATTTTAACCTTGGCATTCTCCATTATTTTCGCAGCATCATTTCCAATAATATCCAATCCTTCGGCTGAAGCAAAATATGTTTTCGGAATGCCAAAAAGCTGACAAAGTCCGTGCACATACTCGTAGCCGAAGTTCATATCTCCTATGGGACTTCCCGATGTAGTTATATACATGAGAGAATCGGCCCTGCACTGCCCTGCAGGTATGCCTTCATCATTATATATAAATGTAAGACCTGTAACGGAACACCTTTCCAGATAAATTTTGAGCAGGGCCGGAAACTGCAGATCCCAGTAGGGTGCGCCGATTACCACATGGTCTGCGGATATTATTTTTTTTGCCTGGTCAAACATGCTGTGGCTGAAATCCTTTGCTGCCAAAAGGCTGTCCCTCAACGCCAGTTCACTTCTGTCCAGGGGTCTGAGCGAGCCCAAAATATCCGAACCGATTTCCTCAGTCTCCCAGTCTGCACCGGACATTTTTTGCATTTTCATAAAGCAGTTTATATAGAACCGGCACAGCTCCAGGGTTCTGGAAGCTTCTTTCCTTATACATGAATTTACAAATAAAAGTTTCTTCATTTTTCCTAATCCTCGCCGTATATGTTCACCTTCTCTTTTCCTTCCAGAATACGCTCCGCACCCTTGGCCAGTGCCAGAAGCTCATCCTCTCCCGGCATAATGACAAACTCTCCTACAAAACCGGCATAACCCTTTATCATATCCGTAAGCCTCTTTGAATGAGCTGCACCTCCGGTGAGAATCACCGCGTCCACCTTTCCTTTTAGAGCAACGGCAGTCTGAGCTATACCCTTGGCAACCTGATAGGCCATGGCTTCATAAACTACCCTCGCCCGCTCATTGCCTGCATCTATCATCTTTTCCACTTCACGGCAGTCTGTCACTCCCAGATAGGAATAGAGACCTCCCTTGCCGCAAATGAATTTTTCAATTTCTTCCTCAGTATATTTCCCGGAAAAACAGAGATTCGTCCAGAGCAGCAGCGGCACTCCGCCTGTACGTTCCGGCGACATAGGCCCGTCATCGTAGGACACGCCGTCAATTATACTGCCGCATGCATGGGCTGTTGCAGAGATTCCGCCTCCCATATGGCATACCACCAGATTTAGTTCTTCGTATTTACTGCCGATTGACTCCGCATAATTCATGGCCTGCGCCCTGGAGTTGAGTACATGATAGCAGCCGTAGCGTTCCAGCTCGGCCAGACCGGAGATTTTTGCCACCTCGCTCAGTGCACAGCCCATGGTGGAATCGTAAATGAACGAAGGGACTCCAAGCTGCTCTGCAATATCATAGGAAATCAACGCCCCAAGGCTGGAAGCATGCTGCGGGTTATCAGGGCTTTTCATGGCCTCACAAAGTGCCGGATTTACACGGTATCCGCCGCCCTTTAATCCTATTACCATTCCGCCTCTGCCTACAACGGCTTTAAGGCAGTTCATATCGTAGTTCTTCTCTGCAAGAAAGTCTTTAATCAGCTGCGTCCTGTAGGGCAGCTGAGCTCCTATAGTTCCATAAGCAAGCAGCTTGTCCGGATCGTGGGTTATGGTCTCCTCAAACAAAAGCTTCATATCTCTGAACACACCGATTTTTGTTGTGGTGGAGCCGGGATTTATAACCAGAATATCAGTTTTTTTCATCTTTCACTCATCTCCCTCAGCATTTTTATTTCTTTTCCGTAGCCTTCAAGATCGGGCTGCGGTGTCTCCAGAATCATCGGCAATCCCTTAAGCCGCGGATTATTTATAAATCTTACAATGGCCTCCAGTCCGATTTTACCTTCGCCTATGCAGGCATGCCTGTCCTTGTGGGATCCGGCTTCGTTGAGACTGTCGTTGACGTGAATCGCTTTTAAACGATTCAGTCCTATTATACTGTCAAATCGGTCGAGAACACCTTCCGGGTCTCCTGTTATGTCGTATCCGGCATCGCTGACATGGCAGGTATCTAAACAGATACCCATCTTTTCCTTAAGCTCAACCTTATCTATGATGGCTGCCAGCTCCTCAAAGCTGCTTCCCACCTCGCTGCCCTTGCCTGCCATGGTTTCGAGAAGCACCGTTGTAGTATGCTCAGGTTTCAGAATTCTGTTAAGAAGGTCCGCAATCATTTCAATTCCTTTTTCTGTTCCCTGTCCCACATGACTGCCCGGGTGAAAATTGTAATAATTCCCCGGTGTGTACTCCATTCTGTCAAGATCATCTTTCATGGCCATATAGGCGAAGTCTCTTGTCTTCTTCTCCGCGGAGCAGGGATTCAAAGTATAAGGCGCGTGAGCCACTATCTTGGTAAAATTTTTTGCCTGAGCTATTTCAAGAAACCTTTTCACATCCTCCGGGTCTATTTCTTTAGCCTTTCCGCCTCTTGGATTTCTGGTAAAAAACTGAAATGTATCTGCTTTTATATTCAGAGCCTGCCTTGCCATAAACTCATAGCCCTTAGATGATGTAAGATGACAGCCTAAATTTAACATATTATTATCCTCCGTAGAACCATTATACCTTATTTCCTTGCATAAATCTTCTAAATTTGTTATCTTTAAAGTAGAAAATTTTTAATGATCCGGAGGTTTATATTATGCAGCACGAAATAACCACCCGCCGCCCACTGCTTGATGAGCATGGCAGATTGACGGAACCGGGCTATACCAAGGGCCTGCTCATGGATTACGACAGAAACGCCATTAAAGGCGGTGCTCTCCGCATTAAGGAGTGGGATTACTACCTTATTGCCAACAACGATTACGCTGTAGCGCTGACAATAGCCGACAACTCATATATGGGTCTTGACGGTATTTCCCTTTTGGACTTCAGAAAACCCTGGCAGCACACAAGCAATGTAATGTCATTTATGACCCTTGGAAAGCGCCATTTACCAGCCTCATCGTCTAAGGGCGATGTATCAAACGGGACGAAAAAATACAGCATCCGCTTCAAGCATAACGGTGACCACCGCATACTTTCTTTCCATATGGATAATTTTTTGGACGGCAAGCCTATCAGCGGAGAAATACGTCTGGAAAATCCGGAGCAGGAGTCTATGGTTATTGTTACGCCTTTTGCAGAAAAGGATACGGCATTTTATTACAATCAGAAAATCAACTGCCTCCCGGCCAGCGGCTCGGTTGAGTTTGACGGACAGACTTACATCTTTGCCAAGGAAAGTTCCTTTGGAGTCCTTGACTGGGGCCGCGGTGTCTGGACCTACGACAATGTGTGGTACTGGGGCAGCGCTTCAGGACTTGCAGACGGAGTGCCTTTTGGCTTTAACATCGGCTACGGCTTTGGCGATACATCTGCCGCCAGCGAAAATATGATTTTTTATGGCGGAAAGGCACACAAGCTGAGTCAGGTAACCTTTAATATTCCTATGAAAGACGGCAAAGAGGATTATATGTCACCTTGGACCTTTACCAGCGATGACGGGCGCTTCGAAATGGACTTCGTTCCCGTTATAGACAGAGCTTCCTGTACAGATGTGAAACTCATCTGCTCCGACCAGCATCAGGTTTTCGGCCGTTTTACAGGCAGGGCTGTGCTGGATGACGGAAAAGAAATTTATATAAAAGACTTCCTGGGATTTGCAGAAAAGGTGCATAACAAATGGTAACTTTTGAAGATGTAAAAAATAATCCGGACATCAGGGCTTATATTTCCAAGGCAGATGAGTCTCTCATAGCCATGGGCTACACCGAACACAGCTTTGCCCATGTGACCAAGGTTGCAGCTACAGCCGCGGAGATTCTTAAAATCCTCGGCCATTCAGAACATGAAACAGAGCTGGTTAAGATTGCCGGCTTCCTTCACGATATCGGAAACATCGTAAACCGCATAGACCACGCCCAAAGCGGTGCTGTTATAGCCTTCAGGCTCCTGGACAGGATGAACATGCCGCCGGAGGATATTGCCACTGTGGTCACAGCCATAGGCAATCATGATGAATCGACGGCATTTCCTGTAAACGCTGTTGCCGCAGCTCTCATCATAGCAGACAAAACCGATGTGCGCCGTTCCCGTGTGCGGAACCGCTCTGTGGCACAGTTTGACATCCACGACAGAGTCAATTATTCCGTTACGGCTTCGGAGGTAAAAATCACACGGAAAAGCATCTGTCTGGAGCTTACTATCGAGCAGGAATACTGTACGGTTTTAGAGTACTTTGAAATTTTCATGTCCCGTATGCTTCTGTGCCGGAAAGCGGCTGAAGCACTGGAAGTGGAATTCCGGCTTTACATCAACGGTCAGCAGATGATGTAGCTATAATATTGAAATATAAGAACATAAAAGGCTGCCCCACAATTTCTCGGGGCAGCTTTTTATAATCCGCTATTATATACTGTTACTCTGCATGGCAGAACCATATTTCTTATGTTGTCCGTTGATTGATGCCTCCATCTTACTTTTTTATTCCTACGTTTTTATTCGGTCTTGTCGTTTTTCCCGTCGATATATTCTATCTTTAATAAAAATTCTCAGTTCAAAGAACAGCATAGATAGCGTTGCAATTAAAAATCCAATCACCAAAATCCTATGGCATACAGCAAAATAGGCGATATATACCACGATAGCCAATAAGTACACGATAACTAATATGTGCCATTTCTTAGCTGAGCTGTCAGCGATAATTTTCTTTTTTACAGCAACATCTGCCTTAATCAGCTCGTCCAGACTCAGCCCAAATTCATCGCTGATTGCAATTAGCTTTTCCAGGGGAAGCAAAGTTAATTGGGGTCTCACTTAAATATGGCATTCGTTGGGGACTGAAAAAGGGCTTGGTGTGTCGAATTTTGTCAATGTTGGCAAAAGGGAAGGTATATTGGTTATTTGCCAACATTTCCGATAAAAAACGTTTACTGAAACTGTTTCTGAAACGAAAAAAGATGACTTTGTTGGCATAATGGGCTCTGAAAAAAATAATGCCAACAAATCGCAAAAAAGTGTTGGCAAAATTTCGCATGATACGTCTTTTTGCCAACATCAGCTTTTTTTCAGTTAAACATTCTTTTCTCCCAGCTTCTTATAAACCGTAATAGGAACAAGGCTCAGAAGGGTCCATGCCGCCGCGATGAAAAACAGCGCCGGGCCTGCCGAATATCCTGTCTGGCCCAGATCATTTATAATCTCTATTCCTGTGGCCTTTATAATGGCTGAACCCACAGGAGTTCCTATGCACATAGGAATCAGAATATAGAACACGCATCTCAGACCTTCGCACTGACCCCTTTTTTCCGGGGGAAACAGGTTCTTAAGCAATATCATAAGAGACTGGAATATGCACATATATCCCCCACCCACAAGCACCATGCCGATGATGTTGGCCGCAGTGCCGGCAATTGTCAGAAGAGGAAGGCCCACTACGGTAAGTGCCACGGAAGAATACATTATGATGCTGAATCTGCCTCTGTCTATGTATCTGCTGGCTAAAAGAGTAAGCGGTACAGCACAAAGCAGCCCTACTCCTATGATGATGCCTGCCATTCCTTCCTTGAAGCCTCTCGAATAAATGAAGTAATTGGTAAGGTGGGAAAAGTACATATTAAATCCTATGAAGTACACGGAAAAAATGGCCAGAACCCATGCCAGCACTTTGTTTTCTCTAAGCACCGAAAAGCTGAAGAAGGACAGAAACTGCTGGCCGAAGCCTTTTACATCTTTGTTCGGCTTCAGATCCGGCGAATCCTTAACCATTACAAGGGCAAACAATCCCAGCACTATCATCGCTGCGCCTATTATAATGAAGAAAGCAAAATAATCTATCGCCTGTATTATATTTCCGAAAAGCAGGGAACCCAGTATGGTGGCCACTACAGGGAGCACTGCAATTACTGCTCCAAGCTTGCCCCGGTTGTGCTCGTTGGTGATATCTGTGGTCCATGGATTATATCCCGCATCGTGAGCCATGGCCCCAAAGAACGTCATGAGGCAGTCGGCGAACACCACTGCCACAGCGGCCAGCACCACACTGTTTTTTGGCAGGAATTCAGTAGCGCCGAATATTATCACCGTTATACCCCATATGATATATCCGCCTACCATCAGCGGCTTTCTTTTGCCGCTTCTGTCTCCTATAGTTCCGAAAAGCACGGTGGCTATTGCCGATGTAATGGCTGAAGCCCCCACCATCCAGGAGATTATAGAAGGGTCCGGTGAAATCTTATCGTAAACGAAGGTTGTGAACCATTGATTTTCAATGTTCCAGCAAAGCTGCCCCGCAAGGCCTGCTATAAAGATGACCAGCCACTGTTTTCCTGTAATCCTGTCTTTATTCTCTATTCTTTCCTTGTTTTTCATTAATTCTCCCCTCCTTCATCTTTCATGCACAGATGTACAGCTCCGATTTTAAATGTTTTAGGAAGCGCCAGTATGGCAGGGTCAGGTCCTGTGTATTTTTTCATGGCGTCCTCCAGAGCTTCCTCGAAGGTGGCTCTTGTCTTCAGTCCCATGCTCCTTGCGATTCCCGGTTCCTGTGCTCCTACAATATATATGGCAGAAGTGTTCATTTCGGCAATGTGGCCGCAGGACATCATTGAGAACCCGTGGAAAGGATGGAATGCTCCGGCAAATCTGTATTTTCTGATGTACTCCTCGTTGGTTGCGAAATATTCCCCGTATTTGTCCATGTCCGGCAGTATATTCATATAATCATGCTGAAACATCTCATAAAGCTCCCGCAGGTACGGCCATCTCTCATCATGAAAATATCCGTTGCATATGGACGAGCATATTATAACACATCTGTCGCTCATTACACGCTTGTGCCTGATCACCTGCGCCGAAAGGGCCTGCATCAGCTGTATAGGATTGGTTCCCATGCCGTCTCCGTAATGGAAGTTCTGCGGCATACCGAACACCATGATATCGTACTTTTTTTCCGCCCAGTGTACATAAGTCCGTTTATCCGCTACCTCCCAGGATTTTGGCATCATTTCCTTTGCATATCCGGAAAATATGGCTATCTGTCGGGAATATGTATCAAGCACTGCGTCACAGCAGAAAAATTTCTTTCCCATCCTCTCTTCCATATACATCCCGATTTCATCAAACTTGCTTCTCATAAGGCTTTTTGTTGAAACAGGTGTGTAATCCTTTCTGTGCATTACCTCCGGATTGTGATGGGTGGCTATAGATCTCCAGTGAGTTATTCCCGTGCTGCAGTGCTTGTAGCCTCCCGAATAACCTCCGTAGGGATTGCCCTGAGTATGTCCTATTAATATGGCAACATCGGAATCGTAAACATACTTGTTCATAATCACCCTGTCGCCTCTCGGAGTGTATCCCAGGTCAACAAGGTGGTCCCAGTCTTCTGAGTCATGGCTGATTATCTGTCCGCTGTAATAAAACTCGTTGAACAGTTCCTCTCCCAGAATCTCAAGAGCCTCTTTTTTGCTGGTCCTCGGATGAAGACCGTTGGAAAATATCAGGAGTATGTCTTCTTTCTTTACTCCCGCACCGTACAACTCTTCCAGTATTACCTTGATAGATATTTTTCTGTGAGCTGTTGCCTGGGTTCCGCCCTTTACTATGTCCGGTATCACTATTGTAATCTTGTCTCCGCATTTTGCCAGCCTTGACAGAGGCTCCATACCTATGGGATTTCTCACCGAATCCCTTGTGGCCGCCGTAAGGCTTTCCATATCCTGGGGCAGACAAGGCGGATCAGCTGCCGTCTCCCCCGGTATGAACACGTCCGTGGTGTCAGGCAGCTGTGCGCTCATCATGCCGTTGCCGTATTCAAATTCAAGCTTCATTATTCTCCTCCTTTTCGTAATAACCTTTAAACACTTTATATAATGCGCTTGTGTCCTGACCTCCCAGTCCCCGGGAGCGGGCAATCAGGTTGCAGTATTGTACTTCCCGGGCAAGTAATGACGGTGCGCCGGCTCTTTCTGCCATACCCATGGCAAGGCCCGTATCCTTAATCAGCAGGTCCACTGTAAACGCAGGATTTTCAAAGTCTTCCGCCAGTATGGTTCTCCCTGTTTCTCTGAACAGCCCACTTACCGTCGCCGCCCCCGAATCAACCACAGTGTCATAAAACACCTTCGGGTCTATTCCAACTTTTTCGGCTATGGCCATGACCTCAGAGGTAATGCCGTTTATAACGCTGAACATCATCTGGTTAAGCAGCTTGAGAGCGTTCCCGCTGCCGGTTTCTCCCACGTGCACTATTCTCCTTGCAAAAGATTCAAGTATGTTTCTTACTTTTTCAATGTCCTCCGGATTTCCTCCGGCAGGGAGAGTCCAGTTTCCTGCCGCAGAAGGTCTTCCTAAAACAGGACAGTCCAGATATGCGGCTCCGGTCGCCTTTATTCTCTCTGCATTTTTTATAGTCGTTTCCGGTTCCACGGTGCTGGTATCCACTATTACATGATCTGCGGAAAGGCTCGTGCTGAGTCCTCTCTCTCCGAACAAGGCATCTTCAATCTGAGGAGGGCCGGGCAGAGATATTATGACTGCCTGTGCTCCGGCGCCTACTTCTGCGGGATTCTCAGCCACATGGGCTCCTGCAGCTTTCGCCCTGTCACAGGCTTCGCCCGACTTATCGTATATCACCACCTCAAAGCCTTTCTCAACCATTTTCTGCAGCATGCACATTCCCATCCTGCCGCATCCTATCAGTCCTGCAACCATTCTTTTTTCCTCTTTTCTCTTATCTTGCAAAAAGTATATCATCCCGTTTTTTTCAGTGTCAACGTGTAATTACGCAAACGATTGCGTAAGCCCTCATAGTGTGGTATCATTAAAATCAGATAACAGGAGGTCCTAAAATGGCTGTAAACATAAAAGACATAGCAAAGCTGGCGGGCGTTTCTCCGTCCACTGTTTCCAGAATAGTAAACGGAGGCGATACCACTGCAGCCAGCCTTGAGACACAGGCAAAAATATGGGACGCTGTGCGGAAAACAAATTACGTCCCAAATATCAATGCGCAAAACCTTAAATCAGAAAAAAACACGCCCATCAAAAGTACCGGTAAGAACATAAACTGTGTGTACGCCAGAACCTCAGGTCCCGAAATCGACCCTTTCTTTACGGCGCTGATGCACGCAGCGGAAATAAAAGCTTTCAGCATGGGCTATTCCCTGCGGTTTTACTATTCGGCCATAGATATAAAGGGCGGACAATTTCCTCACAGTGATGGTTCTTGTGAAAATATATCATCAGTCATGGTTTTGGGACGTGTCGATAAAGGCGACATGGCTATGCTCCAAAGTTTTTATAAAAACATTATCTGTGCAGGCCTCAATGAAATGAAATATGACGTGGACCAGGTCATAAGCAGCGGTTATGATGCCGCCGCAAAATGTGTACAATACCTTCATGAACTGGGGCATGAGCGAATATGCTATCTGGGTGAGACGGAAAACGAGCAAAGATACAGCGGCTATGTGGACACAATGAAAAGCCTCGGGTTCAGCTGCGCTGATGAATTATCTGTGGAAGCCCCCTTTACTCCTACGGGAGGATATGACGGCATCAGAAATCTGCTGAAGCGCGGCACCTCTTTCACGGCCGTTATCTGCGCCAATGACATTTCCGCCGTGGGAGTCTACCGGGCTATTAAAGAAGCCGGCCTCAAGGTTCCCCGTGACATTTCCGTAATCGGAATAAACGATATGGAGACAGTCCGTTACCTGGATCCTATGCTTACCACGGTAAAAATTCCGTTGGAAGAAATGGGAGAGACGGTGGCAAAGATTCTCATCGACAGAATTGAGGGAGGTCACAGTCTGCCTCTTAAAATATTTCTGCCTAATTCTCTCATATCAAGGGACTCCTGCGCAGAGCCAAGAAATTAAACCAGAATATATCTTTTTTATCCACTTGATTAAACTTGCTTCTTCGGTGTAAAATATAGTATATAACTCAAATACAGGAGGAAAACAGATATGCAATGCACTAAGAAAATCTTTGATGACTTGATCTGGGTCGGCGCCAACGACAGACGTCTGGCCATGTTTGAAGGTGTGTATTCCGTTCCGAGAGGCGTTTCCTATAACTCTTATCTTTTGCTGGATGACACCACGGTGCTTTTCGATACAGTAGACAAGGCAGTAGGAAGCGTTTTCTTTCAAAATGTTGAACATGCCCTGGCAGGCCGCAAACTGGACTTCGTAGTAATTCAGCATATGGAGCCTGACCACTCTGCCACTCTTGTGGAGCTGCTGCTCAGATATCCTGATGCCACAATTGTATGCAACGAAAAGATCGCTGCCATGATTGAACAGTTCTTCAGTATGGATGTTACGGGAAAAGCTTTTATAGTAAAGGAAGGTACCACTCTCAATACAGGACATCACACTCTGCAGTTCATGATGGCACCTATGGTTCACTGGCCTGAGGTTATGGTCACATATGAGCAGGAAAGAGGCATCCTCTTCTCCGCAGACGCTTTTGGAACCTTCGGTGCTCTCAACGGCGCACTCTTTGCTGATGAAGTGGATTTTGACAACGAATACATGGACGAAGCACGCCGCTATTATGCAAATATCGTAGGCAAGTACGGTGTACAGGTGCAGGCTCTTCTCAAGAAAGCACACGCCCTCGACATCAAGATGATCTGCCCTCTCCACGGTTTTGTATGGAGAAGCCATCTTGAAGACTACTTTGATAAATATGTAAAGTGGAGTACCTACACTCCTGAAGAAACAGGCGTTATGATTGCCTATGCTTCAGTATACGGCAACACAGAAAACACAGCCGAAATCATTTCCAGCAAGCTCCGTGACAAGGGCGTTAAGACAGTGATGTTTGACGTATCTGTAACCCCTGCTTCCGAAATCGTAGCTGCAGCATTTAAGTGGAGCCACCTGATTTTCGCGTCCACTACATACAACGCAGGCATCTTCGTTTCCATGGAGGAGCTTCTTCGCGACCTGGCCGCTCACAACATCCAGAACAGAACCGTTGCACTGGTGGAAAACGGCTCCTGGGCTCCTACCAGCGGAGGACTTATGCGTGAGATTCTGGCAGGCTGTCAGGACATGAACATCCTTAACAATACTATTACTCTTAAATCATCACTTAAGAAGGAACAGATGGTTCAGATAGACGAGCTTGTCGATGCTGTTTCTGCAACGATTCCGCGCTTTGAAAAACCGGTTATTAACGAAGCTGCCATGGCTGCCGCAGAAATCGACCCTAAGACCCTTCAAAAGTTTTCCTACGGCCTGTTCGTTCTCACGGCACAGGCTGGCGGCAAAGACAACGGCTGTATCATTAACACTGCCGCACAGCTTACCAGCACTCCAAACAGAATCAATATCGCTGTAAACAAGGCCAACTACACTCACGACATGATTATGAATACGGGCGTTTTCAATGTTTCAGTGCTTTCACAGAAAGCTTCCTTTGATATCTTCAAGCGTTTCGGCTTTGCCAGCGGAAAGGATACAGACAAGTTTGCAGGTTACGAAGAAAATGTTGCACGCAGCGCCAACGGTCTTCTCTATGTAACGGAGGGCACCAATGCTTTCATGTCAGCAAAGGTTATCGATGCATACGACTACGGCACTCACACTCTGTTTGTTGCAGAACTTACCGAGGCTGCTGTCCTCAACCCTGACCCGTCAGTAACATATGCTTACTACTTTGACCATATCAAACCGAAGCCGCAGCCAAAGATCGAGGAAAAGAAAACCGGCTGGGTCTGCAAGATCTGCGGATATGTCTACGAGGGCGACGAGCTTCCGCAAGACTTCATCTGTCCTCTCTGCAAACACGGCGCAGATGACTTTGAAAGAATCGAATAGACATAAATTGTACTTTAAAGGGACCTTTGTTATAGGTCCCTTTTCGTTATGGCTCTGCGTCCGCTAAACGGAGTCCACATCAGTATACAGCACTCCAGTACGGCAAGGAAAAAATCCGCTGCAACTGTGTCAGACCAGGCCTTATTGTCACACCTGAAAACGAAGCGCGCGTTCCTCAGGTTCTGAAGGATATTTTCCTTAACAATATTTCTGTTGACAGATACGGCTGTCCGGAAGACATCGGTCATATGTGCGTATATCTCGCTTCCGATGAAAGCAGCTACGTAACAGGACAGATTGTCAATGTGGACGGAGGATTAAATTCCCACGTATCTACCGTCGGTGAGTTTCGAAAGCTTAACTCCCGTACCTGGTAACACTAAAAGGCACCCCAAGGGACAATGTCATTAAGTTAAGATGACATTGCCCGAAGGGATGCCTTTTTATGTTTGTCTTTTTTGGTGGACTCGAAGGGGATCGAACCCTCGGCCTCTGCGTTGCGAACGCAGCGCTCTCCCAGCTGAGCTACGAGCCCGCGTATAAAGCGCAGAATCCAACAAGACAGAGCTTCTCTTTTCGGAGTCTGCACTTTAAATACATAGTAATCCTTAAATCCGGAATTTTCAAGCCTTTTTCTAAAATCCAAGGTCATCGCCTACGAGAATAACCTTTATCCTGCCGCTGCTTGTTCTGCGGGTTACCACCATCTGCGAGCAGATGCACTGCGGACTCAGGCAATCTGCGCACATACCTGTTTTGGAGCAGGGTGTTTCAAAATCGAACCTCTGAGCGTTAACGGGAGCTGCGAATCTGCGTGCTCTGACATATGCTTCTTCAAGGCTTCCTGCCACTTTATTCATGCCGGCAATTACTATGACCTCTTTAGGTCCGAAGCAAAGGGCTGCAACTCTGTTTCCGTTGCCGTCGATGTTCACCATCTGACCGTCTTCTGAAACCGCATTGGCGCTCATAAGGAAAACGTCACATGTGAGACCCTTTCGCATGAACTCTGTTCTTTCTTCAGGTGTCTTGGCCTCATCGCGGTTTATCACCTCGTATCCGCCTTCTATAACAGCCTGTTTCAGGCCGATTTGGTCAATAGTCACGCTACCGCCCCAGGAAACGGTCGAACCTTCCGGTATCAGCTCCAGTGCCTTCGCTCGAGCTTCCTCCGCCGTTGATACATAATATGCATCAAAGCCTCTTTTTTTCATGGCCTCTGCAACAGCAGGGCCTGCCTTGTCATATCTTTTCTTTATCATTTTACCCGCCTGCTTTGCTACTTTACATATGCCTTTTCTACATAAGGGCTTGTTGCCGTCTTGAGCATTCCGCCGTATCCCAGTACGAAGCGGACTACATCGCCTACCTTGTACTCTGTATCTGACTTGGTCACATCAAGGATAATATGATCGGAGCTGCCGCCCAGGATATCAATTTTTTCGTCCAGCGGTTCCATGCTGTCTATGTCCGTATCCTGCTTGCCTATGGCAATGATGGCTCTCTTGATAATTCCCCTGTCTTCATAGTAAGGCTTCTGCCCGAATGCATCCACCCCTACTTCTCCGATTGGAAGCGACGGCTTTTCTTTTAGCTCCACAATCTGAGCTTCAAGGACAAGAGTATCGCTCACCGTCCCCGGAAGCTTTTCTCCGTATGCAGTGTCATTTCCAAGGAGGAAAGACTCTCCAAGTCTCAGGTTGTTGATTCCCTCAGGGAGCTCGCCTTTGCCTATGAGGTAAATGGAGCTGGAGTTTCCGCCGGAAACCATCTCAAGCCTGATTCCGAACTTTTCTTCGATTTTCCGGGCAATGGCAACCAGGTTGGAAAGGTTGTCATTCTTAGGAATGATGGCGCCGTAGCAGGTAAGGTTCACACCTATACCGTAGAGATTTATGTTTTCCATCTTGATGATTTCCCCAACAGCCTCGAAAATCTGATCTTCATTCTGATAGAAAATACCTTCTCTCAGGTCTCCCAGGTCAATCATCAGCAGCACATTGTGCTTCACGCCGATTTTTCCTGCTTCTTCGTTAAGAAGTCTGATGGTGGAAAGCTCTGAGTTAAAGCTCAGGTCTACATACTTTACTACATCGGCCACTTCTGCGTGCATGGGGATTCTCAGGAGTACAGTCATCTTACCGTTCTTTCTGGCTTCCTCTGCATAGGTTCTGATATTCATTACTCTGGAATCCGCCATATAGTCAACAGCAGGGTGGTTTGCCACCAGCTTTGCCATTTCAGGGTCTGCGCAAAGTCCCTTTGTTACAATCATCAGTGAGCAGCCTCCCTGTTCCTTGGTAATCTCGGCTACAGCGTCCAGGTTTGACTTCAGTTTGTTTAAATCAACTAATAATCTCGGGTACATTTTCTTTCCTCCTATTCCTTACGATACGGGCAGTGTCTGCGCATACAGTGCTTGCAGTCTCTGTTACAGTTTGGGCTTCCGTCAACCTCTCCGCAGGCTCGCATTACATGCTGCGAAGGGTCGTAATCATCTTCTATAAGATCGGCGCCCTTCTTCATGGTTCTGTCCGCCGCAAGAGCTTCTCTCTTAGCTGCCTCCACCTCCTCGGCAGTGGCTCCGCCTATTTTCTCTGCAAGAGCTTCTTTATATTCGGTCATATCGTAGCCCATCTTTTCCATCTCTTCAATGTGACGCGCTGTTTCCTCATCCTTGGCCTGTTTTGCAGCCTGAAGGCGCTGAAGTTCTTCAATGAACTGTGCTTTGTTTGCTGTGTGGTCTCTTTCCTTGAGATCCATGCCGAGGCTTTTTGCCAGAAGCTTTATGGCTCCTTCTCTGTGTGTCTTGGAAAGTACCCCCAAGGATGCCATGATGTAGTCGTTGTCTACTAAAATTTTTACTGCCTCACTTGGATAGAGCTTCATACCCGTTTCGTTGTCCTTAGGTATGAGCTTCATTATTTCCACTCTGTGCGGAAGCCGTGTCAGCGCACCACCTGTACCCACGATGTATTTTACCTGAGTCAGGTCCTTGCCCTCTGCCAAGGTCTGTCTTCCCGTCGGTCCATAGACATATCTTATCTGGCCTGCGTGTCTTTCTACGGCTCTCAAAACCGCTTCCTTGGTGAGCCTTTCCACCAGCCTTATCTCATCCTCGTTCTTCGGAATAGCTACATAAGTTTTTAGTGTCTTGTCAAGGTCTATGTGAAGCTGATTCTCGCACTCTTCTCTCAGTTTTTCCTCTCCGATGGACTCTATGACCTTCATTCTGTTTACGTAAACGCCCAGGTCACCTTCTACGGTTCTCTTGGCCTTTGGCTCAGGTGCCGTCAGAATTCTTGCAACCGCATCGGAATCTTCGGTAACTGCGTGAACGTCTGTGGTGGCTCCGCCTACGTCTATGACCATTACGTCCCCTATGCAGTCATAGAGCAGCTTGGTGCATTCCATTACTGCTCCCGGTGTAGGTATAATCGGGCCATTTACCATATCTCTCACATGCTCCATGCCCGGTGCATGAGTGATGTGATCCTCAAAAGCCGCCTGAATCACCTTACGGCAAGGTTCAACATTAAGGGTGTCTATTTTGGGATAAACATTATCTACCAGGTAAAGATACTGCCCGCTTTCCTCATCAAAGATCAGCTTCATCTCGTCCTGGTTTTCAATATTTCCTGCGTATACGACCGGGGTCTTCAGACCCATGGCTCTAATCATTTCAGCGTTGTATATGGCCGTGTCTCTTTCGCCGTAGTCCACGCCTCCTGCAATCAGAATCAAGTTAGGATTGATTTCCCTGATTCTGGCTATATCGCTTCTTCTCAGTTTTCCTACCGTTATATCGTGTATGATTCCTCCTGCACCCAGTGCCGCTTCCTTGGCGGCCTTGGCTGTCATGTCGTATACCAGGCCGTGTACAGTCATCTTAAGGCCACCTGCTGCCGACGACGTGGCAAGCATTTCATCATATTCCAGACTGTCGATGTTCATCTTGCGGCAAAGGTCATCGATGGCGCCCTTAAGGCCGATTCTTACATCACCGTCAAGGACCGATGTGGGAGCCTGCCCCTGAGCCCAAAATATGGGATTGTCACTGTCCAGATCCTTAAAGGCATTGACAACCGTGGTAGTAGAGCCGATTTCGGCTACTAAAACATCTACTTTCATTTTTTCCCTCCGTTTTGTTTGCTGCAGTATATTACTAATACTGTTATCTATATCAATTTATTTTTGATTTCGCTCTCAATAATACCTACATTTATATTACCATCCTCATCGTCGTAGGTCACGATGAGATTTTTCCACGGGACTATACCCGCTTTTTCATACACTTCCATCTTCCACTTATGATGTTCACGATATTCTTTTGATGACATCAGACCACAATGCTCCCAATAAAATATTCTTCCATCCGGCAGCCTTATGGTGAAGTCCGGAATCAGCATATAATAAATGGTAAAATTTTACAACCATTATCTATGCTTCGGCGAAAATGGGTAAAAACTATTAAATTACTATTAAGCTGAAAAAAGGGGCCTGGGCGCAGGCCCGGCCCCTTTCAGGTTTTGTCTTTTTAGCAGCAAAGCGAATTATTCTCTTTCGCCTCTTCTTCTCTGTCTTTCCTCAGCTAAGAAGGTAGCTACGTCAATACCGTGGGAGTTTCTGCCGAATCCCATGTCGATACCTGTCTTGACAGCTTCTTCAGGAATTACCTGAGTACCGCCTGCGCAGATGATAACTTTATCTCTGATACCTTTTTCTACGCAGAGCTCGTGGAGTCTCTTCATGTTCTTGTAGTGAACATTGTCGTGAGAGATGATTGTGGAAGCGAGGATTGCCTCAGCGTTTTCCTCGATGCATGCGTCAACCATCTTTTCAACAGGAACGGAAGTGCCCAGATATACGCATTCGATACCCCACTTTTCAATACCGCCGTGCTTGATGTTGATGATTTCTCTCATACCTACTGAGTGTTCGTCTTCACCAACCGTACCGCAAACAACCTTCATGTGTTCATGACCTTCGAATTCATCATACAGTTCCTTGTCGGTCATGTAGTGTGGTTCAGGTGGAATTTCCAGAGTAGTCAGGTCGATATCGAAGTCAACTCTGCCCTTGAGCTCGATTCTGGTACCTTCAGCATCCTGCATAACTTCTGCAGAAATAACTTCAGGATCAACCAGGCCAAGCTTTCTTCCTAATTCAACAGCTGCAGCCTCTGCAACTCTCTTTTCAACAGGAAGCATCATTGTGATCATGATCACTCTGTCGCCGCACCACTCAACTTCCGGAGTGATAACCTCGCCTGTTCTGTATTTTGCAACTTTCTCAAGTCTTACATTTACGTTGTCAACATCGTCTAATTCGTCGATATAAACGATCTTGCTTCTGTCCTCGAAGGTACAACCGCCGATTAAAGCTGATGGATTTTCCGGATCTCCACCGTACTGTTCTACGTTATTATAGCCGTAGTGAGCAGTTACAGGAGCCATGTAGTCTTCGTCTCTTTCGAAGATGAATCCGTAGCCTACGCCGCCGTCGATCTTACGAGCGATACCGTCGCCGTTTCTTTCAGGATATTTAGCGGAGTCAACGAAGAATCCGTCCTGAACAGCCTGGAAGTAGCCGCCGTTTTCAACGATTTCCTCCATGAACAGAAGTGCTCTTTCCTTGATTTCTCTCGCCATTTCTCTCAGCGGGCCGTCTTTCTTCAGTTCAACCATGTCCATGAGACCGTCTAAGCCGATAAG
>CALZFA010000021.1 GCA_945644815.1 uncultured Clostridia bacterium
AGGCAGGCCGTTGATGAAATCATTACCAGAACCATGGTGGCAAGGATGCATATGCTGGCAAGTCCCGCACCGTGCTTTTTCATCCTGAACATCATGGACGAAGTGGATACAAAATGGTTTGTCTTATAGTAATATTTTTTATTCTTTTTCAGTGCGGAAAGCAGTGCCACGCTTCCTGAAATCATGCACATATATGTCCCCGCAATTACCAGAATCACCGCAATGAAAAAGAAGGTTATCGCCTCCAGCGGGTTTTTCACCGCCAGAGCGATATAATAACCTGCACCAAGCATTGCAACACCTGCAATGGCAAGAACATAGTTGGCACGAGGCTTTTTTTCCCCCTGTTTCGAACTGTAAAGCAGATCGATTGTATTAACCCTGTAAATCTCAATTACACTCTTGATGTAAATTACTCCAAAAATGCCTGCGAACAAAGCAGCTGTCAGTATTATGGCCTTAAGGCTGAAGGTGAAATCATAGGTGATTCCGCCTCCCATCATTCTCAGAAGCGCCACCTGAGCCAGTTTTCCGAAGACCAGTCCCGAAACCAGGCCCAGTACCGTACTATCCGCCCAAACTATAAGAGTCTCCCATGCCAGTACCCCCGCAATGTGCCGTTTCCCCAAACCGAGCACATTGTAAAGCCCAAGCTCCGTCTTTCTTCTTTTCATAAGAAAGCTGCTGGTGTAAAACAGGAATATTACGGCAAAGATTCCTATGACAACTATTCCCAGTTTTAATATTATCGATACCGAGCTTCCGCAGTAAAAGTTCAGCACATCAGGGTCATAAGACAGACTTGCAATTATATAGAACATCATTACCGTTCCTACGCAGGCAAAGATGTAGGGAGCATATATTTTTCTGTTTTTCTTTATATTGGTCAGTGCCAGCCGTGCAAACAATCCACCTCTCATTACATCTCACCGCCAGTCTTCGCTTCTTCGCTTTTTTTGACTTCAATGCCGGCATCAACCATCGTCAAGGTGTCGGAGATTCTTGTAAACATTTCTTCGTCGGTGCAGGTTCCCCTGTAAAGCTGGTGGAACACCTCTCCGTCCTTGATAAAAAGTACCCTGCCCGCCTTGCTGGCAGCCTTGATGGAATGTGTAACCATAAGGATAGTCTGTCCCGACTGATTTATATGTCTGAAAATATCCAGAAGTTCCTCTGCCGACCTTGAATCCAAAGCTCCCGTAGGTTCGTCTGCCAGAATCAGCTCCGGGTTAGTAATCACAGCCCTTGCCACCGCGGTTCTCTGCTTCTGTCCGCCGGAAATCTCATAGGGATATTTCTGCATAATGTCCCCAATGCCCAGTCCCTCTGCTATAGGTTTCAGGCGCTCCTTCATTTCCGGATATTTTTTGCCTGAAAGCACAAGGGGCAGAAAAATATTATCCATTACAGAAAAATTATCCATCAGATTGAAGTCCTGAAATACAAAGCCCAGGTGCTCACGCCTGAAAGCGGCTATGTCCTTTTCCCTAATGCGGGAAATGTTCATTCCTTTAAGCGTCACTTCTCCGCTGGTGGGTTTGTCGAGAGATGCCAGAATATTGAGAAGGGTAGTCTTGCCTGACCCTGACTCGCCCATTATGGCGACAAATTCTCCTTCCTCTACAGTAAATGAAACGTTTGAAAGAGCCTGAACCTTAGCTCCCCCGAACCTCGTTGTATATATCTTTTTTAAGTTTTTTACTTCCAATATTGTCATTTTATCTCCCTGTCCGGGTCCCCTTTCTTTTTTCTGCCTTATTATCTTTACAATAAAATAATATCAAAAAAGGAAATGGTCTGCCATTTCTTTGGCTTACATTTCCTCCATATAATCTTACATTTTTGTAAGGCTTCCCATTTCGATACGAATGGTCGTGCCTTGTCCGCATACCGATTCAGCCCTTATACTGCAGCCTATTTTATCAGCTATGCGTCTGCAAAGATAAAGTCCTATACCCGTCGATTTCTTATGAGCCCTGCCGTTGTACCCGGTATAACCTTTTTCGAATATGCGGGGAAGGTCCTCCGGCGCAATACCTATTCCCGTATCGCTTATTACCAATGCGGCATGGCCCTCCGGCATTCCCTCTTTATTTGATTCAATCCTGACTTCTCCGTTTTCTGTGTATTTGAGGGCGTTGGAAAGGACCTGCTCAACTATAAAGCACATCCACTTTTCATCTGTAACAACCGTTATATCAGTTCCCTCATATATGAGTTTGTTCTTTGTTCTGATAAACTGCGGCGCATATTTTCTTACGGCCTGCCTGACGATCTCATCCAGGCTGCATGGCTTAATCACATAGTCGCTGCCTCCATCAAGGCGAAGGTAGCACAGCACCATCTCCACGTACTGCTCTATTTTAAAAAGCTGGTCCGATATTTCCCTCATGGAAGGACTGTCCGCCTCAGTCTGAATAATCAGCCTCATTGCCGCAATGGGCGTCTTTATCTGGTGAGCCCATGTAGTGTAATATTCGGTCATCTCCTCGAAGCTTCGGCTGCTTTCAAAGGCAAGCTTCATCCTCTCATCAAAGGATGCTTTAATAATAGAAACGTAGTCTTCCTCAATGAGATTCTGAGGCCGCGGCAGATGATCTATTGTCTCTCCAATCTCCCTCTCCACAAAGTTAAGTAGTTCGTGCTTTTCACGGAAGGCGGAATAATCATAGACTGCCAGGGCACCTCCCACGAAAGCACAGACCACAAGGCCATAAAACACAGGTCTAAGATCTACGCTGAAAATCAGCATAACCACCACCATAGACAGAGCAAATACAGCGAGCAATATCAAGCTTTTAATATGAGTCTCTATGTATTTTACAAGCATATGTAGCCCATACCCTTTCTGGTGGTTATGAAGTCTTCAAGGCCTGCCGCCTCCAGTTTTTTGCGAAGTCTCGTAACATTTACTGTCAAAGTATTTTCATCTATAAAGCTGTCGGTGGCCCACAGCCTTTCCATAAGCTTCTCTCTGCTTACCACCTCTCCCTTGTTTTCCATCAGCGTAAGCAGAATACGGTATTCGTTTTTGGAAAGCTCTATTGTCTGGCCTTCATAGATCATACAGGTATCCTGTGTATTTAGGACAGCGCCTCTGTGCTCTATGATTCCGGTCTGGCCCGCAAAATCATACGTCCGTCTCAGAATGGCCTGCACCTTGGCTGTAAGCACGTTAAGGTCAAAAGGTTTCGCTATAAAATCATCGCCGCCCATGTTCATTGCCATTACGATATTCATATTGTCCGAGGCAGAGGAAATAAATACTATAGGCACCTTGGACACTCTGCGAATTTCAGTGCACCAGTGATAGCCATTAAAAAAAGGCAGAGAAATATCCATAAGGACGAGCTGCGGATTAAAATCCGCAAACTCCTCCATAATGTTTCTAAAATTCTCTGCACACCGAGCATTAAATCCCCATGTTTCTATATGCTTTTTTATAGCCGCCGCTATGGTTTTGTCGTCTTCGACAATTAAAATATTGTACATTTTGCGGTACCTTATTTTTCGTTCTTTATAAGTCTTTCATAGATGGAATCTAAAACTTCCTCGAGGAACATATTAAGCTTAAGACTGTACTGCTCCTCAGCAAACTGTTCCAGGCTCATTCCGGCTGCGTTCTCGAAAGTTTCCGCATCGGTATAGCCGTAGTTTGCCATTATGCTGTCAAGCTGTTCCTGATATTCCTTTTTAGAAACCTTGACCCCTTCTTTTTTAGCAGCTGCATATACCGTCATCTCCAGTTTAACCATGCTTTCCGCATAGAGTCTGATCTGTTCATCATACTCCTGGGTGTCATACTTAAAGTACTGGTCAAGGAATTCCTCCCACTGGAGACCCTGCTGCTCTGCCTGCTGCTCATAGCGTGTGTTGAACATTTCCACTTTAGCGTCAACCTCTTCAGCAATAGCCTCTGTAATCTCCGTCTCTGCTGCAATCTGAGTCCAGATCTTATCTTTGATTTCAAAAAGCTGATTTTCTCTTTCTTCTTCCTCAAGCTGGGACGCAATATACTTTCTGTAGTCCGCTACAGTCTTTTCATCGCTGTGTTCCTTTACAAAATCGTCTGTCAGCTCCGCAGGAATATCAACAATTTTAGCGGTTACGGTAACCACAAAGGTTACGGCTTTTCCGGATAAATCCTCGTTTAAGGAATACGGATCCGGAAAAGCAAGGTCAAGTGTAACAGGCTTCCCTATTGTCGCTCCGTAAAGGCCTTCCTGGAACCCGTCTATCATGTTTGCCTCACCCAGAGTCATCTGCTGATCATCTGCATTCATACCGTCAGTGGTGGAACCGTCTGCCAAAGTGCCTTTGTATGAATACCTGATTGTATCGCCTTCCTCCACTGTTCCTTCGGTTACCTCTTTCTGTGTCGGATTTGCATCCAGAACTTCCTGAATTGCCTCGTCTATATCCTCATCTGTGATAGTGACATCAGGCTCGGATGTAGTATAACTGTCGTAATCGGGCAGTGTAACATATTCAGTCAAATCATATTCGGAATAAGGCATCTTAATGTTGCCTCCTCCGCATCCGGTCATAAAAATCAGTCCAAGACAAAGCACCAGAACAAGTGCCGAAGATAATACTTTTTTCATTTGACTCCCCTCTTTATTCTTTATATTCTTTCAAGTTGTTTTTTAGCTTTATTTTTTTTCTTTCTATCTGTGCTTACCACTATGTATATCAGCATAAGGACAGTAGCCAGATAAGGTATGGTTGAAGTGATGTCCGCCGGAACGCCCACACTCTGAAGTCTCAGCCCCAGCGCCTGGAGGAAACCGAAAAGCAGCGCCGCCAGGAAGACCTTAGGCGGATTTGCCATACCGAATATTACACATGCGAAGGCAATAAAGCCTCTGCTGTTGCTCATACCCTCGGAAAACATTGTCAGGTATCCCAGGGAAAGGTGTGCTCCCGCAAATCCGCAGAAAATTCCGCAGAGAATACTCGCAATAAACTTCATTTTATGAGCGCTTATTCCTGCCGTTTCCAGAGATTCCGGATGCTCCCCCGAGGCTCTGAGCCAGAATCCGTAAGGAGTTCTGTAAAGAAACAGCCACGTAAGAAATACCAGCAGCCATGTTATGTAAACAAATATGGAATTATCATTGAGCAGCGGTCCAAGCACCGGAATATTCTCCAGAAAACCTATATGAACCGTAGGAAGAGATACTATGGCTGCATCGGAAAATGTTCCCTTTACTCCGAATATAGAGCGCAGCAGGTAAACCGTAAGACCGGCTGCAAAGGTGTTAAGAGCCATACCTATGATAAATTCATCGCTTCTCAGCTTTACTACAAACACAGCAAAGAAAATACCTATGAGTATTCCCGAAAGCACTGCCATAAGAACCCCCATAGCCGCAGAAGCACAGAGGTAGCTGAATGCCACCGCCACAAAGGCACCTACCAGAATCATTCCGTCCATACCTATATTCATTATACCTGCCTGCTCGGTAAGAAGTCCTCCCATGGCAGCAAGAATCACCGGCGTTGCCGTACGCAGTGTGTTCTGCAAAAGTCCTATATTGAAAACCTCTGATAACTGACTCATTGTACGGCCTCCTCTCTTAAGTGTGCTCTTGCCTTTTTACGGGCTCTTCTATCCTGAACTGCTTTGGAAATACCTCCCTCGGCAGCCATCAGAAATATTATTATAGAGAAAATTATCTCCGACAGCTCGCCTGAAATTCCTATGGAAAGTTCCATTGCATTGGCGCCTATATCTATCACTGCGAAGAAGAAACTCATCAATATTATTCCCAGAGGGCTGTAGTTCATTATCATTGCTACCAGCATTCCGTCAAAGTAAAACTCGTTGGAGATTGACGGAAGGAATCTCTGCTGGTATCCGAACACTTCAAACATACCTACCAGTCCGCAGATTACACCGGAGGCAACCATTGCCCCGATCATGATCTTGTCCTTGCTGAGTCCGGAAAAGAAAGCAAAGCGCTCATTTTCTCCTGTGATTTTCATTTCAAGTCCCACACTGGTTTTCTTCATTACATACCAGCATAAAAAAGCGATAACGGCACTGTATATTATTGCGGTGCTGAGATTTGAACGGGAAATTACCTGTTCAAACATAAAATCCTTTGGCACCGCATCGGTTCCCGCCATAACACCTCTGTCATGAGTTCTAAGAGGGCCGCTGCTGTTGGTAAGATATGTGCAGAGATATATAGCCACCGAATTAAGCATTATGGTTGTTATAACCTCGCTTACGTTCAGCTTTACCTTCAGCATTGCCGGTATCCATGCGTAGATGCCGCCTGCCACTGCCGCCGAAATAAAGGCCAGAGGCACTGCTATAAAAGGTGATACTCCCTGAAGGTATACGGCTGTCATTGTAGCCGCAAGACCTCCCAGGAACAGCTGTCCCTCTCCGCCTACGTTAAACATTCCCGCTTGAGATCCGACAGCCATTGCCAGCCCCGTAAGGCACAAGGTCAGCATTTTGGCCATAGTGTTTCCGAATACACGAGAAGACCCAAAGGCTCCTTTTATCATGGCCGCATATCCTTCAACAGGATTATAGCCTGTTATTATCATAAGCACCGCACCAATGAGCAGAGCTGCCAGTATGCTGAGAAAAAGTGACATCAGATAGGGCCTTTTCTCTCGGAGGGTGTCTGTAATCTTACTTATCATTTTCTCCTCCTTCCCCGTCTCTGTGACCGGTCATATAGTAGCTTATTTCCATTTTATCTATTTCTCCGGATTTGAACTCTCCGGTTACCCGGCCTTCGAACATGGTTATAATTCGATCGCTGAGTCTGAATATTTCGTCAAGATCTGCACTGACAAGGAGGATGGCACACCCTTGATTGCGCTTGTCAATTATCTGCTTATGTATAAATTCTATGGCGCCTATATCCACACCTCTGGTGGGCTGTGCCACAATCAGAACAGGAGTATCAAAGGAAAACTCCCTTGCCACCACCACCTTCTGCATATTGCCTCCGGAAAGATCCTCCGTCTTGATATCAACACCGCCTCCTCTTATGTCGAACTTTTCTGCAACTTCGCGGGCGTATCTGGCAATGGAAGACTGCTTCAGATGGAGCTTGTATTTTGAAAAGGCCGGAAGTTTTTCCTTACCGACAATCAGATTCTCGGTAATGGTCGACTTGAGAGAAACCCCCGTAGCAACTCTGTCTTCAGGTATGTGAGCTGCACCCAGCTTTCTTATCTGTCCCGGATTCATACCGTCGGCTTTGGCTCCGCAAATATAAAAACTTCCGCGCTGGACAGGGCGTATTCCCGTCAGGGCCTCTATAAGCTCGCTTTGTCCATTTCCTTCTATTGCAGCTATGCCCAGAACTTCTCCTGCTTTTACCTCAAGTGATACACCGCTTACGGCAAGCAGCCCTCTGTTGTCTGTAACATAAAGATTATCAGCCTTAATCTTAACCTCTCCCGGTTCTCCTGTCTTTTCAATATGGTCGAAGAGTACTTCTCTTCCAACCATCATCGAAGCCAGAATGCGCTCGTCAACATTCTTTGTTTCCTCTACTCCTACCAGTTCACCGCGACGCATTACACCTACCCTGTCGGAAATATTCATCACCTCATAAAGCTTATGTGTAATGATGATGACGGTCATCTGTTTTTCCTTTACAATTCTCCTGATAACGGCAAAGAGTTCTTCTGTTTCCTGAGGAGTCAGCACTGCCGTAGGCTCGTCCAGAATCAGAATGTCTGCTCCGCGATAAAGTGTTTTGAGTATCTCCACACGCTGCTGGAGACCGACACTGATTTCTCCCACCTTTGCTTCCGGTTCTACTTCCAGGCCGTACTCCCGTACAAGTCTTTCCGTTTCACGGTTTGCCTCCTTAAGGTCGTAGAATATACCCATCCTGCGAGGTTCTTTACTCATTACGATGTTCTGTGCCACCGTAAAAGACGGCACCAGCATAAAATGCTGATGTACCATTCCAACACCCATGGCAATAGCTTCCTTAGGGCTGAATTTTTCAACTTTATGTCCGTTTATATACACGGCGCCGTCTGTAGGCTCATGAATTCCGTAAAGAATGTTCATCAGCGTGCTTTTTCCGGCCCCGTTTTCTCCTACAAGAGCAAAAACTTCTCCTTTTTTTATATCAAAAGAAACTTTATCATTTGCAAGTACCCCGGGAAACTGCATAGAAATATTATCAAATCTTACTATAGATTCCTGCAAAGTCTTACCTCCCTTTGCTAAAAAAAAGGCGCAGCGCATGTAACGCTACGCCTCATAAGCGAATGAATCAATTACTAATCACGACTTACTGTCTTGTGGTGTTTACTTCGATTTCCCCCGCAACAATCTTCTGAGCCAGATCCTCTGCTTCTGCTTTAAGCTCATCGCTTACCTGCTGAGTTGATTTTTCATCACCGTAAGCTATGCTGATATATCCTGTGGCCATGTCAGCAACCCAGTTTCTTCCGCCCTCAAAGCTATCTTCTTCGATATACTTTTTAATAGCATCGTAAATGGAATCTCCCACTTTCTTAACCATTGAAGCGATGATTACATCATCAAATTCCGGAGCGGAAATCTTCTGGTCCATATCCACGCCGAATGCATAGAAACCGCCTTCCTGAGCCGCTTCGAACACACCGTTTCCGGAATTACCCGCAACCTGGAAGATCACATCAGCACCCTTGTCGTGAAGAGCCTGCGCACATTCCTTGCCGCCGGCTGGATCTTCAAATCCGTTTTCTCCGGGAACATAGTTCTTGACAAATTTAACATCAGGATTTGCGTACTTTGCCCCCTGCTCATAGCCGGCAAAGAAGTCGTTGATGGTGGCATTGTCCTGTCCGCCTACAGCTCCCACAACACCTGTTGTGGACATCTTGGCCGCAATATATCCAGCCAGGAATGAGCCCTCATTCTGCGCATATGTGATGCACAGCACATTCGGAAGATTTTCAAGTCCGTCTGCCACGTTGTCCACCCAGATAAACTTGGTATCCGGATATTCGGCAGCTACATCTGTGATCTCCCAGAATTCCCAGCCTACAGGAACTACTATGTCAGCTTCATCGGCAGCGTTCATCATCTGCTGCTTATGATTTTCATTTTTACATTCAATATACTTTACGGTTACCCCTAAATCCGCTTTAAGTCTTTCTGCACCTTCCTTAGCCGAGTCATTAAATGACTTGTCTCCGAAACCTGTAGGTACAACTACACAAACTGTTAATTCATCCCCCTCTGTGCCGCCTTCATTTCCGCATCCAACCAGTGCAAAAACTGAAAGGATGAGAGCCAGCATTAGTAAAAGTGAAATGCTTTTCTTCATTATTTTCCTCCGTACTAAAAGTAAAGAATAATTTTATACCTTGTCAGTATACCACTTTTCGGAGGACAATGCAAGTTTTTTAGTTTTTGCTATCAGTCAACATCATATCTTGCCAGAATAGCGGCAGGCGGTTTGCGCATTGTGGTGAATACAGGTATAAGCCCCACAATGGAATTGAACACATAAAGTATTATCACCGCGCCGAAGAATACCACCGGATTGATGGCAAACATGCCTGCAATATATTCAATCTTGCATAGATTATATAATATATAGGACATTATTATTACTCCGGCCATGCTGGCTACGGTAGTTATGGCAAATATTTCTCCAAGGAACATTTTGTATATATCCGTCTTCTTGACACCTATAGCTCTGTATATACCCACTTCCTTTATTCTTGACAGGAAGGAGGATCTGACCATAAGCAGTATCTCAATAAGAGATATTGCAAGGATGATAATTCCCAGGATCATTGTGCTGCCGGTCATGTCCCGGCGTTGATTTACATATTCATCCTTTGCGTTTTTGTAAATTGATACAGCCTTAATATTCTGAGCGTCAAAGGCCTTTACCACATCCGCTTTTTCCGCAGGTGCTATATCAAAGCTGCCGGCCTCTCCTATCATAACATACTTTATGGTATTTTGATTCGAAAGATAAACTCTGGCATCGTCGGGGCTTGTATAGTAACCTACGACTTTGAGTTTTTTGCCGTTGACCTTTACATCGCATTCCTTGTTCAGCGCCAGCTCTGATGACATGGACTGAGGAACTATTATTTCATAGTCCTTTTCCGGCAGTCTGCCTTTTTTAAGGGCATACTCTTTATCATAGGTTCTATAGTTCAGCAGATTTCTCTCCGGCTGCTCATAAAACTCAGCCGAATGTGATGCTGTGATTTCTGTGCCGGAGCCACTGCAGTTGTAGAGAATATCGGTGAACATTGAAGGCATGGTATATATCACGGGCTGCACCTTATCGGTGATTCCGACGATTTTAAAAGGCTTAAGATTGTTCACAATCAGCTCCTGATTCAGCATCTGTTCCACCCGGTTTATTCCCACCTGCCGGGCAATTCCTGACTCGAACATTCTTTCGATGGACAGCTTATCTACCACCACCTCATATTCGTTTTCAGGCATCCGTCCATACAAAAGATCAGATTGGGCAATATCTCCTATATCGGTAAGCGAGCCGGAAATACTCCCCTCTGCATGATATGTCTGATAATAGAAATCCATCTTGAAGGTCATGGACGTTTTGGAACTTCCCGGGAAGAGATACTTCACCTCCGGCATGCTCTCATATGATGCAAATTTCTCCGTAGTTATCTTAGGTATATCAACCTTATAATACTCCCTGTTAGCACTTATAAAATTCTCGTCCTTCACATCCAGGCTTGCATAAATACTGCTGAGAGAATATGTTACAAAGAGTCCGGCTGCCACAAACCCTATGAGAAGCAGTTTTTTCATCACAGGGTAATTGGCCAGTTTCCTGAACCCTCTCAGCAGCGACGGGAAGAAACCTACAATGGAGCTGTACTTTTCTTTTATTCCTGTATCTGCCACTTTATCAAAGTCAAAGCTGTAATTCTCATAAAGAGTCTTGTCGATCTCCTTGTAGTGGTCATCTACGAATTCAATGGCAGAGCCGGCGTCTACTACTTCCACTCTTGACCCGTCAGCGGTTCTGATATAGATGTTGCCATTCTTGATTACAACGTCCACCTTGAGAGAATCTTCCTTGTCTCCGTAGAAATTAATCTCTACAGAGTCTTTTTTCAGCTTCTCCTGTTTGTCGAAATCTCTGAGATAGATTTTATTGTCCATCCTGTAGTTCAGCAGGTCTTCATTGTCGTTCTCATAATCCTTCTCTATCTTTCCGTCTTTCAGTTCTATTATTCTCGATGCATAGAATCTGGCAAGATCCGCTTCGTGAGTTACCAGCACCACAAGTCTGTCCCGGGAAATGGACTTGATAATGTTCATTATCTCAATTGTATTGGCGCTGTCCAGGTTTCCTGTAGGCTCATCGGCGATTATTATCTTAGGATTCTTTACAATAGCTCTTGCTATTCCCACTCTCTGTCTTTCGCCGCCTGAGAGCATTCCCGCCATTCTGTTCCTGTATCTGTATATATTCAGCGTCTCCAGAACATACTGGATTCGTTTTCTTATTTCTTCTTCGTCCTTGATCCCTATCATCCTGAGAACCATGGCCACATTCTCGTATACCGTCATGTTCTCTACCAGCTTATAATCCTGGAAGATATATCCTATGTTCAGGTTTCTGATTTCATCAGCTTTGGATGCTCTTCTTCCTGTAATTTTCTGACCGTTCACGAATATTTCCCCACTGTTGACCTTGTCAAGTCCTCCTATTGCATTAAGCAGGGTTGTCTTTCCGGAGCCGGAGGGACCCAGCAGTGCCACAAGTCCTCTTGTCCCCAGATCCAGTGTAGTATCGTTTATTACATGTATCTGGTTTCTCTTTCCCTTGTTAAAAAATTTATTTACTTTATTTAATTTAATCATCTGCTACGCCTCCTCTCTGTATGTGTTCATAACCGAATCCTTAAAGAGCTTCTTGGCAAAGCGATGTGATATCAGGTATGACATTACAATAATTACTGCATACATTATCACATAGTTGGATGCTGTCAGGTATCCCGCCAGATCCGCAATGTAGCCATGAGTAATAACTCCGGCATGCACCAGTACAATGGCACCCATAAACAGGGCATAAGCCAGCGTGGCTATGGCAAACAGCTCTATGTCGAGAAGCTGCTTGGATATTCGCCTTGACGCTCCGAGAGTCCTCAGCGTAGTATAGTATGAATTTCTTGATTTCAGTATTATCCTTATTATGAAATAGGATATGAAGAACAGCGCTATTATAAGCACGGCGAGAACAAAGGTCTTCATCATGTTCATCATTTGTGAAAAGCTGTTGTCACCTGCCAGAGAATCTCTGATGATAAGAGTATTGAATCCCATTTCTCTCAGACGGGCTGCAGTTTCATCCAGCTTCTTTACATCTTTAACGAACACGGAGCTTTGGAAAGTTCCTTTGTTTATGAGTTTGTTGTAATCGTCCTCATTTACATACACACATCCTACTTTTGACTCGCTGTATGCTTCTCCTGTAAGCCGTTTGAAGTTGCTCTTTGTGTAGGTAGCTGCAATGGTTACCGTCATGGAGTCTTTGTTGTATATGCTGTCGGTTGAGATGACTATTGATTTGCCTACACAGTTTCCTTTTTCCGTTAAATCATTGAAATCCCTGCTTACATATGCCTTTCCCTCAGGCACGGAAGCCGAAGGAGTTATGCGGAAATAAGGGTCATAGCTGCTGCTTTCATAATTCTGCCCCTCAAACCGCGAGCTGATCTTATTCTGGTCCATAGCCGACTGCTTACGCAGCAGGCTCATAATATCTTCACCCACAAAGAAAGTGTTATTATAATTTCCGTCTTCATTATAGGCGATTCCCACTACTGTTACCGGGTTATTTTTTGTTCTCTCCCCGTTGCTGTCGTATTCCTCCGTAAAGAACTCTCTTCCGAGTATATCTTCTGTATTTTCGCTGAGGTAATAATCGCTCTCAGCCCCTGCGAGAATAATCTCTCCCGGAGCCTCAGGCATGCGTCCTGCAGCCAGATTCCCCCGGAAATCCTTTATGTCTACATAACTGCCGTAGAAGTAATACATATACTCCTCATCGCTGAGGCTCTGGGTATAGTCCACCAGCATATCGTCTTTTGCTATTCTCTGCACATTGGAAAGAGCCTCCAAAGAAGCAAATTCTTCATCGGTTATAGGGCTTCGGTCCGGCTTGTTTATTACGATTCTGTTGTCGGATGTATCACTGAAAAATTCAGAGTATCCTAATACATTCTCCTCATAGGTCTCTTTCTGAAATGAAGAATATGTTCCTGCCACTGCGAGGGCAATAAAAAGAAAAACCGCAAAAACCAGAATAAATTTACTCGGTATGTTAAAGGCATTTCTCAATCCCAAGCCTATCCTGTTGGCTACAGTTATATCCCGGAAATTTCTTTCCACATTATCTTCGTCTGTCTCAGGCTTTTTAAGTGTCTTATCCTCCAGAATCTTGCCATCATGCATCTTGATAAGACGGGTTGCATATTTTTCCACCTGCTCTATGTTGTGTGTAACAATGATTACCAGCTTATCTTTTGAAATTTCGCTGAGAATCTTCATTACCTCCTCTGCAGCATTGCTGTCAAGATTCCCTGTAGGTTCGTCTGCTACGATAACAGGGGTTTCTTTGGCCAGTGCCCTTGCTATGGCCACCCTCTGCTTCTGCCCTCCGGAAAGCTTGGAGCATTTAGTGCCTGCAAAGTCCGTAAGTCCCACCTTTGCGATTATGTCCATAATCTCATCCTTTATGTTTTTGCGTGACTCACCGTTGAGCAAAAGTGCCAGCTCAACGTTCTGGTATACGGTATAGCTGTTCACCAGGTTGAAATTCTGGAAGATATTGCCCACATACCTGCGGCGGTACTCTTCAAAGTCCTCCTCGTTGTAGTGGCTGGTTTCTTCCCCGTTGATGTACATTTCGCCCTCTTCATAAGTGTCGAGGCCGGAAAGTACATTAAGCAAGGTTGATTTGCCGCTGCCGGATTCACCGGTAATGACCACGAATTCCCCCATACTAAGCTCCAGATTAACCCTGGAAAATCCGCTGGCAATCATTCCGTTGCTGTAGTAGAATTTTGATACGTTTTTTAACTTTAACATAATTTGCCCCTCTTAAAAATTATTGACATCAGTTAACATTATTTGTACAAAAGAAGTGTACTACACTCAGTAATACACTGTCAATACATTTCCAGCAAAAAATGCTGCAGGTCAATGCAGCATTTTGCTTATCTTATATTGATTTACCTCATGGCCTCTTCTACGGCAACGGCCACAGCCACAGTAGCTCCTACCATAGGGTTGTTTCCCATGCCGATGTAGCCCATCATTGCTACATGAGCAGGAACGGACGATGACCCTGCAAACTGGGCATCCGAGTGCATTCTTCCCATGGTATCCGTCATACCGTAGGAAGCAGGACCGGCCGCCATATTGTCAGGATGAAGAGTTCTGCCCGTGCCTCCGCCTGAAGCTACGGAAAAATACTTCTTGCCCTGTTCAACACATTCCTTCTTATAGGTTCCGGCCACCGGATGCTGGAATCTGGTAGGATTGGTGGAATTTCCCGTAATGGACACATCCACTCTCTCCTTATGCATTATCGCTACGCCTTCTCTTACATCATCGGCACCGTAGCAGCGTACCAGCGCCCGTTCTCCCTTTGAGTAAGGAATCTCCTTTACTACTTTAAGCTCACCTGTATAATAGTCGAACTGAGTCTGCACATAAGTAAACCCGTTGATTCTTGAAATAATCTGAGCTGCATCCTTACCTAAACCGTTAAGGATTACTCTCAGAGGTTTTTTTCTGATTTTGTTGGCTGACTTGGCAATGCCTATGGCTCCCTCTGCCGCCGCAAAGGATTCGTGGCCGGCAAGGAAAGCAAAACACTCTGTTTCCTCACGAAGGAGCATTGCAGCCAGATTTCCGTGTCCCAGTCCGACTTTCCTGTCCTCGGCAACAGAGCCCGGCAGGCAGAAGGCCTGCAGTCCCTCTCCTATAGCCTCAGCTGCATCTGCAGCCTTGGTGCATCCCTTCTTAACGGCAATGGCAGCACCCGCCACATAGGCCCAGCATGCATCTTCAAAGCAAATAGGCTGAATATCTTTTGCAGCTTTATATGGGTCAAGCCCCTTTTCCCTACAGATTTTGTCAGCATCCTCAAGGCCTGCAATTCCGTATGCAGCCAGCACCTTTTCAATTTTTTCTATTTTTCTGTCGTAGTTCTCAAAAACAATTTTTTCGCTCATTCGGTCCGCCTCCTATTCCTTACGCGGGTCGATAGTGCGAACCGCCTCGTCAAATCTGCCGTACTTGCCGCTTGCCTTTTCTATAGCCTCAAGAGGCTCAATTCCGGCTTTGATGTTATCCATCATTCTGCCCAGATTAACATATTTATAACCTATGATATTTCCTTCTTCGTCGAGCCCTGCTTCGGTTATGTAACCTTCTGCAAGCTCCAGGTATCTTGGTCCTTTTGCCTTGGTGGAATAAATAGTGCCCACCTGGCTCCTCGTACCCTTTCCCAGATCTTCAAGACCTGCACCAATGGCAAGACCGCCTTCCGAAAATGCGGACTGGCTTCTGCCGTAAACAATCTGCAGGAACAGCTCTCTCATAGCGGTGTTGATGGCATCGCAGACCAGGTCTGTATTTAGAGCTTCCAGCAGAGTTTTTCCGATAAGGATTTCACCGGCCATGGCAGCTGAATGTGTCATTCCCGAGCAACCCAGAGTCTCCACCAGTGCCTCTTCGATAATTCCGTCCTTGATATTAAGAGTAAGCTTGCAGGCACCCTGCTGAGGTGCACACCAGCCTACGCCATGGGTGAGGCCGGATATGTCGGATACTTCTTTTACCTGCACCCATTTTCCTTCCTGCGGAATAGGTGCCGGGCCATGGTATGCGCCTTTATTTACAGGACACATATTTTCTACTTCTTTTGTGTATATCATTTTCTCCTCCTACAACGGAGCCTATGCTCCGGATAAAATCAAATACAAATAAACAACGTACGCGGCCATAGAAACAACGCCATTGACTCTGCTGTATTTTTCTCTTGCAAGCAAAGGCAGCAGCGTCAGTATTATTATAGCAAAGCATGCCGGAATGTCTAATACTAAATTCTGGCCGGAAACAGGCAGCGGTTTGCCTGAAAGGAGAGCGCAAAGGGGCATGATGAGGGTTATATCAATTACATTTGCGCCGATTATGTTTCCTACTGACAAGGAGGCCTCCCTCTTTGCTATGGCCGTAACCGTAGTGACCAGTTCCGGTATGGACGTACCCACAGCGATTAAGGTGGCTCCTATAACTGCCTCTGATATGCCAAGGAAACGAGCCAGGCTGCTTCCGTAATCCACCAGCATATCCGCACCTATTACTATGGCGGCTGCACCCAGTACGAACTTGGCGGCATTGGAAAGAATCTCATTTCTCTTGACCATAACACCTTCGGAGGCGTTCTTTAATCCTGCTGCTTTTTTTCCTTTTGAAATGCTGTCCCACATGCTAACAGCAAATATTACAAGAAGTACTATGCTTTCAATGACCCCCGTAAATCCGTCCCGAGAAAATAACAGGAGAAGTGCCGTTGACAATATGAGAAAGGCAGCCTTTAAGCCGATGCTTTTTCTTTTTGCAATGCTGGGAAGGCATATCATAGATATTGCCATTATGAGTCCGGTATTGGCTGTGACAGACCCTACTGCATTGCCTATTGCAATATCCACCTTGCCGTTCAGGGCCGCAAAGAGTGATACCAGAAGTTCCGGCAGAGTGGTTGCCAGGCTGACTATGGTCGCTCCGATTATGAATTTGGGTATTCCAGATATATCGGCAGCCCATGTTGCAGCATCCACAAAAACATCGCCGCCCTTGATTATTAATCCCAGGCCGACGATAAACAAAATTATCGTTACAGTAAGTTCCATTCTGTTTCATCTCCGATTAGCTGATTATATAATGCTTTCACACAGTGATAATTATATCCCATTGCTGTCAGGAAAGCAACAAAAAACACCGGCTTTGCACCGGCATTTCGATTTCTTTATTCTGTCTGTATCTAAACATATTTCCTCATGTATTTCAGCGCATTTTTTTCCAGACGGCTTACCTGGGCCTGACTGATTGATATTTCCTTTGCCACCTCCATCTGTGTCTTCCCCTCAAAGAAACGCATATTGAGAATGTGTCTTTCCCTTGGTGAAAGTTTTTTCATGGCTTCGGAAAGGGAAAGGTTTTCTATCCACTTCACGTCTGTGTTTCTGGTGTCCTGCACCTGATCCATCACATAAATAGCATCGCCGTCATCATGAAAAACAGGTTCAAACAGGGACACCGGCTCCTGTATGGATTCCAGCGCCATAACGACATCCTCTCTTTTGACATCCAGTTCGGATGCAATCTCAGTCACTGTAGGTTCTCTTTGGAGTAAATTTGACAGCATCTCCCTTGCCTGCAGGGACTTATATGCCAGATCCCTCATAGATCTGGAAACCCTGATAGAATTATTATCCCTGAGATACCGCCTGATCTCCCCGATAATCATAGGCACAGCATATGTGCTGAATTTAACTCCATGGCTCGTATCAAAATTATCCAGTGCTTTGATAAGCCCTATACATCCCACCTGAAACAAGTCATCCGGGTTTTCTCCTCTGTTGGAAAATCTCTGTATAACGCTGAGAACCAGCCGAAGATTACCCTGGATAAATTTATCTCGGGTCTCCATATCTCCTGCCTTGACTTTCTCAATCATTTCCTTCATTTCCGCCTCTTTGTACAGAGGCAGTTTGGCAGTATTTACACCGCATATCTCAACTTTACTGGCCATAGCAACACACCCATCCTATCATAAATTAGTTTTTTTATTATGGTTTTGTTATGTACTATGGCAGCATATTTAATACGGGCCAATTTAACCCAGTTTTTTTATTTCACGCTGCAGTCTGGTTATAATCCTCTTTTCCAGACGAGATATATATGACTGAGAAATTCCCAGCCTGTCGGCAACCTCCTTCTGAGTCATTTCTCTGCCGCTCTTCAGGCCGAAGCGCATCTCCATCAGTTCCCTTTCTCTGGGTTCCAGTTTGTTCATTGCACTGTAAAGAAGCTTTCTGTTTACCTCTTCCTCTATTCGCCGGGATACTATGTCGTTTTCCGTTCCGAGAATATCGCTGAGCAGCAGCTCGTTGCCATCCCAGTCCACGTTCAGCGGCTCGTCAAGGCTCACCTCACTTTTAATACGGGTATTTCTGCGCAAATACATGAGAATTTCGTTTTCTATGCACCGTGAAGCATAGGTGGCCAGTTTGATTTTCTTATCAAGTTTAAAGGTATTAACTGCTTTTATCAGTCCGATGGTGCCTATGGAAATCAGGTCCTCCACATTTACTCCTGCATTCTCGAACTTTTTGGCTATATACACCACCAGCCGAAGATTATGCTCTATAAGAATGCTTCTTGCATTCATATCGCCTGCAGCGTAGGCCTTCAGCATTTTTTCCTCCTCATCGGAGTGAAGGGGAGGAGGCAGCACATCGCTTCCGCCTATGTAGTAGACACTGCGGCTTAATCTTAATAAAATAAGTCGATATAATTCCTCTGCCTTTTGAAGCACCTTTCTAAAACGGGCTGCCGTCCGTCTATGTAATCTCTTCATCCAGAACCTCCCTGCTCAGTAGGACATCAAAATCCCCGAAATCGCCGTCATAAAAGGCCAAAACAGCCCCTTTCATCTCCTTTTTTCCAAAGGTTATGCTGTCAGTTCTTATGCCTTTCAACAGGCCTTTCTCTGTCCCCACCGCTTTATATGGTATCAGTACCAGCCGGTTTGCAAGGGTCTCATTCTTTCCGCTCCGGCCATTTCCCGGCCGAAAAGGAAGCTTTTCTGCCCCCTTTCGATCTATGAGTGCAGCCGGTTTACCCGTCAAAGGCTCTCTTAGAGTGCTGCCGGAATCAGCAAGAGCCTCAAACGAATAAACCTGTCCTTCTATGGTTAAACACACTCTCCCTCTGGTAATTGCTTCCATCTGTCTCTTTTTCACTGTTTTCACAAAAATACATGTCAGTCCAAAGGCGGGCAACGCAAGACATACCAGTGTTCCATATGTCAGAGGTTCCAAATACAGGGTGCCGTTGCCGTTTACAGCAGGCATCTGCTGCCATAATGCGAAGGCCATAGCCGCCCCGCCTGAAAGGAAAGATAAAGCGAGAAGGAGTACGGCCGTCTTAAGTATTCTCTTAAGTTTCAGAGGTTTTTCATAAAAAACCGCCATACATATGAGTACTGCGGCAGCCAGTTTTACAACTGTACCGCAAAATACTCCCACCGGAATAAAAATGGTAAATCCCGAAACTCCGGAAAGAAAGCTTCCCAGAAGAATCCGTTTCCACCCCGGCTGATTTCCCGCCAGCTTTGCCGTCAGAATGAGCAGCAGCACGCCCGTGAGAAAATTCTCCAAAAAAAGATATTCCAGATATATAACCACTCTTCCCACCTCGTAAAATCATCATACACTACCGGCAATGCAGAATTTGTCGAAAGCAGGCAGCACGGGAAAATAATTTTATAAAAAGAAAAACCCTGCTTAAATGGTGGAGTTTTATGCATAAATACAGAATGGTTCCCGCCATGCTGCGCAATT